>JANTGG010000014.1 GCA_024763035.1 Desulfocapsa sp. | reverse complement strand
GATCGATGGCCTTTTTTATCTCCAGCACCCACTGTGTACAGGTACTTGAAAAAATTTCCTCAATCTGTTCCTGTTTTTCTTCCGCCGGTATATGCCCAAGTTTTAAAGCCTCAGCTTCTTCAAACTCAATGTCGAAAGCTGACTGAATCTGTTCCGTTAACTGGCGGCTGCCAACCACGATATCCCGTGCTACAACTGAAATACCTTTTGAGATAATGTTGATATTCATTTTAGATGCACCAATATCAACAAGGGCAACATTCCCTTCCTTAGGAAAGTTGTACTCGTAGGTATTTTCCAGGGCAAAACCGTCAACATCAACGATGACCGGCTGCAGGTTTAACCCTTCAAGCATCTCAAGGTACTCATCAACAACCTCTTTTTTGGCAGCAACCAGCATAACATCAGTGCGGTCATTGTTTGCAGAGTTCGTCTTGAGATCCTGAAAGTCGATATACACGTCGTCAATATCGAAAGGTATATACTGTTCTGCTTCAGACTGAATATGTTCTTCCAGTTCTACGTCTGACATAACTGCCAGGTTGACTTTTTTGACAATTACCGAATAACCGGAAATGGAAAAACCGATCTTCTTTTTCTTGATCTTAAGACTCTTGAACAGTTCACCTATTATTTTACCAACAACTTCCGGCTCATTAAGAGTACCATCGTCAACAGCATCTTCCGGAAGAGTTGCACTTCCCAGATTGAGGACGGCATACGCCTTGTCAGTTCGCTTGAGCTGACAGACCTTGACTGCGTGTGATCCGATGTCTACACCGACGACCAAGTCTTCATTGGATAGGAAAGGCAAGTTCATATTGTCTGTTAGTAGTATTCAAAAATTAAGTGAATGAGTTGCCGTCTGGAAAGAAAAGAGATGCGTCCAGACAACAATCCTTTAACGCTAGAACTTATTAAGGACACAAAAAAAAGTGTTTGTCAAGGAAGAGGCTTGAAAAAAACAAATTATTCTTCCTGCTAAAACAAGTGCTTAAGTTAGGAATGATTTGCGTTTTAAGTGCATGGCACAATATGTGGGTATTTTTCTGAATCATGGCTCACTATATGGTGTGTTGTTTCCTGGGGGAGTATATAGTTGGAACTTGATGAATTTGTTTTGGATTTGAGGGAACGATCTTGAAATTGAAAGAACAATGGAGTACCTTTCCTAAAGATTTCCAAAATCGTTGGAAAAAGAATTCTTTACTGGAGTGGCGGTTGTGAATAGCAGAGAAAGTGAAAAGTCGGTTGTACGTGAATACGTTGAGGCAATTGTCATTGCCGTTATTCTCGCCATATTCATCAGATCGTTTGTTGTTCAGGCCTTCAAAATTCCCTCGGGTTCCATGCTTCCTACTCTGCAGATTGGTGATCATCTGCTTGTTAATAAATTTATTTACGGTGTGAAGATCCCTGTGACCGGAACAGTGGTTATTCCATGGAAAAATCCCGCCCGGGATGATATCGTTGTTTTCAAATTTCCTAAGGATCGTTCCATCGACTATATTAAACGTGTTGTTGCGGTTGCGGGGGATACCGTGGAAATACGAAATAAGCAGCTCTATGTCAATGATGTGGAAAATCACAATCCGTTTGCTCATTACACTGATAGTGCCATCATGAAAGCGGGATCCGGACCCCGTGACAATATGGGGCCGGTGCGAGTACCGGAAGGTCATATTTTTGTGATGGGAGATAACCGGGACAACAGCTATGACAGTAGATTCTGGGGATTTGTCGATTTGCATGATGTCCTTGGCAAGGCATTTATCCTGTATTGGTCCTGGGATCTTGATGCTCCGCTCATGTCCGTTGAGCGTTTTACCTCCATCCGCTGGAGCCGTATAGGTAATATTGTACACTGACAGGTAATCCAGGTGATAAACTGAAAGCTGGTATAAGCACCTTACGGATAATGTTCCTGAAAAAAAGTCGGATGAGTAAAGATTCCGGGGAAGTTATCAGTAAGGCACTGACAAGGACGACGTGAAAGAATCATATCGATTTCAGCACAGGCACATACTCGGCATGGAACAGTTCTCTCCTGCTGACATATTTTATATCCTTGATACTGCGAATTCTTTTAAAGAGATATCCAGTCGTTCCATTAAAAAAGTTCCCACCCTCAGAGGAAAAACCATCGTTAATTTTTTCTTTGAACCCTCCACCCGCACCCGTCTTTCTTTTGAAATCGCTGCCAAACGCATGAGTGCAGACACATTTAATATTTCCGCCTCCACAAGTTCTGCCCAAAAGGGTGAGACGCTGATAGATACTGCCAGAAATCTGCAGGCGATGAATCCTGATATTATCATCATTCGGCATTCCAGTTCAGGAGCTCCGGCTCTTTTGACCCGTCATATCCAATCGGCAATCATCAATGCAGGAGACGGGACCCATGAACATCCCAGTCAGGCACTGCTCGATCTGATGACTGTGCGTGAACGTAAAGGGGAAATAGATGGATTAAAGATTGCCATTGTCGGTGACATTGCCCATTCAAGGGTTGCCCATTCTGACATTCTTGCTTTTTCTAAACTCGGCGCTGAAGTCCGGGTCGCCGGACCAGCGACCTTTATGCCGCCTCACCTCGAGATGCTCGGGGCGAAAGTGTGTGATTCCGTACGCGATGCTGTAACAGACGCTGATGTTGTGATGGCACTGCGGATTCAGCAGGAAAGGCAGGATGATCCGCTGATTCCCACTCTTCGGGAGTATTCCCGGTTTTATGGGATCAATTCGGAACTTTTGCAATATGCACGTCCAGACGCCCTGATTATGCACCCCGGGCCTGTTAATCGGGGTGTTGAAATGAATCCGGATGTTGCCGACGGTGAGCGTTCAGTGATTCTTGAGCAGGTGACAAATGGTGTTGCTGTGCGTATGGCACTGTTGTATCTGGTTATGGGAGGTGAGGGAAACAGCTGATGGAATCTCTTATTATTCTTCAAAATGGAAGGCTTCTTGATCCGTCCACAGGGCGTGATTCCTCTGCTGATCTCTGGCTGAAGGGTGGTGTTATTGTTCCGGTCGGGAACAGCGTTCCGGAAAACAGCCGGGTGCTTGATCTGCAGGGTAAATGGATTGTTCCCGGTCTTATTGACATGCATGTGCACCTGCGTGAACCGGGCGAGGAGTACAAAGAGACTATCGCAACCGGAACAAAAGCGGCTGCTGCCGGCGGCTTTACGGCTGTGGTCTGTATGCCGAACACAACACCGGTAAATGACAACGCATCTGTTACCCGCTTTATCCTTGAGCAGGCACGAAACGCTTCAGCAAGGGTCTATCCTGCCGGGGCAATCAGCAAGGGCAGTGACGGTGAGAGACTTGCTGAGTATGGCGAACTAAAAGAAGCGGGAGCCGTTGCCGTCACCGACGACGGGCTTCCGGTTTTTGACAGTCAGTTGATGCGACGGGCAATGGAATATGCGGGCAGTCACGGGCTTCTCGTTATTTCTCATTCCGAGGAAATGTCTCTTAGCAGAAATGGCAGCATGAATGAAGGGATCGTCTCCACCCGCCTCGGGTTGCGCGGTATTCCGGCAGCCGCCGAAGCGATAATGGTCTATCGGGAAATTGCTCTGGCAGAACTTACCGGTCAGCGAACCCATATTGCCCATGTGAGTACTGCGGCGGCAGCAGATCTTATTCGCCAGGCCAAGGCAAGGGGAGTCAGGGTGAGTGCAGAGACAACGCCCCATTACTTTACCCTGACAGAAGAAGCGGTTGCCGAATATGACACACATGCCAAAATGAATCCGCCGCTGCGTACTGAGACGGATCGTCATGCCATGCGTGAGGGATTGCGGGATGGAACATTTGATGCCATAACCACAGATCACGCTCCCCATTCCGTACTGGAAAAAGAGGTGGAGTTTGACAGGGCAGCTAATGGCATTACCGGTCTCGAGACGTCTCTTTCCCTTTCTCTTCAGCTTGTTCGTGATGGAGTGCTTGATCCCCTTCGCTTGATTGAGGTGATGTCCACGGCGCCTGCCCGTATTTTACAGATTCCAGGTGGATCCCTTGCCGAGGGTGAAGCGGCAGATGTTACTGTGATCGATCCCGAGAGGGAATATGTCTTCACCGGGAATTCCATTGTCTCTAAGGGGAAGAATTCCCCCTTTATTGACTGGAAGCTGCAGGGCAAAGCAGTCTTGACAATTATGGGCGGTCGAGTAACCCACGATGAGTTAACATCTGAAAACGGCAGGGAAGACCGGCATTAAATCAACTTCATGCCTTTGTTATATAGGGTGCCGGATCTGTCAGTCCGGCTTCGGCAAATCCTTTCAGGCGCAGCAGACAGGCATCGCATCTGCCGCATGCTTTTCCTTCCACCGGATCATAGCAGCTGTGTGTTCCGGCGTAATCCACTCCCAGAGACAGTCCTTTGCTGATAATCTCCGATTTACTCATGGAAAGAAGCGGAGCATGGATGGTGAATGGTGCTTTTCCTTCCACTCCCGCCCGTGTTCCAATATTTGCCATGGTTGAGAATGCCTCTAAGAATTCCGGGCGGCAATCCGGATACCCGGAGTAATCCACAGCGTTTACACCGATAAAAATGTCGGATGCACCCAACACTTCTGCCCAGGCAACAGCATGGGAAAGAAAGATGGTATTTCTTGCAGGAACGTAGGTCACAGGAATGTCGGCGTCCGGATTGTCCTGCAGCTGGTCCTTAGGAACTTCAATGGAGTCGGTGAGAGCTGATCCTCCTATCCTATCCAGATCCAGATTGAGAATAAGGTGCCTGGTGACTCCGGCTTTCTCTGCCATCCGTGAGGCTTTTTCCAACTCCACCGTCTGCTTTTGACCGTACCGAAAACTGAGACAGTGACAGGAATAGCCCTGCTCTTGGGCAATGGCAAGGACGGTGGTCGAATCCAGACCACCGCTGAAAAGAATCACTGCTTTTGGGATAGTTTGTTCAGCTGCCATCATAACAGAATGTGGGGTGAAAAGAGGGCACTGCGTTGCCGCATTTTGATGTACCTCGTCTAGTTTTTTCAGGTTAAAACAAAGAGACGTCTTATCCGGAATTCCCTCCGGGTGGCTTCTTTCCCGTTGAGAGATTTATGGACATGGAAAAAATATTTATTTTTGTTCTGTGCCCCTTTCTATTCTTCGATAAATATGTTCAGTTCCTGCTCTGTTTTTTTGGTTCATAGTAAATGCGTTCGTTTTTCCGGTAGGGTTCAGCTGTGTAAGATCTTCACCGGGTCTGGACGTATTATAAGGGCAAATTGAACTTTGTCTATTTTTCCCTGAAATAAGAGCTCTCTTTTTTCAACGAAGAGAGCAAGGAAATGTATGATTACTGCAAATGATGTTGCCCTTTCTTACGGGAAAAGGGTTATCTTTCAAGATGTTAATATAAAATTCCTCCCCGGCAACTGTTATGGGTTGATCGGTGCAAATGGTGCGGGAAAAACAACCTTTCTGAAGATCCTTGCCGGTGATTTCGAGCCGGATAAGGGAAACATCACGGTGGGCAGTCGGGAGCGCATTGCCGTTTTAAAACAGGATCATTTTGCCTATGATGAGGTGAAGGTTCTTGACGTTGTTATCATGGGACATATGCGAGTGTATGAGCTCCTGGCGGAACGTGAGGCACTCTACGCGAAGGCTGATTTTACCGAAGAAGACGGTCTGCGCAGCGGAGAGCTTGAG
This sequence comes from Desulfocapsa sp., assembly GCA_024763035.1. Classification (GTDB taxonomy): domain Bacteria; phylum Desulfobacterota; class Desulfobulbia; order Desulfobulbales; family Desulfocapsaceae; genus Desulfocapsa. The sequence continues at coordinate 32,283 of JANTGG010000014.1, read as the reverse complement.
GCGGAGTTTGAAGAGCTGAACGGATATGAAGCGGAGTCTGAAGCAGCTGTCTTACTGAGCGGTCTTGGGATTTCAGAAGAGCTTCTCCATAAAAAAATGAAGGAGCTGGAAGGTGGTGAGAAGGTGAGGGTGCTTCTCGCCCAGGCACTTTTCGGCAACCCGGATGTTCTGCTGCTCGATGAGCCGACAAATAATCTGGATATTGCCTCTATTGTCTGGCTGGAGAATTTTCTGGACAGATTCCAGAATACGGTGATTATCGTTTCCCATGATCGTCATTTTTTAAATCAGGTGTGTACCCACGTGGCAGATATTGATTTTGGCAAAATCACTATTTATGCAGGGAACTATGACTTCTGGTATCAGGCAAGCCAGCTGATGCTGCAGCAGAAGCAGAATGAGAGCAAAAAGGCAGCGGTAAAGGCGAAAGAGCTGAAAGATTTTATCCGCCGGTTTTCCTCCAACGCCTCCAAGGCAAAGCAGGCGACATCACGAAAGAAACTGCTGGATAAGCTTAGCCTGGAGGAGATGCCGGTGTCCTCACGCAAGTATCCCTTTATTTCCTTTAAACCGGAGCGTCCCTGTGGCGACGTGATTCTGGAGATCAAAGGATTAAGTAAGGAGCTGGACGGCACTGTTCTTTTTCGCGACCTGAACCTGGTTGTTAATAAGGGAGATAAAATTGCTTTTGTCGGCAGCAATAGTCTGGCAAAAACGACACTTTTTCAGATTCTCAGCGGTCATCTGGAAGCTGACAGCGGAAGTTTCCGCTGGGGCGTGACCATGTCTCATTCCTATTTTGCAAAGGAAAACAGTGCATTTTTTGCAGAAGATAAAACCCTGGTGGATTGGCTGGGACAGTACACGCCGGTAACGGAAGGGGAGACCTATGCCCGCGGATTTCTCGGTAAGATGCTTTTCTCGGGGGAAGAGGCGCTGAAAAAGACCAGCGTTTTGTCGGGAGGAGAAAAGGTACGTTGCCTCCTTGCCCGGATGATGCTGTCTGATGCAAATGCTCTTATCCTTGATGATCCCACCAATCATTTGGATCTTGAATCTATCACGGCTCTAAACAATGGTCTGATCGCCTTTCCGGAAGTGATTCTCTTTTCTTCCCACGATCATCAGTTCGTCTCTACCATTGCCAACAGACTCGTTGAACTCCTTCCGGGCGGCACCATCGACAGCATGCTGCCCTATGACGAGTTTCTGGAAGACAAAACCGTTATCGGGATGCGGGAACAGTTTTCCTGAAACAGATTTTATCGTGGTTTACACCGTGATGTTGCTCGGGCAAGCAGTGGATCGTCCGGCCAGTGATGTTTGGGGTAACGTCCTTTCAGTTCTTTTTTTATTTCGCTGTAGGTGGTTTTCCAAAAAGAGTGCAGGTCGTCGGTGACCTGCATGGGGCGCCCGGCAGGAGACAGAAGGTGGAGGAGTACCGGAATGCGTCCATCACAGACCGTCGGCGTTTCAGTGTGACCGAAGAGCTCCTGCAGGCGTACTGCCAGCACCGGTGGCTGACCGGGTCTGTAGTCCAGTCGGATACGGGAACCGGATGCTACCTGTAATCGTTCCGGTGCCATTCGTTCCACTTGCTGCTGCTGTTGCCAGCTGAGCAGGGAGAGGAGGATGGAGTGAATATTGAGCTGGTTCAGCTGGGAGAGCCGACTCATCTTTGTGCAGTAGGGGGCAAGCCATTGCAGATCGCTGAACAGGGCATTCATACTGAGGTCCGGGAGATTGACAATTCCCCAGCGGTTCAATGATTCCACGCGTTTTCTATACGTTTCCGCATCCCTGCTCCATGGCAGACATCCCGGTCCTTTTTTTTGTATTCCTGTCAGGAACATATCGAGCAGAGCATCTTCGTTAACGTTCTGTAAGGGGCTGCTTTTCACAACTGCCTTACCAAGGTAGCAGTTGTGCCGCATGCTGATATGAGAGCCGGAGTCGTTCCAGCACAAATCTTCTCTGTATTTGAGGAGATGCGGATAGTTGTTCCGCAAATCGCCAAGTGTAATGTCTGCTGCCAGGTAGACTCTACTCTCTTTTTTTCCTGCATCAAGTTTGGGGAAAATCAGCAGAGCTGTGCCGCCGAGGAGGTCGCCCGGCGGCAGCAGGGCTGCCCGTCCGTTCGCCATGAGATAGCGGTCTCTGCTGCCATTCCGTAAAACACCGATGCGTTCAGGAAAGGCTGCGATCAGCAGCTGCCCACACTCTTCCGGGACAACAGGTTCTCCGGGAGGACAGCCAAGCTTTTTCTGCCATAACCGTGCCTGCTCTCCAATGCGTTTGTGGAGACCATGATCTATTTGTCTGCTGCGGTTCTTTGTGGTGAACAGTTTTAGCCGCTCGCCAATATCTGTACAGTCCCGTCGATTTGCAAAGAGGTCACGTTCTGATAAGATTGCCGCAAGAATACAGGCGGTGGCGAGTAGATTTTGTTTTTTGGCCAGCAGCAGCATGGAGGCAAGGCGGGGATGCATGGGGAGTTCTGCCAGCCTGCGCCCGGTGTTGGTGATTTTTCCTTTCACGTCAATGGCTGAAAGACTTTTCAGGAGATTTTGTGCCCGTTTCCAGTTTCCAGGCGGTGGAGAGGTCAGCCATTGCATCTGTTTTGCATCGGTTACTCCCCAGAGAGCAAGTTCAAGGACAAGTGAAGAAAGGTCGGAAAGGGTGATCTCAGGTGGAGTGAAATCCAGCTGTGAATGTTCCGTGTGCTTGTCCCACAGCCGGTAACAGATGCCGGGAGCAAGCCTGCCTGCCCGTCCCGTCCGTTGTTTTGCAGATGCTTTGGAGATCCTGACCGTCTGTAACCGGTTCAGACCGGTTGCCGGATTAAATCGAGGACGTCTGGCAAAACCGCTGTCCACAACAATAGCAATTCCTTCTATGGTAAGGGAGGTTTCGGCAATGGGAGTGGAGAGAATAATGCGCCGTTTGCCGCCTTTCACAGGGGTGATGGCATGATCCTGGTCGCGAACACTTAGATTTCCATACAGCGGCAGTACGGAGCAGGGGCAGTTGTGTTGCGTCAGGATTCTTTGACAGGCTTTGATTTCACCGACACCGGGGAGAAAAACCAGGAGATCACCCCCTTCTTCTTCTATGATATGGAGAACAGCATTTGCGGTAATACGGGCGATGGAAAATGGATCGGTGATCGGATGGCTGTGGTGCACCTGCACCGGATACTGTGTTCCCGAGGCATGGATAACGGCGGCGTCGTTCATGACGGTGCTGAGGTCCCGGCTGTCGAGGGTGGCAGACATGACGAGCAGTCGCAGGTCGGGACGCAGCTGACAGAGATCGAGGCAAAGGGCAAGACCAAGGTCTGCAGAAAGTGTTCGTTCGTGGAACTCATCAAAAATAACCAGCCCGACTTCCTGCAGTTCGGGATCACTTTGCAGTTTACGGATAAGGACCCCTTCGGTGATCACCTCTATCCTGGTCAGGGAGGACACTCTGCTGTCCATGCGGGTACGATAGCCGATGGTTTCTCCCACAGCTTCACTACACAGAAAACTCATTCGTCTTGCGGCGGTACGGGCTGCCAGACGTCTGGGTTCGAGAAGAAGAATCTTCTTTTTCTTGAGCCACTCCTCGGCAAGCAGTGCCGGAGGAACCGCCGTTGTTTTCCCGGATCCGGGCGGGGCAGCAAGGATAACATGAGCTGTGGCGAGACTTGCCCGCAGTTGCGGAAGGATTGTCAGAACCGGGAGGCTGCCGGCTTTCATACGTTTTTCCTGCGCTGATAACGGTGGATGGAAAAGGTCTGTTTGCCGTGTACCTGTTTTTTTGCTGTCAGCTCAAAGAGGGTTTTAGGGATTTCCGGAAAGAAGATGTCTCCTTCATAGTTTCGATCCAGCACAGAGAGCAGTATGGTATCTGCTGTCAGCATGGCTTCCCGGTAGAGTGATTCCCCCCCGATGATAAAAACTTTCTTCTGTGTGCGGCACAGGTTTATTGCCCTTTCCAGGCTGTCTGCTGCGGTGCATCCCGGGAAGCGGGCGTTGCTCTGTCTGCTGAGCACCACATTGAAACGTCTGGGGAGCGGTCTGCCAATGGATTCAAATGTTTTTCTACCCATGACAACAGCATGCCCGATGGTTGTTGCTTTGAAATGGTGGATCTCTTCCGGGATATGCCAGGGGATACAGTTGTCTCTGCCTATAACTCTGTTGCCTGCCATGGCTGCGATCAGAATGGTTTTCATTGCTGTACCTTTTACGATGATTTCCCCCAAAAAGATAAAAAAATACGTGAGATAGTGTTTTTCCTGTATTTTCGATACGGTTTTGTACTACACTTTACCATCATACCTGTTTTGGATTTTGTTTCCTAGAATAGACATGGGAGACGTGAAAGATATAAGACGATTGGAGGTTGTACATGAAGATTGATTGTCCCCATTGCGGGGTGCACGGCTCGGTGGATGACGAACTCGCCGGCAAGAAACTGAAATGTCCGAAATGCACCAGGGTTTTTCTGGTTCCCGAGGAACTGCTGCCTGAAGCAGCACTTGCAGCAGCAGTGAGCCGGGAGGTTGCACCTGTTGAAGAACCCGAGACCCCTGCCGCTGACACATTGGTGGAAGAGGCTCGGCGGGAAGCTGAGGAGAGGGCAGCTGTTGATGAGGTCTCTGCTGATGATGCTGAGGTGGGAGAGGAAACTGAAGACGTCGCTGTCAGCGAAGACGAGGAGTCTTCCATTGACGAGTCCGAAGCTTCTGCGGATGACGATGACCGGGAAATTGAAGACGAAAGTGCCGACGAGGGTGAGCTGAAAAATTGCTCGGTTTGCGGTCTTGCTTTTGCTGAAAGCTTTTTGGTGGAGATTGATTCCAAACTGTACTGCAGTCTCTGTGAGCCCGAGTCCGAAGAGGAGTCGCTGGAAACGGCGGAGGAAGATGCTGCGGAGATGCCGTCTGCCGAGCTTGAAGACTTAGAAGACGATACTCCTGAAATTGATGAGATTCCGGCAGATACTGATGATTCCGATGAGCAGGTGGAGCTTGTGGCCTGTGATAAATGTGGTGAATCATTGAATCCCGACCTCCTCGAAGAGGTTGGCTCGAAACGTTTTTGTGCCCTTTGTATATCTGAAGACGATGAAGAGGCAGATGATGGTGTTTCTGGTCTTTCAGACATCAATGACAGTGATGCCGGTCTTGCAGAAGCCGCAGCCACCGCCGTTGCAGCCACCGCTGTCATGAGTGGGAAGGATGAGGAAGAGGCTGATACCGAAGAGACGGAATTTGACGAAAATGGTCAGCCCGTAAAGCCGTGTTCTGAATGCGGTGAAAAGTTTCATCCGGATTTTCTGCAGAATATCGGAGGTAAGCTGTTTTGCGGCGTCTGCCAGCCTGAAGCTGTGGAAGTTGTTGATGGCGACGATGGTGAGTCTGTTGAAAGGGAAACTGATGAGATTTTGCCGGGAGCTGACTTCAGCGTTGGCGATGTACTGAAAGAGGCGTGGCAGAAGACCAAAGGAGCTAAAGGGGCTGTATGGGGTGGTATGATCGTGATGTATCTCCTCCTGTTTGGCCTGACATTTGGTGCCGTGATGGCATTAAGTGGAGGAACTATCAGTACTGATCCTGCAGCAATGTTTGGCGCCGGATCGGCGGTTGGGCTGAATGTAGGGGTACAGGTTGTCAGTAGTCTGCTGTCCATGGTATTTACTGCCGGTATTATGCTTATCGGCGTACGCAGAGCCCAGAATCAACGGGTGAGCTGGAAGATGGTTTTTGCAGGATTGCCTAAGGTATTCAGCATTGCCATTGCCATGATTCTGCAGTTTATTCTTGTTGGTATCGGTTTCGTGCTCCTTGTGCTGCCGGGAATTTATCTGACAGTCGGGTACGCCCTTACCCTTCCCCTTATCCTTGAAAAGGGCTACGGGCCGTGGCAGGCGCTTGAAGCGTCCCGCAAAGCCATTCATAAAAAGTGGTGGACAGTGTTTGGCGTCTATCTGCTGATGATGCTTATTTATGCTGTTTCCATGATCCCTGCAGGAATTGGTCTGATCTGGACTATTCCAATGTTCTTTGTCGCTCTGGGTGTTTTGTACCGGTATCTGTTTGTTTCTTCTGATGAGGAAGAGGATGCTGCCGGCGATGAGATGGAGGAGAGGGAAGAATAAAACTGCAGGATAACGCCTGAACGCTTAACGGGGAATTTTGAAGCTGTGAAATCATCTGCAGCACTTCAGGATTCCCTGTTCTGTTTTTACGGTTTGTTCCCAGCCCACACCCGAAAGTTTTTACGGGTGTTTTCCCGCCTCCCCATGCGCGTTCATCTGCTAATGTTTTTGTGTGCTGTTCTTGTTTCCGGTTCCTTTCCGGTGGGGGCAGCCATCACTCCCGATCTTGCTCCTGCTCCGCTCACCCTTATCCGTTTTTTTTGTGCATCCCTTATTTTTCTTCCCTTTGTCTGGTACAGGTATACGCTGGCTGTTTCCGGTAAGGCACTCCTTCGCTATTCACTGATTTCTGTTGTTTTAGTGGTCTTTTTCTGGTGTATGTTTCTCTCCCTTCGTTATACAACGGCGTTGAGTACCAGTGCCATCTTTACTCTTGTTCCAGGGTTTTCAGCCCTGTATGCAATAGTGTTGAACAAAGAACGTCTGGGAAAGGGGAGGTTGACAGCTCTTTTTCTGGGAGTGCCGGGAGCAGCATGGATTGTTTTTAAGGGGGACTGGCAGCTCTTTACAAGTCTTGACTGGAACTACGGCGATGTTATTTTTTTTGCAGGCTGTCTGTGCATGGGGCTCTATACTCCATTAATTCGCCTGCTGCATCGGGGAGAGCCGATGGCAGTGATGGCGTTCTGGGTGATGGTCACCGGGACATGCTGGCTGCTGCCCATTGCAGGTGCGGATCTGTTTTCTCTGGTCTGGTCTGAGATTCCGGTGACGGTGTGGCTCGGGATAGGGTATCTTGCCGTATTCTCGACTATCATCTCCTTTTTTATCACCCAGTATGCAATTTTATTTCTCGGCCCTACCCGGGTGATGGCGTATTCCTATCTCTATCCGGCACTTGTTCTTTTGATTGACCTGCTGTCCGGGGCCTCCTGGCCGGGTGCGAAGATACTTCCCGGCATCTGTATTGTGTTGCTGGCAATGCTTGTTGTACAGCGGGTTCAGGGGGTGCCGTCTGCGGCGGATGAATAGGAGGCTGTCCAAGAACGCCTATTCTCGGACAAGCTCCCGGGGAACAGGACCCGGGATGTAATAAGTATTTATTTTTTTATTTTAAGCACGTATACTACTTCTGGGGTACTGCAGTATATGGTATGCTTTCTTTGGTTGTTTCAGCGGGTTGCAGCCGGTTAGAGGGGCAGTCAGATTTATTAACTCTTTGTTGTTTGAAATTATGGGTAAACATCTCGTTCTGGCAGGAGCCGGTCACGCACACATGGTGAGTATGGCAAATATCCATGTTGTAAAAGAGCTTGGTCATAAGGTCACAGTGATCGGTCCGTCGGATTACCATTATTATTCTGGTATGGGACCTGGAATGCTCGGCGGTGGCTATGAGCCGGAAGATATTCGTTTTGCCGTGAAACAAAAAGTTGAGGCGCAGGGCGCTGTGTTTGTTCAGGATAGTGTCGTTGGTGTTGACCCGGACAGGCGCGAGCTGTTCCTGAAGTCCGGTGAGAAGATGTTCTATGATGTGGTCTCTTTCAACACCGGCAGTCATGTTGATATTCCGGAAATCAGCGGCAGCCGGGAGAGGATATACACGGTCAAGCCCATAGAGAGACTGTATCAGGCACGGACTGAAATATCCGCACTCGCGCAGCAGCAATCGGTGACCGTTGCTGTGGTCGGTGGCGGTCCTGCAGGTGCGGAGACGGCAGGGAATCTCGGGCAGCTGCTGGTTGATGTTCCCTATTCCGCAGATGTTGTTCTGTTTGCCGGCAATGCCCTCTTAAGCAGGTTCCCCAGGGGAATACAAGAGAGGAGTCGGCGCATACTTGAGCTGAACGGGGTTTCTATCCGTGAAGAGGGACACCTTGTATCCATAACGGATAACCACCTGACTTTTACCTCTGGGGCGGAACTTTCTGCCGATTTTGTTATTCTTGCAACCGGTGTACATCCGTCATCTTTTTTTAAGGAAGCCGGGTTGCAGACCGGGGAAGACGGGGGGCTGTCCGTAAATCGGTATCTGCAGTGCCCCGATTATCCGGAGATCTTCGGCGGGGGAGACTGTATCAATTATCTGGAGCAGCCCCTTGACAAGGTGGGTGTGTACGCCGTTCGGGAAAATCCCGTATTGTTCCATAATCTGAAGGCATACCTGCAGGGAGAGGATCTGCAGCCTTTTGATCCCGGCGGAGACTACCTGCTGATCTTTAACCTGGGGAATTTTCTGGGCGTTTTTCGAAAAAAATGGTTTCAGATGTCCGGTGTCCTGGCGTATAAGATTAAGGACTGGATAGACAGAAAATTTATGAAAACGTTTCAATAAAATGTTGAGAGAAAGGAGAGAATATGACCATCGACTGGATGTACTTTCGCAAGGGCTGAAAATCCTGCACAAAGGCTCAGGAGGCTCTTGAGCAGGCAGGGGTGAGTGTCACAGAAATTGTTGATGCACGAAAGAATGTGCTGAAGGCGGATGATGCCTGGCAGATTTTTGAAAAGGCGGAAAAGGTGTATGTGGGAAGGGGGAAAAAGACCGTGGAATTCAGTCCTGAAAGTGCTTCGCAGGAAGCATTATTGAAGGTGAGTCTCGGGCGTACCGGTAACCTGCGGGCACCGACTGTTCGCAAAGGAAAGACTGTGTACGTGGGCTATAACGAAACAATGTACAGGGAGCTTGCAGGATGAATTGGAAGACACTTTTTACACCAGGTGCCAACATCAGCCCGGCTGAAGTGAGCAGGTTCATGGCAGAACATCAGCCTGGCGACTATCAGCTTCTTGATGTGCGGCAGCCGAAGGAATATGAAAAGGAGCATCTGCCCGGTGCCCTGCTGCTTCCCTTAAAAGAGATCAATGAACGAATCACCGAACTTGATCCTGCAAAACCGACCTTTGTTTACTGACATTCCGGAGTACGCAGCAAGGCTGCTGCGCAGTTACTGTTGGCTGCCGGGTATGAGAATATCCAGAATATGAGTGGCGGTATTATCGCTTTTAATGGCGGTAAGGCGGTTGGCAGTGAGGATTTTGGTATGGGAGATTTTGTTAGCGGTGATTTTGATGATGCCTTCCAGATGAGCTATGCCATGGAAGAAGGGCTGCGGCAACTGTATCTGGCAATGGAAGCGCAGGTGGATGATACTGAGGCAAAAGCACTCCTCGGTCGCCTGGCTGTATTTGAAGAGGGTCACAAGGAGAAGCTGAAAGCGATGTTTCCCACAGGTACTGCAACTGATACTGTGGTGGAAACCCTTGAGGGCGGATTTGACCGCAGTCAGGTTCTCAGCTATTTTCAATCGCAGACCGGGACACTGTCAGATATTCTGCAACTGGGAATGATGCTTGAGACCCAGGCACTTGATCTGTACACACGTCTCAGCCGAAAAGCCGGGAGTGATGAAAGTCGGCAGCTTTTTGAGTATCTGGCGAAAGAGGAAACTCAACATCTGAAGTTTATCAGTAAAGAGTTTGATGCTGTTCTTGAGGCTCGGTAGTTTGATGAGAATGGCGACTCGTATAAACGAGAAGAACACCAACACAAGGAGAATACAATGAAGAGACACCTGATGAAAGGCATCTCGGCCATGCTTTTCTGCTGCGTCCTGTGTCTGCTGGCAGCTGGAGGGAGCTATGCAGAAGGGCGTTTTGAGGTGCTGCCCAACGGTATGGTGAAAGATCATCAGAAAGGGCTTATGTGGGCGGCTCAGGACAATGGTTCGAATATCAACTGGTCTGCTGCCGTTGCGTACTGCAAAAACTATTCAGCGGGCGGTTATAATGACTGGCGGATGCCGGTGGCCTCAGAGCTTGCCTCACTATATGGTAATAAAAAAAAGATCAAGGGACAGGACTACTCACAATCCGTTGATCTGATCACAGACAAGATTAAGGTTACCGGCCCATGGGTGTGGACGGCACGAAGGACGGCAAACAACAAAGGTCTAGCCTACGGATTTAATTATGGGGTGAGTCGGAGGTTGCATCGCGGAAGCGGCGGAGGACGCCGTGCACTCCCCGTCCGCACTCTCCCCTGATCCCTCCACCGACACATGGGGATCAGCAATTCCCCTTTAACCAGCCACGACAGGTTCGTGGCTGGTTTTTTTATGCCTTCTGATATTTCCCAGCACCGGTGATGAACGGTACGCCGGGATAAGCACCTTCACAGATTCTTTTCAGAAAAACACGAAAGAATTTGTGCGGTGCTGAAATATATGTGTGAAAAACACTTGACTTGCAAAAAGTTATCACTTACATTTGAAAATAATTATCAAGGAGGGTATATGCAATTACGAATGACAAATCAGCGGGAAATGATCCTGCGTGAATTAAAAAAGAGTAAAGGGCATTTAACCGCAGACGAGCTGTATGAGCGGGTGAGAAAGACCATGCCCAGGATAAGTCTTGCTACCGTTTATCGGAATCTTGAGATTCTGTCAGATGTTGGTGTTATCCGCAAGCTTGAGATCAGTGGTCGTCAGAAGCGGTTTGATGCGATAGTTGAAGATCATGATCATATTTATTGTGTTCAGTGTCAGCAGGTTGAGAATCTGGATCTGGACAAGAGTGGAATGGATGTCCCAAAGTATGATACGATGAAGGGGTATGAGATCACAGGATTTCGTCTTGAGGTCAGTGGTCTTTGTCCTAAATGTCAGAAAAAGCTGATAAAAACAAAATCAAAAACAGACAGGAAAGAAAACAAAGGAGTTGGTGATATGGGTTGTGGATGTAAAAAAGGTGGATTAACAGATGAGCAGAAACAGGTACTTGAAGCGATGGGCAAGTGTGACGGGCCGTGTGCGTCCAAAGATATCGCAGCGGCAACGGGACTTGAAACCAAACAAGTCAGCTGCCGGATTACAGCTCTGAAGAAGAAGGGTCTTGTGGAAAGTCCTGTCCGCTGTAAGTATGAAATCACTGATGAAGGTAAAACTGCGTTAAAAGCATAAGGATGGAGAGGGTTTGGTTATGGCGAATGTAAAGGGAACGAGAACAGAGATAAATATCATGACCGCTTTTGCGGGTGAGTCGCAGGCAAGGAACCGTTATTCCTATTATGCAAAAGTTGCCAAGAAGGAAGGGTATGTGCAGGTCGCAGCTCTTTTTGAACGTACCGCAGAGCAGGAGCGGGCACATGCGAAGACGCTGCTGAAATTTTTGGAGGGAGGAGATGTGGCAATCTCGGCATCTTTTCCTGCTGCGGCACCTGCAGATACTGTTGAGAATCTCAAAAATGCTGCTATGGGTGAAGAACATGAGTTTGAGACCATGTATCCGGAATTTGCTGATATTGCAGATGAGGAAGGTTTCCCCGTGATAGCGGCAGCCATGCGGTCCATCGCTGTTGCCGAAAAACAGCATGCGAAGATGTACCGTGCCCTTATTGCCAATATAGAGGCGGATAAGGTGTTTACAAAAGATGAAGAACAGACCTGGTACTGTGCCAAATGCGGGTTTACACATACAGGCAGCGAGGCTCCGAAAAAATGCCCTGCATGCAGTCATCCCCGGGCATATTTTGAGCTGTTGGCGGAGAACTGGTAAATGTTGTCTTGCTATACCCCCCCCACTGTAAGCCTCTGATCCTGCTGATGACGTTGCAAACGGATCCGGCAGCTCAGCACGTACTGTAAAACTATCAAATATGGAGATATGAATGAAACCTTTAGTAACCAATGAAGCACCTGATTTCACCGCGACGGCTGTTATGCCGGACAATACGTTCAATGAGGAGTTTACACTTTCCGGGATGCGCGGCAGCTACGTCCTTCTTTTCTTTTATCCCTTGGATTTTACATTTGTCTGCCCCTCGGAGATCATTGCCTTTCATAAGGCCGTAGATCAATTTAAGGAAAAAAACTGTGAAGTGGTAGGTGTTTCGGTGGACTCCCACTTTTCCCACCTGGCGTGGAAGAATACGGCAGTAAATGATGGCGGAATCGGGAATGTGCAATTTCCTCTGGTTGCCGATCTGGACAAATCCATTTCTAGTAATTACGGTGTATTGCTTGATGCAGGAATTGCTCTGCGTGGTCTCTATCTCATCGACAAAGATGGCATCGTTCGTCACCAGGTGGTGAACGATCTTCCCCTGGGTCGCAGTGTTGCCGAGGCTCTGCGTATGCTTGATGCCCTGCAGTTTACTGAAGAATTTGGTGATGTGTGTCCTGCAAACTGGAACAAGGGTGATGAGGCAATGACCCCCACGGCCGAGGGTGTTGCAAAATATCTCGCTGACCACAAGGACGATTAAACAGATTCTTTTTAACGTGTTTTTAACAGGAGGTGTATTATGGCTGAAAAATTGGGAATTTATCAATGTGGTGTCTGCGGAAATGTTGCAGAGGTTGTGCATGCCGGCGCCGGTTCCATGAGCTGCTGCGGGCAGCCCATGAATTATCTGAAAGAAAACACCGTTGATGCTGCACAGGAGAAACATGTCCCGGTGATTGAAAAAATTGACGGTGGTTACAAGGTGAGCGTGGGAAGTGTTGCCCATCCAATGGCTGACGATCATTTTATTGAGTGGATTGAGCTTATTGCCGGCGACACCTGCTACAGACAGTTCCTGAGTCCCGGTGATGCCCCGGAAGCAGTTTTCCTGACATCTGCCGATGCACCTACAGCCCGTGCCCACTGTAATCTGCACGGTGTCTGGAAGGCTTGATCTCTACTGTAGATTTTAAAGAGATTGATCGGAAAGTATTCTATTTTGTGTAGCACTGAAGCTCAGGTAACTATGGACTGAAATTGTAGGAGCTTGCCCCTGCGAGCGATATGGCAGGGGCGACTTTCTCCATCAAAGAGCGTTCAACTGTGCTTTGCTGCTAATCGCGTAATGCAGTGTTGTGTCTGAAATAGTAAAAAAAAGTATGAACAAAGAAGGAGTGCAAGCATGTCGTCGCCAGAGGAAATGTACCAGTGCCAGTCGTTGAACTGTGGCTATATTTATGACCCCGACAAGGGGGATCGCAAGGGAAAGGTCAAGAAAGGAACACAGTTTAAGGATCTTCCGGAAGGATGGAAGTGTCCGGTTTGCGGTGCCTCTGTAAAGGCATTCAGACCATTGGCGGGACCGGGGTCAGTACATGCCGAAAATACGTCGGCTACAGCACCGGAACAAACAGAAACCAAAAAAACGGAGAGTGGTATGAAGAAGTACAGGTGTGATATTTGCGGATATGTCTATGATCCGGATGCGGGAGATGATGCGGAGGGTGTTGCTCCCGGAACAGCTTTTGAGGATCTGCCAGATGACTTTGAATGCCCCGTTTGTGGGGCTGGGAAAGACGAATTTTCCGAAATGTAGATTTCGCAGAATGAACGAAAACCGGGGAGAATTTCACCTTTTCCCCGGTTCCTGTGTATTAACAGTAAAGAATTGTATCTGTCGTCTTCTTGAATTTTCTTTTAAAAATGAGTATATAGATGAAAAAAATAGTACTGGTTGCATTCCAGGGACAGCCCATGTGCTTTATCCATGTCCTCCTTAATGGACTGGCAATGAACGCCGCCGGGCATGAGTGTAAGGTTATAGTCGAAGGGGAAGCTACTGCCCTGTTGCCTGAAATACAGGAAGAAAAACATTTCCTCCACGCTCTCTTTGTGCAGGTGGTCGATGCCGGTCTGCTTGAAGGTGTCTGCCGGGCCTGTTCAATGAAGATGCAGGCACTTAAAAAAATAGAAAAAATGGGTCTTCCCCTGCTTGATGATATGTCAGGCCATCCGGGGATGACGAAATATATTGAAAACGGTTTTGAAATATTAAATTTTTAACTCAGCAGGAGGAAAACAGATGAATCCAGTGAAACTTACGGAAAATGTGTATTGGGTTGGAGCGGTCGACTGGGATGTTCGTGATTTTCACGGGTACTCCACCAATCGGGGAACCACCTATAATGCTTTTCTGATTATGGATGAGAAAATCACCCTGATTGACACGGTAAAAAAATCAAAGAAAAATGATATGCTCGCCAGGATCCGTGAGATTGTGGATCCGGCTAAAATTGACTACATCGTTGTCAACCATGTGGAAATGGATCACTCAGGAAGTCTACCGGATATGGTGAAACTGATTAATCCCGAGAAGCTTATCTGTTCCAAGATGGGTGAAAAAGCTCTGTTGCAACATTTCCATCAAGAAGACTGGCCTTATCAGATCGCAAAGCCCGGTGAAGATGTGAGCCTTGGTGCCAAGACCCTCTCTTTTCTGGAAACTCGTATGCTGCACTGGCCGGATTCCATGTTTACCTATCTTGTGGAAGATCAGATCCTCTTCTCCTCGGATGCTTTTGGCGAGCACCTCGGAACCAGTGAGCGCTTTGACGATGAAGTGGATCAGGCGATTCTTATGGAAGAGCTGACAAAATACTATGCCAATATCCTTACTCTTTATTCGCCATTGGTGAAAAAACTGATTGCCAAGGTCGTTGAAATGGGACTGGAGATAAAGATGATTGCTCCCGATCATGGTGTTATCTGGCGGACCAACCCCGGAATGGCCATTGAAGCGTATGATAAGTGGAGTAAGGGAGAAGGGAACGGTAAGGCACTTGTTATTTACGACACCATGTGGCATTCTACAGAAGAGATGGCAAAGGAAGTCGGTGCCGGATTGCAGGACGAAGGTATTTCCTATGAACTGTTGAATCTTCGCTACAACCATCGCAGTGATGTTATGCGTGAGGTGCTTGATGCCAGTGCCATTGTGCTTGGATGCCCTACTCTGAACAACGGACTGTTGCCGAGAATGGCAGGGTTCCTCATGTATATGCGGGGACTCCGGCCGCAGAATAAGATTGGTGCGGCATTTGGTTCATTTGGCTGGTCCGGTGAGTCTGTAAAACTGCTTAATCAGGCGATGGAAGATATGAAGTTTGATATCGTGGATGATGGCTTAAAGGTAAAATATGTTCCGGAAGAACCTGATCTGGAACAGTGCATAGAACTCGGTCGTACTGTTGGTCGGGCAATAAAAGAAAAAGAATCTGCTTAGAAAGGATACTGAAATGAAAATTCAAGTCGATAAAAATGTGGTTGAATTCCTCCCCGAAAACGAGCAGGAGACCGCCTCTCTGGAGACCCTGTGGCGGGTTGTTGTAGATTGTGCCGCAGACAACAAACGTATGGTCGCCATCGGTGAGTATATTCCGTCAAAACAGAATCTTGCCCGTTTTGTCATCGAAGGATTACCTGCAACCACCACCTACACGGAAGATAAGGCGGTGGAGGAGTGTACTGTGATCTGTACGACCTGTAACAAGTACATGCAGCTGCATGGCGGCGATGCTGTACCTGTATGCTGCGGACGTCCCATGGAAGTTGCTGACTGATAGAGTCAGTTTTTGGAGACGCTTTATAGCATTGTATAAAAAAAAGGTTTTCAGCCTGGTGCTGAAGACCTTTTTTTTTGTGTCAAACGGCAATTTGCTTTCGATTTGTTCAGTGTTTCTCCCGCATAAAATTTAAAGCAGAACCTGCTTTAAACCAGTTGATCTGCTCCTCATTCAGGGAGTGCTCCAGCTTTACTTCTGATACCGTACCGTCATTATGATTGAAACGTCCGGTGATGGTTGATCCGGGTGCGATCTCTTTTATTCCGATAAGGTCAATGGTGTCGCCTTCTTGGACTTTGTCGTAATCACCCGGGTCGGCGAAGGTGAGGGGCAGGATGCCCTGTTTTTTCAGGTTTGTTTCATGGATTCTGGCAAAAGAGCGGGTGATTACCGCCTTGCCGCCCATATGTCTCGGGCTCATGGCGGCATGCTCCCTAGACGATCCTTCCCCGTAATTGGCGTCACCCACTGCCACCCAGTTTTCACCTGCTGCCGTGTAGGCACGGGCGACCTCGTTGTAGGCGTCAGTCTCGCCGGTAAGCTGGTTCTTTGTGGTGCCGGGTTCGTCTGTAAAGGCATTGATTGCACCGCTGAACATATTATCGGAGATATTGTTCAAATGGCCCCGGTAACGCAGCCAGGGACCGGCAGGGGAGATATGGTCTGTGGTACACTTCCCTTTTGCTTTCAACAGCAGACGCAGTCCTTTGAAGTCTTCTCCATCCCAGGCGGGAAAGGGAGTGAGAAAAGAGAGCCGTTCAGATTCGGGGGATATCTTGACACTGATGCTGGTGTTATCGGTAATGGGTGCGAGAAAACCGTCACTGTCCAGTACCAGATTTCCGGGCGGTACTTCATCCACCTTTCCCGGAGCTGTAAGGGTAAAGGAAGAGCCGTCTTCTGCTTTGTATTCCGTTGTGAAAGGATTGAGGGTAAAGGTCCCGGTCATGGCGTAGGCAAGGCAGGTCTCGGGGCTGGCGATAAAGCCGCTGGTCCCGGAGTTGCCGTCGTTTCGTTTGGGAAAGTTCCGGTTGTAGGAGGTCACGATGGAGTTGCGGAAACCTTCTTCAATGCCTGCTCTGTTCCACTGTCCGATGCAGGGACCGCAGGCATTGGCAAGGACTGTGGCACCGATGGCTTCAAGCTTTGCAAGCTGCCCGTCCCGTTCGATGGTTGCCCGTACCTGCTCCGAACCGGGAGTAACCAGAAGCGGAATCTTCAGTTTCATCCCTTTGCTCTGAATCTGTTCCGCCATGGCAGCAACCCTTCCCATATCTTCATAGGAGGAGTTGGTACAGGAACCGATAAGAGCATAGGTGACATTGTCCGGATGATCGCCCTCTTTTACATAATTTGCCATATCAGCAACGGTGGAAGCACGATCGGGGGAATGGGGACCTACCAGGTGGGGTTCGAGCGTGGAAAGGTCGATTTCGATGACCTGGTCGTAGTAGTTCGCGGGATTTGCCAGGACATCATCATCAGCCCGGAGAAGATGGGAGTAGCGGTCGGCAACTTCTGCGGCGTCGGCACGGTTACAGGCCTTTAAGAATGCTGCCATGTGAGAATCATAGGGGAACGTGGAGGTGGTGGCACCAAGTTCTGCTCCCATGTTGCAGATAGTCGCCTTGCCGGTGCAGGAGATGGTGTCCGCCCCGGAGCCGAAATATTCAAAGACCCGGTTTGTGCCGCCGGAGCATGTCAGCATTCCAAGGATTTTCAGGATAACATCCTTGGGGGCTGTCCAGCCCTGCAATTCGCCTGTGAGATGGACACCCACAAATTTTGGCAGCAGTACTTCCCATGGGAGTCCAACCATAACATCAACGGCGTCAGCGCCACCCACTCCGGAGGCAAAGGCTCCAAGTCCTCCGGCATTTGGGGTGTGAGAGTCGGTTCCAAGCATCATCAGTCCCGGGAATCCATACTGCTCAATGACCACCTGATGGATGATTCCTGCACCGGGCATCCAGCAGCCGAACCCATATCGTTGGGAAGCGGATGCGAGGAAGTCATAGACTTCCCTGTTTTCCGTGCGTGCGGTTCGCAGATCGTCTTCTGCTCCCCTTTGGGCACGGATGAGATGATCGCAGTGAACGCTTACCGGAACAGCTGCCTCATCCTTGCCGGCGAGCATAAACTGCAGGACAGCCATCTGGGCAGTTGCATCCTGGAGGGCAATGCGGTCGGGGCGGGTTTTTATATAAGAGACCCCGGGCTCCAGCTGGGCTTCGGCAGCATTATCGAGATGACCGTAGAGAATTTTCTCGCCATAGGTCAGGGAACGTCCGAGCCGTTTTTTGATTACAGCAATGTTCGTCTCCATTTTTTTATAGACGTTCTCGATAAAGGCAGGGGTGGAATCAACTGAGGTGTTCATGTAAATATCTCCGGAAAACAATGATGAGAAGCAGTGCTTCTGCAGAAAAGGGTTTTTATGTCGGAAGCGGTCAGGAGCGGATGCACTCTTCGTCAAGCATGGTATCCAGGAACTCTAGTACGTGCTGGCGTTGTTCCGGCGTGGCGTGGGCGATGCAGTCGCAGTGCAGGTGGGCATTGCTGCGTACCAGAAACTCAAAGCGAACGGCTTCTCTTTCCACTTCCACTCCAAAATAAAAGGGGGCACAGTCGGTGTGCTCTTTCTGTGTATCTGTCAGCAGCTCTTCGGGCAGAACAATCCAGTACAGCCCGATCATGGGACCGGCTTTCAGGTTTCGTTTCAGGTAGGAGTCGATATTGTCCCGTTCCATGGGGGACAGGTCATCTATAACGTATTGGCGCATGGTCTTATTTGTCAGGTAGCAGGCGGTCAGCGTGACGCCCTGTTTTTTTGTCACCGCAGCGGCGGGAACCTGCAGCAGATTTATAAAAAATCGGCTGCGATTGCCGACAACGGACTTCGCTCACTCTTGTTCAGGGTAATGTGCCCATATATACCATGTCCCTTCAATCTTTCAACTGCATAGGAGAGTCCGTTGGAAGAAGAGTCCAGATAAGGGTTGTCGATCTGCTGCGGATCTCCGGTGAATACCATCTTGGTATCTTCTCCGGCACGGGAAATAATGGTCTTTACTTCATGGGGGGTGAGATTCTGCGCCTCGTCCACAATCACGAACTGCCGCGGGATAGAGCGTCCACGGATATAGGTGAGGGCTTCAAGTTCGACCAGGTGATCTTTAATCAGTTTGTGTACCTTCTGCTGCACACTGTCTTCGTCTTCTATCTGTTTTTCACTGCGCATGAGATAGGTAAGGTTGTCAAATATCGGCTGCATCCAGAGATTGAGCTTTTCGTCTTTTGTGCCCGGCAGGTAGCCGATATCTTTTCCCATGGGAATAACAGGACGGGAGACAAGGAGCCGCTCGTAGCCCTCTTTATGGAGAACGGACTCCAGACCGGCGGCAAGGGCAAGCAGAGTCTTGCCGGTACCTGCCTGACCGATAAGGGTGACCAGATTGATATCGGGGTTCAGCAGAAGTTCCAGGGCCATCCGCTGCTCTTTTGAGCGGGAGCGAACATTCCATGCCTGTTCGTATTTGGCGTTCAGATGGGTGAGGGCATTCGTGTCCGTTGCCCTTCCTATACCGGAATGCTTGGGATTGGTTTCGTCCTGGAGCAGGATAAATTCATTTTTGTAGAAATCAAATCCTTCAGCCTGCAGAGTCTCCTCCTCATAGAACTTGTCGATCACCTCCGGGGGGACTTCAATCTGTCGCCAGCCGGTGTAGAGTTCTTCAAAGTTGCACTTCTGCTTCTCAAAATCCATCACCTCAATTCCCAGGGCATCTGCCTTGAGGCGGGCATTAATATCTTTGGAGACAAAGATGACTTTTTTCCCCTCTTCGAGCAGGCTGTTTGCTACGGCAAGAATCCGGTTGTCCGGCACGCCCATATCCAGAAGAGATCCGGGCATGTTTCGTTTTTCCACGGTAATCTTCAGGATGCCGCCGTTTTCCATGGTGACCCCGTCCTTCAGCGTCCCGGAGTCACGCAGTTTGTCCAGTTGCCGGATGACGTGCCGGGCGTTGCGACCGAGTTCGTCATTATGCCGCTTGAATTTGTCCAGCTCCTCAATAACAGTCATGGGAAGGATGACAAAGTTGTCGGCAAATGAGTTGAGGGAGTCTGAATTGTGGAGCAGAACATTGGTGTCAAGGACGAAATATTTTTTGTTATCCATAGAAGATTCCGGGGGAAATGGGTAGTTACAGGTCAGCCTGCATTCTACTTACGTCTATATGTCAAGCCAGGTTGTGTCTTCATTGAGTACTTCACAGCCGTCTTCACGGACAACGACCATGTTTTCCAGACGAACCCCACCCCATCCGGGGAGATAGATTCCGGGTTCGACGGTGATGATCATCCCGCTTTTCAGATGTTTCCGGTTACGTGAGGAAAGACCTGGAGCTTCATGTACCGCAAGACCGACACCGTGACCCAGTGCATGGCCGAAGTGATCTTTGTAACCACCGTCTGCAATGACAGTGCGGGCAGCTTTGTCGACGGATGCCGCACTGACTCCAGCCCGTACGGCGGCAATGCCTGCCAGCTGGGCTTTTCGCACAAGCCGATGAATTGTGATGAACTTTTTATCTGCCTTGCCCGGCACAAACGTGCGGGTCATATCAGAACAGTAGCCGTCGAGGATCAAGCCCATATCGATCATCAGGGAAGCATTCTTTTGAATGACCACATTCCCCGGGACTGCGTGGGGCAGGGCGCTGCGTTCGCCGGTGGCGACAATGGTTTCAAAACTGGGTGATTCTGCTCCATAACGCCGCATGGCAGCTTCGATGGCAAGGGCGATGTCGATTTCAGTTTCGCTGCCGGAGAGGTTTTTGTAACACTCCAAAAAGACCTTCTCATTGAGAAGAACTGATCGCTTAAGGGCTTTGATCTCCTCTTCATTCTTGATCAGGCGCATTTTCTCCACGATATCCACGACAGGATACAGGGTCACGTCTATGACACCCAACATGGTTTTGAGTTTTTCTGCCATGGAGTGGAGCATATAGTGGCTTTCAAAGGCAAGGGAGGTGATGCCGAGGTCGGGCAGCAGTTCTTTCAAAAGGGCAGGGAGACCTTTGCGGTAGAGGAGAACCTTGAAATTTTCCGCCTCTTTTTCCGCCTGTATTGTAAAACGGGAATCGGTGAGCAGCAGTGGATAGCCGTCAGCAGGGATCAGCAGTACACCGGAGCTTTCACCGATGTCATGGTCGGCTGCCGTGTAGCCGCTGATATAGCGCCGGTTGTGGGGCTGGCTGATAAGGAGGGCACCGAGCTTTCTCCTTCGCAGCAAGGATTGGATTTTCAGGATTCGCTTCATGTAAATCATCAGATAAACCGCTGTATCAGGATCTCTTTTCGCTGATCAAGTGCCTGAGTGTACTGGTCATTCAGGTCTGCCTGGGCACTGCTCCACTGCTTCTGGAACTCCGGGTGCAGGGTGGGGTCAATGGAACCGAGCTGCTCTGCGTCAATGCCCTGCTGCTGCATCTGTTGCGCGAGCTGGGCACGCATGCCATCCTCAAGCTGCTGACGGATCTGTTTTTTGTGTTCATCGTATTGACCGAGGATCTGTTGTAATTCTGCACATACTGACTCCACTTCACCATCCTGACCGGAGAGTTCAACCAGCCCCGTGATGGCCCTGCCGCTGCTCTCCATCAGATGTTCCTCTCTGGGCAGGACAATGTTTCGCAGCAGTGCTTTCGCCATGCCATGGCGGACTGCCATCTGTTCTGCAGGTGCTTCTGCGGCAAGGGTTTCAAAAAGAGATGGATTCTTCCCGGAAAGGAAATCCATCACAAGACGCATGCCTCTTCGTTCTTCACGTTGTCCGGCAGGCTCGTCCGGAGCCCGTTCTGCCATTCGTGCCGCACGTTCCATTACCATGTCCAGGGTACTACGTATCTCAGCCATATTCTTTGTCTTTTTTTTAGAGGTTGGTGGTCTCAGTCTGTTTGAACATTAAGCAGAATAATCATATCTGCCGTGCAAATCAAGTTTCCCTGCAAAACTCATGTTTTGCGGCGCAGCCGGACAGCAAAGAAGCCATCGGTTTCTTCGTCCGGCAGGGGATGGAAGTTTCCGTCCCGCAGGAGCGGAGCACAGTTTTTTCCGACATGGGGGGCACAGGTCTCGAGGGTGAAGGTTTCCTGTGTTGCCAGAAACTGTTTCACAACGTCTGTGTTTTCCTCTTTTTCCAGGGAACAGGTGGCGTATAGCAGTATTCCTTCGGGATGGAGGAGTTTTGCAGCAGTGTGCAGGAGTTCCAGCTGTGTTTTCTGGTATTTTAAAAGATCATCAGCGCGTCTGTTCCAGCGGATATCCGGATGCCTGCCGGTGACCCCCGTTCCGGAGCAGGGAGCGTCGAGGAGGATGCCGTGAAAACGCATCGTGCAGTTTCTGGCAAAATCCTGCAGGCTTTCTGAAAACACAGGAGTGGAGAGCTGCGGATGCAGTCGTGTGAGGTTTTCCCTGAATTTCTTCCGGCGTTCGCCGTCGGGTTCAACTGCGGTCACTTGTGCAGAAAGCGGAAGACAGAGCTGAATAAGACTGCTTGTCTTTCCACCCACTCCGGCACAGGCATCGAGGTACTCCCCCCCGGTGACGACAGGCTGTATGAGTTCTGTCAGCAGCTGTGCCCCCTGATCCTGCACCTGAAAAAAACCTTCGTTGAATCCGGGCAGTCCGGTGATTGCTCCGTGATACCCTTCCAGGATCAGGCTGGTGTCGCAATAGAGCCCTTTTCGGACAGTGATAGTGTGATCCCGGAACATGGCAAGAACTGTGTCGGCGTCCGTTTTACTGCTGTTCACCTGCAGGGCGAGGTGTGCAGGTCTGTTGTTATGGTTGCAGATTCGTTCCATTGCTGCTTTTCCGAACTGTTGCTGCCAGCGATCTGTCAGCCATCGGGGATGGTTGAGGATGGGGGGTTCCGGGGTGTTGAGAAGGGGCAGGAGGGTAGTTTTCTGACGAATTACATTTCGTAGTACACCGTTCACGAAACCCTGCAGTTTTTTCGGCAGTTTTGCCGCCTGCAATGCCTTGACAGATTCATTGACGGCGGCAGATTCGGGAATACGATCCAGGTATAACAACTGATAAATGCCCACGCTTAACGCCTGGTAGACGAAGGGTTTGATTTTTCCGAGCGGCTGTCTGCAGAGTTCTTTCAGGATGCGGTCGATGGATTGTCGTTTACGAAGTGTGCCATAGAGAATGTTTTTTGCCAGCTGCCGGTCGTTACTCTGAATACGGAGCTCGGAGACAAGGGTTTCGAACAGGGGTGTTACGGGCAACCGCGTTTTGTGCAGACGGCACAGGGTTTCAATGGCGAGGAAGCGTGCGGATTTGACGGGCGGGACAGACAAGGGAAAAGCAGGAGTCAGGCACTGGTGAGCTTGTCGATGGCACCAATCAGTTCTTCTTCGGGCGATCCTTTGGAGATGAGGGGTGGTTGTCCGTCACCTTTTGCCAGGTCGTGGACCTCACCCGGGGTGACCATACCGGAAAGATAAAGCACCGGAATATCGGCCGTTACAGGATTTGCAGCCAGAGATTCGGCAATTTTAACGCCATGGGTTCCAGGCATGTTGATGTCGAGGATCGCAATATCAGGTCGTTTATCCTCAATAATAACAAGGGCATCGTCGCTGTTTGTGGTGTAGGTGACTTCCATCCTTCCGGTTCCCTCAAGCTGCATTTTCAGCAGTTCACAGGCATCCTGATCGTCGTCAATAAGTACAATGGTGGTTTGTGAACCCATAGTTTCTCCTCTGTAAGCACGGTGGCTGACGTTGAAATTACCCTATTCTAGCAGTAAGCTGTGTAAATTGAAAAAGAAAACTACTCTCCTGAATCGTTTTTCGAGTCCGGTGATCTGTAGCCGATGATAACGGTGTCAAGATACACGGCAACTTCAGTGAGAAGGTGTTCCGCCAGTTTTCTGTCGCCGGCTGCTGCCGCTTTTTCAAGCTTGAGACAGTTGTCTCCAAGAGATTTAAATCCGTACATCCACGATGTTCCCTTGACAGTATGGGCCTGCTTTTTCAGTTCTTCGTATTTGTCCGATTCCAGTGTCTCCTGCATGCGGACAATATCGGCTTTTTTGTTTTCCAGAAACCGTGGAATCAGTTTTCTGATTTTTGCATCGAGAATGACGTGAGGGAGATCCTGTGTGTCCGGTTTCATGGGAGGGGCTTCCTGCTCCTTTTCTGCCGTTTGTGCATTCGGTTGAATATTCAGATGGGTGTGGATGGTTTGCAGGAGTGTATTTTTCCGCACAGGTTTTGTCAGGTAATCTGAGCACCCGACCTCCAGACATTTATTGCGAAAGCGGACAAAGGCGTGGGCAGTGAGGGCGATAATGGGCGTTGCAGACTGCTGCTCACTGTTCTCCCACCGGCGTATCTTCCGGGTTGCTTCATAGCCGTCCATCGTCGGCATTTCGATATCCATAAAGACAAGGTCATAGGAGTTCCGGCAAAACGCCTCCACGGCCTCCAGACCATTTTGGGCCGTGTCAATGAGAAAAGGTGTATTGCGCAGATACAGGCAAAGCAGATTCCGGTTGTCCTCGTTGTCGTCTACCAGGAGAATCCGGGCAGTGGGGAGCAGCTCGCAGCTGATGGGCGGGTTGTGCTTCTCGGCGGCAGGCAGTGGCGAATTGACAGCTTTTTGAAAGGGATAGGTGAAGAAGAAGGTGGAACCGAGATCGGCAGTACTTTCCAGCCATATCTTTCCGCCCATCATTGTCACCAGTTTCTGGCAGATGGTGAGCCCAAGCCCCGTGCCCCCGTATTTTCTGGTGGTGAGAGAATCCGCCTGGGTAAAGCTTTCGAAGATAAGCTTCTGCTTGTCCGGGGGGATCCCTATGCCGTCGTCTTCCACCGAAAAGAGGAGGGTGTCTGTGGAGTCCGTCTGCACGGAGATATCAACAGAGCCGTTCTCCGTAAATTTAAGAGAGTTGCCCAGGAGATTGATGAGTATCTGCCGTAAACGGGTGGGGTCACCACTGATGGCATCGGGCACAGTGGGGGCGAGGTAAGTGCTGATACGGGTATTCTGTTCAGCTGCCCGCACAGAGAGGATGGAGACCACGGAATCGAGCAGGGAGGAGAGATGAAAGTCGATGGCTTCAAGTTCCGTCTGTCCGGCCTCTATCTTTGACAGATCCAGGATATCGTTGATAATCTCAAGCAGACTCTCGCCCGCTGAGCGGAAGATGGAGACAAACTGCTGTTGTTCACGGGAAAGTGGTGTCTCGGAGAGTACTTCAGCCATGCCGATAATGGAGTTGAGCGGGGTACGGATCTCATGGCTCATGGAGGCGAGAAATTCGGTCTTGGAGCGGCTGGCATCTTCCGAGAGTCTGGTCAGCCGTTTGTTTTCCATCAGCATGTCGTGGAGCCGGATATGGTTACGGACACGGGCGAGGAGTTCCTGGCGGTTGAAGGGTTTTACGATATAGTCGCTGCCGCCGGCGTTAAACCCCTCGACGATGTCTTCCTGCTGAGAGAGGGAGGTGAGGAAGATAACCGGGATATCGGAGAATCGTTTGTTCTGTTTGAGTTCACGGCACAGTGAGAACCCGTCCATGCCGGGCATCATGACATCCAGGAGGATAATGTCAGGAGAACTCTTGTCCGTGATTTCCTGGGCTTCTTCTGCGTTTCCGCAGGTCAGCACAGTGTATTCTGCACCTGTCAGGATGGTGGTGAGCAGATGCAGATTGAGGGCGTTGTCGTCGACCACGAGTATGGTGTGGGAAAAAGTGTTCTGCATATATACTTACTATCATATAACACTGAAAAATCCCTCAAAAAGAAGGGTTAAAAAAAGAAATGGATGTTTCTCTGGTGTCAGAAAAGCGCTCTGGCGGTAATTTTCAAATTAAAATAAATTGCTTAGACTGTCTGAAAGTCTCTATCTATTGGACACTGCCTTCTTCGCCCGTATTGTGCCATATCTTTGTGATAGACATTCTTGTTTAGGGTTGGTAGACTTGCAGCGTTCATACTCGATAAACAGAGATTGGTTGTTAACCTAACTTGTAGATATTGTAAATTTAACAGGAGAGTAACAAATGAAAAAGCTTACCCTGCCAATCGTGGCAACAGCTGCTGCCCTCGTTTTTGCCGCTGCTTTTACCCAGGCATCAACAAAGGAAGAAGTGACGAAGCGTGGTGTCTTCAACTGCGGTGTGTCCACCGGGCTGCCGGGGTTCTCCATCGCCGATGAAAAGGGGGTTTGGGCAGGTATCGATGTTGACGTCTGCAAGGCCATTGCTGCTGCAACTCTCGGTGATGCCTCTAAAATCAAATATATCCCCTTAAATGCCAAGGAGCGTTTCACTGCGCTTCAGTCCGGCGAGATTGATGCACTTGTTCGAGGCACTACCTGGACTCTTACCCGAGACACCTCCCTCGGTCTGAACTTTACTGGTGTCAACTACTATGATGGTCAGGGGTTCCTGGTTTCCAAAAAACTTGGCGTGAAATCAGCCCTTGAGCTTGATGGAGCTGCTGTGTGTATTCAGTCCGGAACAACCACCGAGTTGAACCTTGCCGATTACTTCAAAGAGAACAATATGAGCTATAAAGCCGTTGTCTTTGATACCCATGATGCAACAGCCAAGGCCTTTGATAATGGTCGCTGTGATGTTTTGACTTCTGATCAGTCTCAGCTTTACGGTCTGCGAACCCATCTTTCCAAGCCTGAAGACGCTGTTGTTCTGCCGGAAGTTATTTCCAAAGAGCCCCTGGGACCTGTTGTGCGTCAGGGTGATGACGCCTGGTTTAATATCGTGAAATGGTCTTTAAATGCCATGATCCAGGCGGAGGAGCTTGGAATTACCCAGGCAAATGTGGATGAGATGAAGGCAAGTTCAAAAAGTCCCGCCGTTCGAAGACTGCTTGGTCTTGAAGGTATTGCCGGAAAGGGACTTGGCTTGAATGATGACTGGGCCTACCAGATTATCAAACAGGTCGGGAACTACGGTGAAGTTTTCGAACGTAATGTGGGCACCGGTTCTCCCCTGAAGATAGAACGCGGACTGAACGCGCTCTGGAACAAGGGTGGGATCATGTATACACCTCCCCTGCGATAGAACTGCAATACGATAAAAAAGGGATGTTTTCTTAAGGGAGAGCATCCCTTTTTTTTGTTTCCCTCTTCTTTTTTCGAATCCCATGTCCAACGTCTCCAAAAAACAGCACTGGTGGAATAACGCCCAGCACCGGTCTCTGTTCTTTCAGCTTATCCTGGTCGGTCTGGTTGTCGGATTCTTCTGGTTTATCGGCAGTAACACCATGGCAAACCTTGAAAAACGAGGGATCTCCACCGGGTTTGGCTTTTTGTCGATGAAGTCCGGTTTTGGAATTCTTCAGTCCCTGATTCCCTATTCGGAATCTTCAACCTTTGGTCGAACCTTTGTGGTCGGTCTGTTAAACACCCTGCTTATTTCCGTGCTTGGTATTTTCTTTGCCACGATAATCGGATTCACCATGGGGGTTGCCCGCCTCTCCAGTAACTGGCTGGTCTCCAGACTCGCTGCCGTTTACATTGAAACCTTTCGTAATATTCCCCTGCTGCTCCAGATGTTCTTCTGGTACTTTGCAGTGCTGCGGGCTCTACCGGGGCCCAGGCAGAGCTGGTCGGCAGGTGATGTTGCTTTTCTGAATATCAGAGGGCTCTACCTGCCACGACCGATATTTGGTGACGGTTTTCTGATGGTCGTTATCGCTTTTCTTGCAGGTGTTTTATTAACGGAACTTCTGCGCCGGTGGGCGAAAAGGCGGCAGGATCAAACAGGACAGCAGTTTACATTGCTGCCAGTGGCATCCGGTTTGCTGGTGGGGCTGCCCCTGCTGGTTTTTTTTCTTCTGGGCTCACCCCTTACCTGGGATATTCCGGCACTGAAGGGATTCAACTTTCGCGGCGGTATGACCATCATCCCGGAACTGACTGCACTGCTCACGGCAATCTCCATCTATACCGGGACATTTATAGCAGAAGCCGTTCGTTCGGGAATTCTGGCTGTTAATCCCGGACAGACAGAGGCGGCTTCCGCCCTTGGGCTGCACAGGAGCAAAGTACTGAAACTTGTAGTGATTCCCCAGGCGTTGCGGGTCATTATTCCACAGCTGACCAGTCAATACCTGAACCTGGTGAAAAACTCATCCCTTGCCACAGCCATCGGCTATCCGGATCTGGTTGCTGTCTTTGCAGGAACAACACTGAATCAGACAGGGCAGGCCATTGAAATCATCGCCATGACCATGGGTGTGTATCTCTTTATCAGTTTGACGATTTCAGGATTTATGAACTGGTATAATAAAAAAATGATGATGGTGGAGAGGTGATGCAATGACAGTTCTGCTAACAACTCCTTCCCCGTCCTTACCGCCTCCCTCAAATTCTGTGGGGATCGTCGGCTGGCTGAGAAAAAATCTGTTTTCTTCCCTGCTCAATTCAATCTTGACATGTGTCGGTCTCTACATTGTCTATCGGATCGTACCACCTGCCCTCAACTGGGCACTGTTCCAGGCAGACTGGGTGGGGACGAGCAAAGAGGCGTGTACCAGTGACGGTGCCTGCTGGGTGTTTGTCGGTGTCCGCATCAAGCAGTTTCTGTTCGGCTTTTACCCGTCTTCCGAATACTGGCGGGTGGTTACCTCATTCAGTCTGGTGGGCGTTCTTGTCGCCTGGCTGCTTATTGAATCAACGCCGAAAAAGGGAATTGTGGCGGCCTTTACGATATTCTGTTATCCGATTATTGCCTATTTCCTTTTTTACGGCGGTGCTTTCGGACTGCCGGTGGTGGAGACGTACAAGTGGGGCGGACTGATGCTCACTCTGATTCTTGCCACAATCGGTATGTTCTGTGCTTTGCCCATAGGCATTGTCCTGGCACTTGGCAGACGTTCATCCATGCCCATTGCCAAGTCATTTTCTGTTATATTTATAGAGTTCTGGCGCGGTGTACCGCTTATTACCGTGCTCTTCATGTCCTCGGTTATGCTGCCGATCTTCATGCCCGAAGACCTGCAGATAGATAAATTGCTGCGGGCGCTGATCGGTATTATCTTTTTTCAGTCCGCCTATATGGCAGAGGTGGTGCGAGGCGGACTGCAGGCGATTCCCAAGGGACAGTATGAGGCGGCGGAAGCTCTGGGACTTTCCTACTGGAAATCCATGGTCTTTGTTATCCTTCCCCAGGCGCTGAAGCTTGTTATCCCGGGAATTGTAAATACTTTTATTGCCCTCTTTAAGGATACAACCCTTGTGCTGATTATCGGTCTCTTTGATCTGCTTGCTGTGGTGCAGGCGGCCTTTGCTGATCCCAAGTGGCTTGGTTTTTCCGTGGAAGGCTACGTGTTTGTGGCAAGTGTCTACTGGGTATCCTGTTTCTCCATGTCCAGATATTCACAGCATCTGGAGAAGAAGCTGCATACTGGGCATGCAAGGTAGGGGGGAAGCGGTATGCGGTGTGAGGTGTGAGGTGTGAGGTATGCGCTTTGGGGTTTGGGGTGATGATTGGCTGGGTTGATTTTTTTACTATATGTCTTAATATGGAATGCTTATGACAACAGTGCAGGCAGGGCAGCAGGTTTCTGATGAAGTGATGGTTGAACTTCGCGGAGTCAATAAATGGTACGGTGATTTTCACGTATTAAAGAATATTAACCTCAAGGTGTATAAGGGGGAGCGGATTATTATCTGCGGTCCTTCCGGATGCGGTAAGTCAACACTTATTCGCTGTATGAACCGTCTCGAAGAACACCAGGAGGGTGATATTGTTGTCTCCGGGATCACCCTTGACGATGATCTGAAACACATCGACAAGGTACGGCGTGATATCGGTATGGTTTTTCAGCAGTTCAACCTGTTTCCCCATCTCACTGTGATGGAGAATTGTTGTCTGGCTCCCGTCTGGGTGCAGAAAAAGCCCCGTAAAGAGGCTGAGGCAACGGCATTGAAATTCTTGAATCGGGTGCAGATTGCCGATCAGGCCGATAAGTTCCCCGGGCAGCTTTCCGGAGGCCAGCAGCAGCGGGTGGCGATCGCCAGAAGCCTCTGTATGAACCCCTCCATCATGCTCTTTGATGAACCGACTTCCGCCCTCGATCCTGAGATGATTAAAGAGGTGCTCGACGTTATGGTTGATCTCGCCCATGAGGGTATGACCATGCTCTGTGTCACCCATGAGATGGGATTTGCGAAGACTGTGGCAAATCGTGTTCTTTTTATGGATGCTGGTGAAATCATAGAAGAAAACGATCCTGACGAGTTCTTTGATAACCCCCAGTCCGATCGTACCAAACTCTTTTTGAGTCAGATTCTTTAGTACCTTACAGATAATTTTCTCGGAGTCTTCGCTTACCTGTTTTTTTTCGCAAGAAAATTTCTAATAAGGTACTTATGCCGGCTTACCGTTCATCACCGGTGTTAGAACATACAGCGAGTTGCCATGGCTATTATACACTGGTTACAGCATGTCCCTTTTGAAGGTCTTGGATCTATGGAAGAATACCTTGCAGAGCAGGGGCATAAACTTCGTTGTACCTGCCTGTGGGCAGGAGATGTGCTGCCTCCTGCCGATGCCTTTTCTGCGCTGATCGTGATGGGCGGTCCCATGGGGATTTATGATTACGATGAATATCCATGGCTGAAGGATGAAAAAAGTTTTCTGCTGCAGGTGGTTGAAAAGAAGATTCCGGTGCTGGGTATTTGTCTCGGGGCTCAGTTGCTTGCCGATGTTCTTGGAGCAGAGGTTACTGCGAATCCGGAAAAAGAGATCGGCTGGTTTCCTGTCAGGCGCACGAATGATGTTCCTGCTTCTTTGCAAACTGTTCTGCCGGAAGAGTGCCTGGTTTTTCACTGGCATGGGGATACCTTCTCCCTACCCCCGCATGCCGTTTCTCTTTATTCCAGCACAGCGTGCGAAAATCAGGCGTTCCTCTATAAAAGTCATGTGATGGGATTGCAGTTTCATCTGGAAACGACCAGAAACAGCGCTGCTGCTCTGGTGGAAAACTGTCGGAATGAATTGGTATCTGCCCCCTGGATCCAGACAGAGGGGGAAATCCTGCAGGACAGCACGATTTTCCAAAAAAATAACAAGGTGATGCATCAAGTACTTGATAGCCTTTTCTTTGACACATAAAGGAGACCTCTTATGAAGAAAAAAATGATTTGTATTCTTTCTCTTTTGCTCGTCTGCGCGGCTGTTTCCCAGGCGGAGGAAAACACTGTTCATGAGCCGGGGAAGTGGGAAAAAGCCGGTGTCGAGATTAAAGAAGCAGCTCACGCTGTCGGTGATGCCACCGTTGATTCTTCTAAAACAGCCTGGAAGGCAACTAAGGAAAAATCATCTGAAGCCTGGCATGCGACAAAGGAAGAATCTGCCGAGGTGTGGGATGCCACCAAAGAGGGATCAGCAAAGGCCTGGGATGCTACCAGAGAAGAGTCTGCTGGAGCGTGGGATGCCACAAAGAACAAAAGTCGTGAAATGTGGGAAAAGGGCAGGGAAAAAATCCATGAGGCCACAGCTCCTGAAGATGCTCCTGTTGAGCATGATTGACATTTTCTTCCTCCCCGCCTGTTGCCGGGATTTGCGGCGGCGGTGGTGAAGAAATGAAAAAAATTCTCTCCGTTTTCGGGACCCGTCCGGAAGCCATTAAAATGGCACCGGTACTGAAAGAACTGGAAAAATTCCCTGACACTTTTTCCAGTGTTCTCTGCGTGACAGCTCAGCATCGTGAAATACTCGATCAGGTTCTGCAGCTCTTTGAGATTGAAGCTGATCATGATTTGAATATCATGAAGCCCGGTCAGGATCTTTTTGATATTACCAGTAATGTTATCCTGGGGTTGAGGGATGTTTTTGCTTTGGAGCAGCCGGATGTGGTGCTTGTCCACGGAGACACCAGTACCTCCATGGCGGCATCCCTTGCCGCTTTTTACAGTGGGATTCCCATTGGTCATGTGGAAGCAGGGCTTCGTACTTACAATAAATCCGCTCCTTTTCCGGAAGAGATCAACCGGCAGCTCACCGGCCGTCTGGCTGATTTTCACTTCGCTCCCACCAGCACCGCTGAGCAAAACCTTCTCCTGGAGGCAGTGCCTGCCCGGGCAATTCATGTAACTGGAAATACGGTTATTGACGCCTTGCTGTATGCCGCAGCTAAAACGAAGGAGTCAGGGGTTCGTCAGGAAATCGAAAAAAATCTCCTGAGGCAATATCCCGGGATATTCGGCAGTAAACGGATGATTCTTGTTACCGGGCATCGTCGGGAAAATTTTGGTGAAGGCTTTGAGTCCATTTGCCGGGCATTAAAACATATCGCAGAAAGTCACCGGGATGTGGAAATCATCTACCCGGTTCATCCCAATCCCAATGTCCGGGAACCGGTACAGCGGATTCTTGGGGATATTTCTTCCATCCACCTGATAGACCCCCTCGAATACCTACCCTTTGTGTATCTTCTGGACAGATCGTATTGTATCATTACCGATTCCGGAGGCGTGCAGGAAGAGGCACCTTCACTTGGAAAGCCCGTTCTGGTGATGCGGGAGACAACGGAACGACCGGAGGCGGTGGAGGCGGGAACGGTTAAGCTGGTGGGAACAGATTATGGCAAAATTACAGCAGCGGCTGAAAGATTATTAAGTGATGCCGGGTATTACCGGAAGATGAGCACAACCCGGAATCCTTACGGGGACGGTTTTGCCAGTGCCAGGATAGCTGCTGTTCTGGAATGCGCTGGCCGATAGAGGC
>JANTGG010000013.1 GCA_024763035.1 Desulfocapsa sp. | reverse complement strand
AGTTATTCTTTTTGAGTTCCTTTGGTCTTCTTTTCGACAACAGCGGATTGTTTTTCCGGTGTTTTTTTCACAGCTCCACTGTTGGTGGCCGGAATGGATTTTTTAGCTGTGGTGGTTTCTTTTCTGAGATTCTTTTTCGGCTTCGTCACAGGTTTTTTCTTCTGTTTGCGCACAGTGTGCTTCCAGACACCGGCTTCTGTGAAACAGTCCCATCCCCAGCGCAGCCATTTAAGCAGTGCCATGGCGAGCCATAATGCCCAGAGGAGCATGCTGATCCGATAGGCAAAAAGTGGCACGGAGATCACCCAGGCGGTGGGCAGAAGAGATTCATTTCTGTCCTGATACCAGTGTAGAAGATGGTTGTTTGAGCCGTTACCGCTGATCTGCATATCAGGGCTTCCAAGCAGACCCTGCTGAATGGCAAAAAAGAGCACTCCAAGGGCGATAAGGGTGAGAAAAACCAGGAGAACCTGAACCACATTAAAGGTGGCAGGCTGCGGTATTTTCTTTCCCCTCTCCTTACGCAGTCCGAGAAGAAGCAGCCAGATGACAACAATCGCAGCAAGAAATACAGGAACTTGACTCAGCCCGAGACTGAGCAGCAGCCATTGAAGGGTAGACAGCGGGGTAAATCGAATCCTGCCAAGGAGCAGGGCGAAGAGGATGATTACCAGCAATTCACCCCAGAAGAGCACTGCAGGACCAATGCGTGGACCGCCTGTCAGAAGAATCCAGCGGGAGTACGGCAGACTGATTTCGGTGGAGTGGTTTACGCTGTCAGCGCCAAGATCCACCGATTGCGTAATCAATTTGTATGGAATCTCTCCCTCACTGCGCCAGCTGACAGCTATCTCCTGTGATCCCGGATGCACGGGAATGATAATCTGATTGTTTTCATACTGCAGGGGAACTTCTTTCAGGTCTATCATTGTTTTCTGCAGGTCGATATCCGCAGGCAGGGTGATGGTATGGCGAAGGCCCCGGCTTGCAGTGAGGGTGAAGCGAAGGGTCATATCTGCTGCCCGTTTTCCCTGCTTGACAGTAATCCTGCTTCTGCTGATGGTAAGGATCTTACCGGGAACGCCCTCGGGTCTGCTGATGTTGAGATGCAGGGATTCTCCCGGATAGGGATGGTATTCGGGATAGCGCATGCCGGCGGGATTGGTCTGGTTGATTTCGGGTATCCCTTCTGCCTGAACATGCCAGATCGGGCTGACGTCCAGAAACCATATTTCTGTCCAGCTGTCTGTTTTGGCAGCCGTGAGGGTCATGGTGTCGACGGGTTCAAGGGAAGAGTGCCATTGAAAACGATTTTGTCCTGCACCCATGTTCACTTTGACACTGTTGTCCTGTATCTGCAGGTGGTCTGTAATAACCCGTTCGCCGGGGAAAAGGGGGATGTTGAGGGCGATAACACTCTTTGGACTGCGTCTGATAACGGTTGTCTCCATATTCCATTTCAGTCCCATATGTACTGTTCTTTGTATCTGCACAAAGGGAACGATGCTGATGGAGTTCAGATCCCCTTTATTTTCCTTTCTGATTGCTCCCGGGGCTTGCACGATTTTTGTCAGGGTGATCTGTTTGTCAAGAGCACCGTTTTCACGCAGACCGATGAGGGACCAATCCCGCAGGCTGCTCCTTGTCTGTTTTGGCAGCATGGGAAAGGAGAGGGAGACTTTACTCAGCTGCTGCAGGTTTTTGGAGAGACGTATCGAATGGCTTCCAGGCTGCAGGCGAATAAGGGTGTTTCCCTTTTTGGAAACGCGTAGAACTCCGGCGTCTTTATTGTCCAGTTGGATCGTATCAAAGAAACGGTTTTTTCCAGGCAGTGGGATTGCTGTCTGATTGACAACATCGACCTTCAGCGTCAGCTGGAGGAGATCGTTGTCTACACTGATTTCACAAAAGTTAAGGGAGACGCAGCTGTTGCCGCATTCGGGTGGGGCAAGCAGCCTGTCCTGCAGTTCCTGCAGGAGTTCAGGAGGCGGGATCTCTGCCTGTGCCTGCCTGCCTGAAAAAGACGTAACTGTCAGGAGTGAAAGCAGAAAAATCAGGAGTGCAGGGGAGATGCTTGAACCATTGAATCTTTTCGCAAAGTTCAGACAGCCGCGCAGGAATCCGAGAATCATTAGACCAAGCAGCATTACCCGTACAAAGGCGAGGACAGTGTTCAGCACGGGTGGAATAAGCACAAGCCGAATCTGCTGCTCCGGGCGTACCGGTCCGTTCCAGGTCATCTGCAGTTTTTTCCATTGCCAGGTGGGTAGTCCGGGACCTGTCTGGATCATTGCCTGTGGATCAATCTGGATGGGCTTTGGTGAAACCGGTTCCGGTAACATTCTGTAGCTGCTGACTGCAGTCCCTGATTTGCTTTTTGCTGCCATCAGCCTGCGTGGGCTGGCTGCCTCCTGTTCCATCACACCATCTGTCATATCGCCATTTACTTGTGATTGCTGATAATCCTGATCCTGCCGGGGGATTATGCGATGATATTTGCCGTATCCAAGCTGCGGATAGAGTCCGGTACGGATTTCATTGACCATATAGGGGATGGCAGTGATAATGATTATGCCCAGGATCAGAAAAATGGAGATTCGCAGTATCCGTTCACCACTTTTTACAGTGATCAGTTTTTGGATGGCGACAAGGGCAATAAGCGGAAGCCACAGATATCGCGGGGAACCGGGCTGGTGGTAGGTGAGGATGAGGGTGAGCAGGGTGAGTGCTCCCCAGCCGAGACCAAGAATCCTGCCGGCGGCAAGGGAGATAATAAGAACCAGGAAGATGTCGAGAAGGGTCCAGTGGTTCAACCAGGTGGGTACGCGGTCGATGCCGGAAGCTGTAAAAAGCTGCCAGCCTGGCGGCAGGTTAAGCTCTGCCGAGAGTTTTTGAAAGCTGTGATCCCAGCCAAGGGCGGGAATGGTCAACTGTCCGCTTTTGACCATCTGTTCAATTCTGGATTCTGCAGTGAGCTGCAGCTTACCCTGCCGCACTTCCACGCCTGTCTTGTCAGATCCCGGAATCCGGGTGATAAGTCTTGAATTTCCTTCAACTTCAACTTTTCCTAACAGCTGCTGCGGGGCGGCGTTCAACCGCCATCCCTGACCCATTGTCCCGCTTATGTGGTCAAGGGCAGTGAGCCCGCCTCCTTCTTCATCCAGCCAGAGTTTTCGCCTGATTTCAAGGCGGTTGGGGGTGGGATTGGGATTGGCTCTGCTTTTTTCGCTAAGAACCATCTGTGTATCGCCCTCCTGCATATATGCGGGAAATACCTGCCAGTCTTCGGGCAGGGAGGTGCGGGAGGGATCAACCGGTGTCAGTCCGCTCACTTCGACCTGGCGAAGTTTTGGATCTGCTGCAAACACCCATATTTCATGATCCGGCCAGGGACCGTCAATCTGCCCCCGGGTGAGTGTTTTGGGAGACAGGGCTCCGGTGTTGCGCAGGGTCAGTTGTATCTGCCACTGTCCGGGACGAACCTGCAGTTGCAGGCGTCCCTGATCATCAAGACGGACGGGCAGGGGAGATCGCAGGGACAGGGGGATGAATGTATCGTCCGTCTTCAGGCCAAGGGTGATTTCCCGCGGCATACCCGAGACTGTAAAGAGAATCCGCAGCTGCTGGGTAAGAGGGACACCGTCGATGATCTTGCGAAAGACCTGTATGCTAAGAGCATCCTCCTGACTTTTTACTATCTTGCCTGTTTTCCTCAGCCAGAGACGTCCGGATGTGTCCACCTGCAGATCGGTGACCTTTTTCCCGAAAAGGGTGAGATTGATCATGCCGGTTGCCGGGGGAACGAAGAGGGAATCCGGCATTTTCTGCCAGCGAAAACTGCCGCTCAGCCTGTACTTTCCAGGGGAGAGCCAGATCGCAGGTTTCCCCTTGTGTTCAATGACAAGGACAGCTTTATCGTTGCTTTTTACGTTTTCCGGCCAGAAGGGTGATTTGCCGGGGAGGAAAACGAGGGTCTTTGATTCTATGGTGAAGGTCTGGTTGAAAGTCGCTCCGTTTTCAAGCACATCAAGATTGAGGCTGGACGGCCAGCTGCAGTAGCGCTGGCTATTGCCGGCGGCAGTGAGGGTGCAGAGGTTTTCTTCCTGTTCGTACAGCACCCACGGAATCCATTGTTTCAGTTCTTCCGGAATGCTGGTTGTCCGAGCACAAACGCTACGGCTGATTCCGCCTGCTAGAATAAGTGCTAAAAGGAATACGACAACATAGGGGCGGCGCTTCTCTTTGTGGCATAACTGGAGAAATATTTTCATGTATATCAGTCCGTTTTCAAAGGGTATGGGTGTATCGCATCCTTCACTATACCGGTCAAAAAAAAGATTTGTCAATCCTGGAAAAGGAATTTCTCAGGCTTCTGTGATACAGAGCTTGACATTTGGATTTAAGTGACGGAAACTGAATACGTTCCTTTAACTCTTTTTCCAGGTTCCTGAATACAATGTACATGGATAAGCAGACACCTGTCATACTCACCATTGACGATGAAAGTTTAATTCGTCATTCCTATCGACTGTATCTCGAAGACTGCGGCTATAAAGTGCAGGAGGCAGAGAATGGCAGGGTAGGGCTGGAAATGATACATGCTGACCTGCCTGACATGGTACTGGTTGATTTGCGCATGCCCGAGGTTGATGGACTGGATGTACTGCAGGATGTGCATGAGAATTTCCCGGATCTCCCTATTATCGTCATCTCCGGTACCGGCTTTGTGGGTGACGCCGTTGAGGCAATGAACCGGGGTGCCTGGAGTTATCTGTTAAAACCCATTGAAGATTTTGTGAATCTCCGTTTTGCTGTGGAACAGGCCTTTGAAAAGGCACGGCTTATCAAGGAAAACCGGAGTTACCGTCTTGAACTGGAAGAGAAGGTGCGCAGAAGAACTGCTGCCCTCGAACGTTCCAATCAGTTACTGCGCGATACCCGGATGCAGGTCATTCTGCGACTGGGAAAAGCATCCGAGGTACGGGACAAGGAAACCGGTCGCCATATTATCCGGGTGAGCTGTTACACCAAAATTCTCGCCAAGTATCTCGGATTTTCCGAAGTCGATGCTGACAATATGGCACTGAGTTCAGCCCTGCATGATGTGGGGAAAATTGGCATTTCCGATAAGATATTGTTGAAACCCGGAGCCCTGACACCCGGTGAGTGGGTACAGATGAAGGAACATTGTCAGCTTGGAAAAGAGCTGCTTGATCCTTTGAACACTCAGGATCTTCGGGAGATTACCGGGGAAGCCGGTAGAGATCTTGAAGGGATCGTGTCCGATTCTGATCTTCTGCAGATGGCAAGAGTTATCGCCTATTCCCATCATGAACGCTGGGATGGCACGGGGTATCCGGATGGTTTGAAGGGTGAAAATATTCCCATGCCTGCCCGTATTGTCACCATTGTCGATATTTACGATGCGGTGGGCAGCAGCAGACCGTATAAGTCCGCTTTTCCCGAGGAAGAATGTCTGCAGATCATTCGGGAAGCTTCTGGAAATATCCTTGATCCGGTGGTGGTGGATGCCTTTTTTGCCAACCTTGACAAGTTTCAGCAGGTCAAGGAAAAGTGGGGTGATTAATCTCCAATAACAATCGCAGGCAGGAATCAATTTGAATCTTCCTCCCTTTGTTGAAGAAATTGTTTTTCATCGCAGTGAAACGCTGAATCTGTTGCTGGTGATGGTTATAATCTGGTGTTCGGGCGTTATCTGCCGCCGTATTCGCCAGCCCCCCCTCCTTGGCGAGCTCCTTGCCGGAATTATCTTTGGTCCATCCCTTCTTGGTATTATCCAACCGGACGCAACCCTTGATGTGCTGGCAGAACTCGGTGTTTTTTTTCTTATGTTTTATGCGGGGCTTGAGTCCGACTTCTCCCATTTACGACGGGTGAAACGCCAGGCTGTG
This sequence comes from Desulfocapsa sp., assembly GCA_024763035.1. GTDB lineage: Bacteria > Desulfobacterota > Desulfobulbia > Desulfobulbales > Desulfocapsaceae > Desulfocapsa. The sequence goes on along the minus strand of JANTGG010000013.1, from coordinate 35,123 downwards.
CAAGTGGGTGTAGCCGGGTATCTTGTTCCCTTTATTGTCGGATTCTTCCTTTCCCTTACTTTTGGTCTCTCTCTTCTTCAGGCACTGTTTATCGGGCAGGCTCTTTCCATTACTGCCATAGCTGTCAGTGCCCGCGTTCTCCATGATCTTGGTCTGAACCGGTATCGGGTTGCTCCGGTTGCCATGGGAGCAGGGGTGATTGACGATATCATCGCTCTCACCCTTTTTACGGCACTGGTTGATATGAGTTCGGCAGGAAGCGGTTTTTCCCTGACTGTTGTTTTACTCTCCGTAGGTAAGGCGGCTCTTTTCTTTGCAGTGGTTGCCTGTGTGGGATTCTGGGCTTTTCCATTTCTGGGGCCGCATCTGGCAGTGCGGGAGGCGAAGGGCTTTACTTTTGCTCTTATCACCGCTCTGCTTTTTGGTTTCTGTGCCGAGGTTGCCGGATTACATATCATTATCGGGGCGTATATAGCCGGACTCTTTGTGCGGATGAGTGTCCCCGGCAGGGAGCTGTTTGCTAAAATTAACGATCGTTTTGTTTCGGTGACCTACGGTTTTTTCGGACCGATCTTCTTTTTCAGTCTCTCTTTTCATGTGACCTTTTCAATTTTACAGACCCATCCGCTCATGATTTCTGTGCTCTTTGCAGCGGCAGTTGCAGGGAAATTTGTCGGGGTATATATTGGGGCTGCAGCGGGCAGACTGACCAGAAAGGAGTCAACTGTTATCGGCATTATCATGAACGGGCGGGGTGCGGTGGAACTTATCATTGCCTCGGTTGGGATGGAGCTTGGCATTATTGACGATACATTGTTTTCAATTCTTGTTATTATTGCTTTTATGACTACTGTATTTCCACCGGTCTTCCTTCGTCTGATCCTGCCATGGGCATCGCCGGGGCTTGTTCCCCTAGACAGGGACAGGGAAATATGATTCGCCGGTTGGGTAGAATGTCGTATTGTCAAATGGATAAATGGAATAGTGGAAGCATGAAGATAACTATTAGCAGAGGTGTGGGAATGAAAAGAATTGTAACGGCAGCAGTACTGGTCATTGTCTCTGTTGTTCTTTCAGGTTGCGGCTATAACAGTCTGCAGATGAAGGAGGAGAATGTTTTTAAGGCGTGGGCGGATGTGGAATCCACTCTGCAGAGACGTGCTGATCTTATCCCCAATCTGGTGGAAACGGTGAAGGGCTATGCAAAACATGAGCAGGAAACACTGCAGGCTGTGGTGGATGCACGCTCCAGGGCGGGATCTGTCCAGGTCTCTGCCTCTGATCTGGGTAATTCTGCAGCCATGCAGCAGATGCAGGCTGCACAGTCCGGCCTTTCTTCAGCCCTGTCAAAATTAATGGTGGTTGTGGAACGATATCCTGATCTGAAGGCAAATCAGAACTTTCTTGATCTGCAAAACCAGCTTGAAGGAACTGAAAACAGAATCAACGTTGCCAGACAGCGGTACAACGCTGCTGTTTCGGATTTCAACGGGGCAATTCGCCGCTTTCCTGCCAGCCTGACCAATAAATTTCTCCTGCACCTTGAACGAAAAGAGTATTTCAAGGCGGAAGAGCGGGCAAAAACAGCACCGTCTGTTAAATTCTAAACGTGTAGTTGTTTTTTATTATGAAACGAAGTCTCACAGCATTACTGACACTTGCCATCGTTTTTTGTCTGTTTTATGTGTGCTCAGCAGTTGCCCTGGATGTACCACCGCTTACCGGACACATCAATGATACGGCAGGGATGCTTTCACAGCAGAGTGCTGCTGATCTCGAGCAGCAGCTTGTTGCGTTTGAGGCAAGTGATTCCACACAGATTGTTCTCCTCACCATTCCCTCCCTTGAAGGGGCTGTCCTTGAAGAATTTTCCCTGCAGGTGGCAGAAAAGTGGGGGATTGGTCAGCAGGGGAAGGATAACGGGGCACTGCTCCTTGTTTCCCGTGATGACAGAAAGATGCGTATTGAAGTTGGATACGGTCTCGAAGGCAGTTTGACAGATATGACAGCGGGCAGGATTATCAGCAGAATTATCGTGCCGCGTTTTAAAGAGGGAAAGTTTGACCAGGGCATATCAGACGGCATCCAGGCAATGATGCAGGCAGTCAAAGGTGAATTCACGGCACCTCCGGCTTCGACACGACAGTCGGATGGCAGTGATCCTGCCGGACTGCTGTTTCTGCTGTTTTTTGTCTATTCCTTTGTCGGCAGGATTTTTCATTCCAAAAAAGGGATTGCAGCCATCGCCGGCGGCATTGTTTCACCCATTGTGGGGGCACTGTTCTTTCCCGTGATGGGCTGGTGGCTTTTATCGCTTATTCCGGTGGGGATAGTGGGCGGGCTTTTTGCCGCGTCACTTTCCCTTGGCGGTGTCAGCCGGGGTGGCGGCGGTTTTTATATGGGCGGTGGCGGCTTCGGGGGTTCCTCGGGTGGATTTGGTGGTGGCTTCAGCGGTGGTGGCGGCGGATTTGGCGGCGGCGGTGCTTCGGGGGGATGGTGATTATGAAGAGTTTAGCACAGGAGTTTCTGTCTCCTGAAGAGCAGAAGCAAATTACGGATGCTGTCCATGCTGCAGAGCGATGTACCTCAGGTGAGATTGTTCCCCTTATCACCTCCGGGAGTCACAGCTATCCAATGGCTGCCATGCGTGGGGGGATGGTGTTTGCCTTACCACTTGCAATTCTTCTCACTGCCCCTGTTGCCGGAATGTTCTGGCTTACTCCCACGAACATGTGGGTTTTTCTGCTGCTCTTCTTTCCTCTGTTTTTCGGAATTTCTCTTGTTATCCAGGCGATTCCCGGTTTGAAACGATTCTTTCTCTTTAAAGGGGAGATGCTGGCAGAGGTGGAAGAGGCAGCCCATGTCTCATTCTTTATCGAAAGGCTGTATCAGACCAGAGATGCAAACGGTGTCCTGCTCTATATCTCTCTTCTTGAGCGTCAGGCATGGGTCATTGCTGACAGCGGAATAAACGATCGTATCCCCGTACGGGAGTGGGAGGAGGTTGTGGCACTGGTGACCCAAGGGATAAAAGAGAAGAAACAGGCACAGGCAATCTGTCAGGCTGTTTCCAGGATCGGGGAAATCCTGGAAAAGGATTTCCCCGTACAGGCAGATGATGAGAACGAACTGCACGATCTCATCATTCGCTGATCTGTTCTCTTGTTTTTCAATCTGCTGAAAGTGGCAGCCCTTCTCTGGCGTCCAACAGCAGGGAACCGAGTTTTTCTTTTTCGTATTCATCCTGGGCTTTCAGGTACTCTGTATGTTCTCTTCCCCGGATGGCTGAATCTTTTTTGAAGAATCTGGAGCGTTTGGCGATCAGCTGTTTCCATTCTTCAAAGTGTTTGTAAAACAGATCTTCCATGGTTCCGTCTTTGATGAGGGCGGCAAGTTTTTCGTTGATGCCTTTCATATGTGTGCTGAGGGATGATTTCTTACTGACAGTGATATGGAAGGTCTGGGTCGTTACGGGAGGATCAAGGATGCTGATGGCATCCTCACCCTGCAGCAGGCGTGCATAGATAAGAGCCGTATATAAATCGATTATCAGGTAGTCTGCCTTGCCGAATCGGAGAAGTTCCAGGGCCCGTTCAAAGGCAACGAACTGCACGTCGAGTTTTTCCCTGATAAAGGAATCAAACTCCTGCCCGTAACTTTCACCGATATTACTCACTCCTTTTTTGCCGATAAGAGATTCCCAGCGTCCAAAGGGGAAGGCATACTCTTTTTTTGTGACGATGACAGTGGGCTGAGGCAGGTAGGGGATGGAATAGTCCATGTATTCTGCCCGGGCATCGTTTTTATAGGCGGCAACAATCATATCCACCTTGCCGGATTTACATTTTTTCTGAACCTCCTCCCAGTTGCCTTCCACTCTGATATCAAAATCCAGTCCGAGATCTGTGAGGATGGCTTTTGCCAGGTCGGGGCCCACACCCGTCAGTTTGTTGTATTGTTCCCACATGACAGGAGGCGCTTTGGGGTTACCGGAGACAATATAGGTTTCAGCGTGGGCAGGGGGGCAGAGCCAAATGGAAAGAAAAAGACAGCAGGTGAGTATCAGGGACAGGGTTTTCATAGAACCTCAATGGAAAGAAGAAATAGAATAAATGCTTGGTACAGTCGTCAGCCTGTCAATATATCGTATGGCCCTTTAAAAGGAAAGCCTGTAAATGGGGCAGCGTGCGTATAAGCCCTTCGGGTCGTTAAAGAAGACAAGTTCGCCAAGGGGGTTGAAAAGCTCAGCCAAACGGGAAATAAGCGAAGAGGGCAGAACTGCTGCCGTCAGTATCTTTCCTGTTCCCCTGGTGAAAATCTGTATGATTTCGTCCTTTACGGTGAGGGGCTTACGGATATAACAGGCATCATACTCTTCAAGTCCGGCACGGTTCGCAGCAGATGCCACGGCATCTTCCAGTGTTCCCAGTTTATCCACAAGTCCCACCTTCTGAGCAGTTGCTCCGTCAAATACTCTTCCTTCGGAGACATCTTTTACCTTTTTCAGACCCATGGAACGGCCTTTGGCAACGATGTTGATAAACTGGTCGTAGCCGTGGTTGACGCTGATCTGTATGGATTCTTTCAGGGAGGGATGCAGTGACTGGGTGACGTTGAGGGCAGCCGCGAGACTGGTCGTTCCCACCCCGTCGCTGTAGACGCCCATGGAGGAGAGGGTGTTTTCGAAGGTGGGAATGGCGGCGAAGATGCCAATGGATCCGGTGAGGGTGACGGGAGAGGACCATATCTCATCCGCATCGGCTGCGATCCAATACCCTCCGGATGCTGCCATGGTTCCCATGGAAACAACAAGCGGTTTCTCTGTCTTCTTAAATTCCAGTAACTCCTGGCGGATGATCTCGGAGGCAAAAACCGAACCGCCCCCGGAGACGATTCGCAGCACCAGCCCTTTGATGTTCTCTGTTTCCCTTGCCTCACGAATCAGTTGTGCCAGTGTATCGCCCCCGATGCTGCCGATTGGCTGCTCACCGTTTAAGATAACTCCCTGGGCGATGATGATGCCGATGGAATCCATGGTGGCAGAGTGATTGACATAGGAGCGGTGGACCGTTTTTACATATTCGCCAAGGGGTATTCTGGAGAAGTTTCCTTCATCATCCTTGCCGTTGAGTTGTATCAGGTAGCTGCGGAGTTCCTCCCTGGTTTTTAAGGCATCCACAAGTCCCGTTTCAAGGGCGAGACGGGCGGTGTCACCGTCCACAATGGCCAGCTCGGAGGCGATGTTTTCGGTATAGCTGCTCAGGCTTTCTTCGTCCAGTTTCCTTTCACGGCTGATATCTGCAGCGATGGTTTTCCACAGGGGGCTGAGCCAGGAAAGATTCTGAGTTTTTGCAGCCTCGGACATACTGTTACGGATAAGGGGTTCGATGGCAGATTTGTATGTGCCCACCCGAAATATATGGTAGTTGATTTTCAGCTTTTCGATGGCGTCCTTAAAAAAAAGACGAAATGTTCCGATACCGTGCAGGTCGACAGCACCCATGGGGTTCAGGTAGACTTCGTTGGCAAAGCTTGCCAGGTAGTACCCCTTCTGCTGGTAATAATCTTCAGCAGCAATCACTTTCTTGCCGCTTTTTTTGAAAATGTTGAGTGTTTTGCCGATGGTCTGTAACTGATCGAGTCCCACATTCCCCAGGCCTTTCAGATCAAGGACGATACTTGTGATATTGGGATCGTATGCGGCGGCGTTTATGGCATCGAGAATATCCTGATACAGTATCTCATCAGGCAGGGTGTCCAGACCCATTTTTTCATTGAGAACTGTGGAAAAGGGGTCGGCTGGCTGCTTTTCCTCAACCACGTTGCCGGAAAGACTGAGGAGAAGTGCACCGCTTCTGGAACTTTTCACCTCGGTGTCTGAGTTGTGGGCGACAAGTGTTATGACAAGGAAGAATACCAGAGCGAGAAAGGCGAGGTTCAGGCTAAGCACCCTGACGGTATTTAGAGCCCTGCCAACCCAGCGGAAGATACCGGCAATGGAGCGGATAAGGTCTTTCATGGAGTGTCTGTGTATGGCTAGTGATTAAAAAAAGTAAGAATCATAAGGTAAAAAAATCATAGCAAGCTCATATACAGTTGTAAACAGTCTTTTCCGTTTGTAAAGGAAAAGGAGGCGGCGGATGCCGGTTCTGGATCAGCCGGTTCCAAATGGCAGGCTCAACTGTACCGGTCTGCTGTCTGTTTGTGACGTGAGATTGGAAAGCGTCAGGCCGAGCAGGCGCAGTTGTATGCTGCCGGCTTCTGTTGTACGGAGCAGATGGGGAGTGTGTTGTAGAATCTCTTCTGCTGAATGAATCGGGGTGTGCAGGCTCAGTGAGCGGGTGACAGTGGTAAAATCATGGTAGCGTACCTTCAGGGTCAAGGTATGTCCTGCCATCCTTTTTTTGTGTATGGCACTGCCCACTTTTTCGGCGAGTAATGTGAGAACTTCCTGTATCCGTGTCATATCACAGGTGTCTTCGGCAAGAGTCGTTTCCGAGCCAACTGATTTTCGAGATCTTCTGAGTTGTACCGGTCGCCTGTCGACGCCCCGGGCAATCATGTAAAAAAAGGTACCTGTTTTACCGAACAGGGCTGTAAGTTCCTCCTGGTCAAAGCGAAGGAGGTCTTTACCGCAACGCACACCAAGCTTATGCATTTTCTTTTCAGTGACCCGTCCCACGCCGAAGAATTTGCCGATGGGGAGGGCAGCAATAAACTCTTTGGCTTCCTCCCAGGTGATAACGGTGAGTCCGTCGGGTTTGTTGATATCAGATGCAGTTTTTGCCAGAAATTTGTTGTAGGAAACTCCTGCCGATGCCGTGAGTCCGGTCTCTGAGAAGATGGTGCTGCGGATTTCTTCAGCGGTTTTTGCGGCACTCTCCATGTTACTGTGATTCTCACTGATATCGAGGAAGGCTTCGTCGAGAGAGAGGGGCTCCACATCTGCAGTGAATCGTCTGAATATTTCCATAATATGGCTTGAAATCTCACGGTAACGGGGGATTCGTGGACGGACAAAAACGGCATGGGGACAAAGACGAATGGCTTTTGCTCCGGACATGGCGGAATGAATCCCGTAACGCCTGGCTTCATAGGAACACGCCGCCACCACACCCCGTCCCTCGGGATTGCCGCCGACAATCAGCGGTCTGCCACCGTATTTCGGGTTATCCAACTGCTCCACAGAGGCAAAGAAGGCGTCCATGTCGATGTGGAGAATATAACGATTGTCATCCATAAACCGAGTTTTACGCATTGCTGCAGGAAAAGCAAAGAATAAAGGTGTGGATGTGAGAAGATTGTGTGATACAGTGTGCAGAAATTGAAAGGAAGCATTATCCATGGACTTTGGAACAGGAAACAGGAGCAGTTGATGCGTCGGATTCTTGAAGGAAGCAAATTGTTTGGCGGTATGGCAGCCGAACATCTTGATGCAATAGAAAAAATAGCAGTGACGAAAAAGTACAGCCGGGGTGAGACGATTTTTTTTGAAGGCGATGACGGCAACGGTTTTTACATGGTTGCCGCCGGTAAGGTAAAGATCTTTAAGACATCCCTTGCCGGGAAAGAACAGATCCTCCATATTTTCGGGGCAGGCGAGCCCTTTGGAGAAGTCCCTGTTTTTAACGGACAGCCCTTTCCGGCAAATGCCACTGCCCTTGAAAAAACCACGCTTATTTTCTTTCCCAGAAAGGATTTTGTGGCACTTGTCAATGCAATTCCCTCCCTGGCCTTAAATATGCTGGCTGAACTTTCCATGCGTCTGCGTCATTTTGCTGCTCAGATTGAAAACCTTTCCCTGAAAGAAGTCCCGGCACGACTGGCCGGTTACCTTCTCTATCTGGTAAAAGAGCAGGGTACAAAAGGGCAGGTCGAGCTGCAGATCTCCAAGGGGCAACTGGCAAGTCTTCTGGGTACGATCCCTGAAACGCTGTCTCGAATATTTGCTAAAATGAGTGATGAAGGGCTGATTCGAGTGGAGGGGAAGGTCATATATCTGCTCGATCATGAGGGGCTGCAGGCCAGAACCTGACGGGCAGTTATGATGTTTTTGATATCCCCGGACCCCGGATGCGGTTGTTGCCGCCCTGACCGGGAATAACTTCAATCTGCACAGGGATACGTTCCTTGAGAGCAGCCACATGGGAAATGATGCCGATAAGCTTGTTTTCCTCATGCAGGCTGCTGAGGGTTTCTAGGGCCGATTCCAGGGCATCTTCGTCGAGGGTACCGAACCCTTCATCAAGGAAAAGTGAGTCCACCCGGATTGTGCTGCTTGCCATTTTGGAAAGGCCGAGGGCAAGGGCGAGGCTGACCAGAAACGACTCACCGCCCGAAAGGTTTCTGGTGGAGCGGATCTCGCCGCCCTGGAAGCTGTCAATTACGTTGAGATCGAGGGGGCGGTTCTTGTCCCGTACCAGGATATAGCGGTCGCTCATCTTTGCAAGACTTGCATTGGCGTGGCTGACCATCATCTCAAAGGTCAGTCCCTGGGCGAAATTTCTGAATTTTTTGCCGTCGGCAGATCCTATCAGCGTGTGCAGTCTGTTCCAGCTGCCGGTAATTTCCCTTTGTCTGTTGATTCTGGTAATCTGCAGGCCAGCCTTTTCCCTGTTTTTCGCATTTATGTGCAGCAGTTCTCTGCAGCGTATGATTTCTTTTTGCAGCTCTGCCAGGTTTTCTTCGTCTTTTGCAATATGCTGCAGCAGCTCTTTCTCATCTTCCTGACAGAGCTGTCTGGCTTCTTCCCGTTCAATGTGTTTCTGCTTGTCCTGGAGTAGGGCTGTCAGTTTTACCCTGCGTTCATGCAGCTCTTTTGTAAGAGTTCGCAGTGTGTTAATCCGCTCTGCATCGAGCTTTGCCTTTAAGAAATCATCCAGGTCTGTGAAGGATGAGCTGTCTATTGCCTCTTTTAACAGTACTTCCTGTGCGCTGATTTCTTTATTCAGACTCTGCTGCTCGCGATCAAGATGGGACTGCAGGCTGCGTGAGGCGGAAATGTCGCTGCGGGTGGCAGCATCTTCCTTTTGCAGGTTTTCCCGCTCTTTCCGGGCGTGTTTAACTGCTTCGTTCAATCGTTTTGCTTCCTGACCGGTTTCCTTATCACCAAAGAGTCCGGTTCTTTCTTTCTTGATCTTATCCAGTTCCTGTTGGATGTGTTTGTGTTCCTGTTCTTCTTTTTGCAGCTTTAGACATGTTTTCTCAGCTGTTTCCCGGCTGTGCAGGAGATTGCTTTCTATGGTGCTCAGCGCAATGTTTGCTTCCGCTTCCGCTTTCTTGTTTTTTCTCCAGAGTGCGGCGGATTCTTTGAGGTTCTGGTAAATTTCTGGCAGGGAGGCAGGATCCGGCTGTTCGATATGTAAATCCTGCAGTTTGCTAAAGAGGAGAGTAGTTGCCTTTTCAGTTTCTGCAAGCAGTTGTGCGTGGGTTGTTTTCAGTTGTGCTGCCTGCTGTTTTGCCGCTGAAAAAAGGTGGCTGAGGGTGAGGAGTTCTTTTTCATTCTTCTGCAGCAGTGCAGTATCTTCCCTGAGTTTTTTTTCGCTGTCTTTTTCTTTTTCCTGTAAGGTGTCGAGTTGGTCAATCAGCTGCTGCAGTGCTGCCTGCCGTGTTATTAACTGCTTCTCTTTGTCTTTCACAGCTGCAGGATCACACTCTGCAAACGAAGGCAGATTGAGATCGGAAAGCAGCTGTTCCGCAATCTGTATCTGTTTTATTTGCAGCTCTTTTGTGTCGGTGTGCTGTCTCTTCAGGGTCTTCAGATGTTCATTGCATTGACTCAATTTTTTCTCGACAGCGAGCATCGCTTTTTGCAGCCCCTTCAGTTTTGTCTTTGCTTTTAGGAGTTTTGCCTCCTCTTTGGAAGGGGTGGGCGTTTTAGCGCTGCTGTATGGGTGTGACAGAGATCCGCATAACGGGCAGGGGCTGCCTTCCTGCAGCTGTCTTCGGTCCTGTTCCAGATTTTGCACACGTATGAGCAGGAGAAGATTCTGCTCAAGAAGTTCAACTTCTCTGTTTTTTTCTTTGATCTGCTGCTGCAGTTCCTTCAGTTCTGTCAGCAGTTCAGTCTCTTCACGGGTCTGGGCAAGAAGAGCCGATTCCTGCAGGCGGATTGTCTTCTGTGATTTTTGCTCGTCCTGCAAATGGGACAGCAGCTCCCCATGGCTGCGTATATCAAGGCTTACCTGCAGCAGTTCATCCCGAACAGCTGTGTTGGTTTTTCCCTGAAGCAGATCGGTGAGTTGTTTGTTGATACTTTTATGTTCTGCTGTAAGGACATGTGTGCGATCCTGCAGAATTTCGGTTTGTTTCTGCAGTTGCAGAACCTGTTCTTTTTTTTCGGCAGCAGCTGCTTCAGCTTCTGTCACTGCTGCAGCACATTCTTTCTCCCGGATGAGCAGGGTGGTCAGGGAGTCGATCTCAATTTTAAGGGCGGAGAGTTCCTCATGAAGATGTTCCTCTTCTGCGTGGGCCTGGAGATAGTCTGTGAGTGTTTTTTTCAGTTTTTTCTCTTTGCTTTGCTCTTTTTCCAGCAGCAGAATGGATTCTTTTTCTGTCTGCTGCTGTTTGCGCAGAATGTTCAGTTCCTTGCCGTGTTGGGCAAGCTGTCTGCTAATGTTTTCATTTTTCTGATCCAGTCTTTCGACCTGCCTGATACGCTGCAGTCCTGTCTCCTCTGCTTTTTCGTGGTGGATGAGATTGCTGTCTGCCAGTATCAGTTTTTTCTGCAGGGAGTTTTGTTTCTGCAGATGGTGTGAAAGCGTATTCTTCAGTTCAGCAAGGCTTGCTGAGCTGACCTTTAGCTTGTCTGACAGCTCTGTGAGCCTCTGATGAAAGGGGACGATTTTTTCTGCTTCCAGAGCGGGCTGCAGCTGGTCAATTTCCTCTTTTTGTCTCCTTTCCTCCCCGGCAAGTTCCGTCAGCTGCAGCTGGTATGCCTGATGTTCTTTGCGTAATGTGCGAAGGGTCTGCAGCCAGTGTATGTGCTGAGTCTTTCCGTGCAGTGCCTCTTGTAACTCCTGATATTTTTTTTCGTTTTCCCCTATTGTATCCGTCAGCTCCTGTTCCTGCTCCTCGGGCAGCAGCTCTGTTCGTTGGAGATCTTTTTCCAGTTCTGCCAGGGTCTTTAGCTCAATGGTCCGGAGTTCATGCACTTTTCTTGAGAGTTCCGAATATATCCTGGTGCCGGTAATCTGTTCGAGGAGGGGAGCCCTGTTGTCGGCAGAAGCCTCCAGAAACGCGGCAAAGCCACCTTGTGCAAGCAGGGTCGAGCGGGTAAACCGGTCAAAGTCCATCCCTGTTACTTCTTCAACTTTTACTGCCACCTTTTTTATCTTACTCTCAAGGACAGTCCCTTCTGCTGCATCACTTATTTCATGCTTTGGCGGCTGGAGATCACCGCTTGCTTTTTTTCGTGAGCGATGTTGAGACCAGTGGCAGCGGAACCGTCCCTTAACGGTTACAAATTCTACTTCCGCCGAGCAGAAACCGGTGTGTCTGCTCATCACTTCATTGCTGCTCTTTGAAATACGGGGAAGCCGTGGTGTGCGACCATAAAGGGCAAGGGAGACAGCATCAAGGATGGTAGATTTGCCTGCGCCTGTGGGACCTGTGATGGCAAAGAGACTGTGCTCTGTGTATGCGGGGTCAGTGAAGTCAACGTGCCAGGCACCGGCAAGGGAATTCAGGTTCTGAAAGTGAATGTGAAGGATTTTCAAATTCTGCTACGCTCCTTCCTATTCTTCGTCTGCATCATTTTCTTCCTGCAGGGCTGCCATGGTAATTGCGAAGGCTGTATGCATCTCTTTTTGCTGGATTGGGGGGATCTCGTGGAGGTCCAGGCATTGCTGAAATACCTGCTCCGGGCTGAGCTCTTCCAGAGTTTTTATTTCAGTGGTTTGTTGCAGGATATGGTCAAAGATCTGCCTGTTGTTGATGCGAAGCACTTCAAGCTTGCTTCCTTTGACTGCCGAGTAGACGCGATCCTGCAGGTCATCGGCAAGTGCCTTGCCGAGGTAGTGGATTTCGAGAAAAATGGATTGGTTTTCTGCGCGCAGCAGTGAAATTGCTGTGAGGATCTCCTCCATGCTACCGCTGATCTTTTCAAGCCTCTGAAACACGGGGATCTCTATCTCCGTTACGCATGTATTTTGTGTGCATTCCACTTCCAGAACGAACTTTCTGCTCTGTGCCTCCTGAAAATTCATTAGCAGTGGGGATCCGGAGTAGCGTCTGTTATCCTTTTTTCCAACCCTCTGCATCTGATGAAGATGGCCCAGGGCAAGATAGGCAATATCATCATTAAAGGCTGTGCTATCGACATGGGCGAGTGAGCCGATGTAGAGATCACGCAGACCGTCTCCTTCAACTGTCTGTCCTCCCTGGCAGAAGAGATGCCCCATGGCGACTATGGGCACAGGGCTGTCCAGTTCTGCCTGCTGACTGCGGGCATGTTCGTACAGGCTGCTGTAATGATCGACAATTCCGTTCAGCAGTTTTTGATCCTTTTCTTCAAGAGTTTCTCCGGCAAGGGTCGATCGGATGTCCCTGTCACGGAGATAAGGGGCGGCAAGTACCATTAGCCGGGGCTGATTGTCCCTGTCTCTCAGGGTGATAATCTCATCGTCTATGGAATCCGGAACCCTGCCGATAATATGAATATTTAAAAATCCGAGTATCTCACGGGGTGCGTTTAAAAGGGCAGGAGAATCGTGATTGCCCCCGACAATGATGACATGACGGCAGGAGGAGCCGGCAATGAGGGAGAGGAAGCGGTAGTAGAGGGTGAGCGTTTTGTTTGAGGGGGTCTGGGTGTCGAAGATATCGCCTGCAATCAGCAGGGCTTCTATGTTCCGTTTTTCTATGGTAGTGGACAGCCAGTTGAGAAAATCAAGGTGTTCCCGGTGACGGCTCCTGCCGTAGAGCTTATGACCGAGATGCCAGTCGGAGGTGTGGAGGAATCTCATCCGGACGTGCCTTCCCAGGGATCAGGGTCTTCCGGTGAGCGGAACAACTATGATCTGTTTGAGGTTGCTCTGCAGCTTGATACGGCGTTTGGTGATGGTCTGTTTCAGGATAAGGTGGCGGTTGCCGATACGAAGTTCGGTACCGCTGTGCAGTGTTCCGTGTGCCTCAATGGTTATCTTCTCGATGTTGGTGCGTTTGATTACGTCATTCCCTATCTTGTCAGAGACTTCCAGTTGTCCTTTGAGTTCACCAACCCGTGAAAAGAGAGCCGTGCCGGGGATAAGATTCAGTTTCAATAGCTTCAGTTTTGTCTCGTCCACTGCAGCTTCCATTTTTCTGATCTTTTTGGGCCGGGTGTTACCACCGTGTCGCTGCAGACGCTGAATGATCTCCTCCTGCTGTTGGACGATGCTTTCTTTCAGTTCATAGAGTAGCCGCAGTCGTTCAAAATCGACACCTGCTGCCAGAAGTACCGGCTTACTGCTGTCCGAGCCGACATTTGCCACTGTTATCCGCCCGCCTGACACCAGACTGCTGCCGACGATGTTGGTTCCCGCAGGGCAGAGAATATCACCAGCAGCTGAAATTTCGGTATAGTATGCCTGTTTGCGGATAATGACATTTCCGCCTGATTGGATCTTTCCCTGTTCGATAAATTTGATGTCCACATCTCCGGCAGCCTGGATATCAGTCTTTTCGCCAGTGATTCCACTGCTTATGACGACATTTCCCTCGGAAGCAATGGTGGCGGACATGACCTCCTGATCCACCTTCAGATCACCACCGGTAATTACCTTGAAGCCGGGCTGAACAGCGCCATGAACGATAACACAGTTGCCGGAATCCACATTGCCGGTGGTGTAGTCCACATCACCGTCTATCTCGTACTTTGCGGAAACGTTAATCTCGGAACCGTTTACAAGGGTGAAGATACCGTCGTTGCTTGCACTCACTTCTCCTGTTTCCTCTGAATAGGAGACATCATTTTTGACTTTCAGGTCAATCTCCTCGCCACCCTCGGGTTCGACTTCTTCGCCAAGCACATTTCGGCCGGGAACACCGGGGATCGGTGGTACGACTTTTGCCAGGAGGTCACTTGTGTGCACGGCAACCATCATGCCGCGTTCACGGAAATCTATGGTACCATCCTCAAGCATACGACCAGGAATTGGACCGATTGCAATGGCAAGTTCCAGGCGACCGTCTTCACCTGCTTCCGGCTTCTGTCCTGAAGCGAGAAGAATGTCGAAGCTGTCGTTTCTTTTTCCTCTTATATGTTTTTTTGCCGTTTCAAGAGCGGCAGGGTCAACACCGAAAAGTATACCTGCTTCCTGGATCAGCTCTTCGATGCTGTCTTCCTGTGCTGTGTACCCGTTGGGGATAGGCGGCTGCAGTTTCAAGGTCGCTTTCATCCGGTCTTTTGAGATTTCCACAAGAGGTTTCAGGGAGATCAGGAGGGTGGGTTCTTCACCGTCAGCAGAGTCCATGATGTCAATTCGGGGATAGCCGATGGTGCTTGCCAGGAGTATTTCCCCATCTTCGCTGTAATGGGTATTGTTTCCTGCCCGTATGGGACTTTTTTCGTAGCCTTTTTCTGCAAGCACTTCAAAGCCGGGGAAGGAGAGCAGGGGCTGCTCCTTTCTTACCAGCTCTGAGACAATGATTTTTTCCGAACTGCCTTCTTCTCCCACAACAATCCGTTTTCTACTGAAGTGGATGGTGGGTTCGAGGTATTTTGTTTTTGCAGCTTTGTCGGTTTCCGCCATGATAAAAGAGCCAACAGTTAAATGTGAAATGAAAATCATAACGCAGGGGGTACGTGCAGCCACGCGCTATGAACCATACAGCAGTGATTTGCAGCAGTCACTGGTCTGAATAATGGTCTGAATAGTTATATGATATAGTTAATAAATTAAGAAGTAAAGATGGAGATAAAAAAAGGAAGAGATGTGCCGGGCACATCTCTTCCCCGGGAGGTGGTCCTGTGGTGTAAAAGGACCGGGAGGAAGGAGGAATTTACTCTTCTATGGAGCAGTCATTGCCGTCACACTCGACTTCTGCAACAAGGTAGGACGCATTGTAACCACGTTTCTTCAGCTCTTTGTATGCCATTTCGGCTCTAGCCCCTGTGGTGCAGTGGATATAGATCTTCTGACCTTTCTGCATATCTTTAATATTGCAGATGAACTGATCCATCTCCTTGCACAGCTCATCAAGGGGGATATGCTGGGAAATTTCGATTTTCCCTTCACTTACCTCGTCTCTTGTGCGGACATCGAGAATGATGGCCTCATTGGGATCCTTCATTGCTTTTTCAAATTCAGCGAGTGAGACTTCACCTTCGGCAAGGATGCGCTGCCAGTGCACATCTGTGACCACCGGTCCTTTGACCAGCCTGCCGCCCACCCGTTTCCAGCCGTGAAATCCGCCTTCAATCAGGGATATCTTTTTATAGCCTTCCGCCTGAAGTATTCGCAGGGCAGCGATGGTTTCCTCCTCATTATCGGAGTAAAGAACGATGGGGGCTTTTATGGGGATCTCGTCGTAGGTATCTTCAAAGCTTGCAAACGGCATGTTGACAGAACGGGGAACACGGGCAGCAGCGGATTTTTCCGGACTGCGCAGGTCGATGATTACGTTGTTACCCCTGCACACAAAGCCGTAGTTGGCATAGGTGCTGTATCCTGCTTTAATCCAGGCGGGTTCTCCTGCGAGCATTACCTGAATGTTTTTGTAACCGGCTTTGACCGCCTGACCGGCGGACTTTGGACTCATACCTCATGTGGGACCTCCACAGTAAAATATAAGCAGTTTGTCTTTATGCTTTGGAAGATTCTGCAGAAGTTCCTGCATTTCACATACCGGAATGGATACAGCCCCTGGAAGATGGGATGCGGAATAGCGTTTCCCCGGGCGTGAGTCAACGAGGAGAAAATCTTTATCTGCATCAATAAGGGCCTTTACATCCTGAGGAGAAATAACCGTGACACCTTGAGGAAGTTTGGCAAGTTTCTGTTTGATAGTCGTGGCAAAAGGTACACCGTCCCGCATCTCGTAGGCAATAATGGCTCCGTGACCTTTTTTCGCATGTTCCAGGCCGGTGGTGTTTTCATCGAAACTGACCATGATGGTTTTCGCATCTTTTCCCTTGCCAACGGCAATGGAGATCTGTTTCGCCTTATTGGATCTGCCGACAACCTTTCCTTTGTACACAGGTCCCTGCGGCTTTTCAGCCTGGGTTGTAATCGCCGGTTTTACGGTGGTGACAGTGGAACTGGTATCCTGATTACATCCTGACACCAGAAATGATGCCATGATGAGAAAAGGAACGAGTCTGCTTATGTTTTTTTTCATAGGTCCTCCGAAAAGAGAAAAGTAAAAGGCAGCAAAAAATAAGGATGCTGCAGTAGACTGACAAAATTCTTTGCGTAAAGCATTGTGCTGTATAGGCAAGCAGTAAACATGCCAATTTGTTCACTGCAGGGCTAATTGTTTGAAATAACTAAGGAGTATGTAATATGCTTTCTGTGCAACAGGTGCAAAAAAAACAATATAACATTTTTTAATATAATCGTGTGTAGAAAATAACTACTTGTGGGGAGGTGTTTCACAAGTTACTTTAATTGTAGGTAAAGTAGGGTGTTGGGGAGGGTACTTTGAGTACAAAAACGTAATTTGCAGGAGAGGTGGGGGAAGGAAGGGGCTGAAAGGGAAGTTTGTCTTCGGCAGGTGCCGGTGTGGTGTCAAATAAACTGACAATGCTACCCGGTGGTATCACGGGTGCGTGTAGAGGAGACGAAGCAGCTGGTCTCTTCTGTTTTGTTTCTGGTTGAGGAAGATAACAAAGAAGCGGGTTGATTTGCCTTTGAGGAAGTAACCTGCGTAGCAGAATACGCCGGATTTAGCAAGTGTGCCGGATTTCATCCTGACACCGAGTTTTACGGGAAGAAGGTGAGCATGGGGCTTGAATTTTTCAAGCACTGCGAGCATGGCTGCTGCAGTGATGCGGTTTTTTGTGGATAATCCCGAGCCTTCTGTTATTGAAATATCATGTGCCGACAACTGGAGGGTGTGACGGATATATTCTTTTATGGCACGCTTACTTTTATCCCAGGTGGCGGGAGCGCCGAATCGTTTGACGCCAATGGCAAGGTACAGCTGGTTTGCCATAAAATTACTGGAGGAGAGCAGGCAGGAACGGATAAGATCAGTCACTGTTTCCGCTGCTCTGTAGCGAAGCAGAAGTGTGGCATCTTCAGGTACACGGGCTTTTCGTATCATCCCGTTAATGGAGATACCTGTCTGTTCAAACTGGGCACGAAAGAGCTGTCCGCAGTAACGTAGAGCGTTTGGCAGTGATGGCTGATCCGGAAAGGCGTTGATATTCAGACGGTAGCTGCCGCTTGCCTGGGATATTCCCAGTTCCCCCATAAGGGGAACATAGGGTGTCTGGCTTTCCGATGACTGGATTTTCACCTTTTGCAGAACCCGAATGGGCAGAGTGTTGAAATTTACCCCAAGTGCAGAACATTGGGCATCATAGGGATTAAGCGATTTCCCGGCTCCCGGGGTGGGGTGTTCCAGGTGAAATCTAGAATCGTCCAGGACGATATCGTTTAGTCTGCTAATTCCCTGGTGTCGCAGTATTTCACTGATTTCCATTACCTTTTCAGAAGTCAGAAAGGGATCGCCGGAGCCGTAAATATAGAGATTCTTTTCTTTATCAAGAAAGAGACTGGTGGTGAAATGATACTGGGGACCCAGTATATCCAGAGCAGCCAGACTTGTGAGAATTTTCAGCGTGGATGCTGGGATAAAAGGGCTTGTGAGGTTTTTGGCGGCGATAATTTTTTCGGAATCAGCAAGGGCATAGCCGCCGTTTGTAATGTATCTGTCCGCCCCTTGCAGTTGCGCGGCATGTGAGAAAAGACCTGGCGCAAGGAAAAAAAGCAAAAAAATACCGGTTCCTGCAACCAGAAATCTGGGCAGAAACCGGCGGGAAAAGCAGGGTAAAGACATATATTGTCAGATCTTTGGCAGTTTTGCCATGGATGCTTCGATGGCCTCTTTGGGGTAATCGTAATCGTGGAGATCACCTGAAAAATACTTGTCATAGGATGCCATGTCGATAAGACCGTGTCCCGAGAAGTTGAAGAGGATCGTTTTAGGATCATTTTTGTCACGGGTGGCTTCAATAATAGCGCCACGGATGGCATGACAGGTTTCAGGAGCTGGTATAATACCTTCAGCACGGGCAAAAAGGACACCGGCTTCAAAGCATTCCATCTGATGGACTTTGACAGGATCAATGATTTTTTCCCGTACCAGCGCAGAGATGATGGGGGACATTCCATGGTACCGCAGTCCACCGGCATGGATTCCGGGAGGAATAAA
This sequence comes from Desulfocapsa sp., assembly GCA_024763035.1. Taxonomy (GTDB): domain Bacteria; phylum Desulfobacterota; class Desulfobulbia; order Desulfobulbales; family Desulfocapsaceae; genus Desulfocapsa. The sequence continues at coordinate 16,763 of JANTGG010000013.1, read as the reverse complement.
GTCGTGTCCAAGAGTGTACATGTTCAGAAGGGGAGTGGTCTGGGCAACATCACCGAAATCATAGGCAAGTTTCCCGCGGGTAAGTGTCGGGCAGGATGCAGGTTCTGTTCCCACAAAGCGAATCTTTCTGCCCTCCAGGTAATCGGGAATATAGGGGACAGCAAGCCCTGCAAAGTTTGATCCGCCGCCGCAGCAGCCAACAATTACGTCGGGATAGTCACCGGCGATTTCCATCTGTTTTTTTGCTTCAAGTCCGATAATGCTCTGGTGCAAAATAACATGATTGAGCACGGAGCCCAGGGCGTAATTAGTGTCTTCACGTCCGGCGGCATCTTCGATGGCTTCGGAGATGGCAATACCTAAAGAGCCGGCAGTGTCGGGGTATTCCTCCCGAATCTGACGCCCGATATGGGTATCCATACTGGGGCTTGCCACAATGTCGGCGCCGAAGGTTTTCATCATGGATTTACGGTAGGGTTTCTGGTCAAAGGAGACACGAACCATATAGACCTTACAGTCGAGTCCGAATTTCTGGGTGGCAAAGGAGAGGGCACTGCCCCATTGACCGGCACCTGTCTCCGTGGAAAGACGTTTAATCCCTTCCTTGGCATTGTAGTATGCCTGTGGGACGGCAGAGTTTGGTTTGTGAGAGCCGACCGGTGAGACCCCTTCATTCTTAAAATAAATTTTTGCCTTGGTCCCGATGGCCTGTTCAAGATTCCTGGCACGGACAAGGGGGGAAGGACGCCAGATTTTCAAGACGTCCAGCACCTCTTCGGGAATATCAATAAAGCGTTCGCCGGACATCTCCTGCTCAAGGAGTGACATGGGAAAAATAGCCCCCAGTTTTTCAGGTCCCATGGGCTCCTTCGTTTCCGGATCAAGGGGAGGCAGCAGTCCATTGGGGATGTCTGGTCCTACATTGTACCATTGGGTGGGCATTTCATCATCTCGGAGGATGATTTTTTTCGTTGTCATATGATCTCCTTTTTCACGTCTGTAAGACATAATCTGTTTTCCTGCAGGAGAATTTGGCTGCAGGTTCAAATGAGTTGCCTATATCTACCATAAACACCTGCAGCGGGGCAATGCCATTTCTGATGTCAAGTGGTTTTAAATTGCCTGTTTCTTCGCAATAATTGCATGAATGAGAAAATAATCCAAAAGATACAAGGTGTTGGGAGGAGAGCAGGTTGTTTTCGAAGAAGGGTTTCAGTGGAGAATCGAAGATCCATCAGGTAAGTTCCTGCCATTGGGTTTTAATGACTTCTGCAGAGAGCAGCTCCCGTTGCTCTTTTTTCAGGATGGCGGCAAGTGCTTCCAAAGGTTTTACACCTGCTTCACTGGCTCTGCTGATAAGATGCATATGGATGGTCTTTGTTCCCTGGATGGTCAGGGAGGGGATCAGCGGCCGGATATTAATTTCCTTTGTTTTTCGCTTCCGTGTCCTGCTGATGCTGAAGTGTTTTTTCTCAAGAAAGTGTTTGATTGTGTCTGTCTCAAGGGATGTCAGCGGTTGATCCAGGTGGATCTCATATGTGGAGAGCAGCTGCTGAGGGACAGGGCTGCGACGTAACGTAATATCTTCAATCTGCAGCCCCTGTACCAACTCAGCATTCAGCGCTTCTTTTGTTTTGTGCAGATCAGTAAGGGGCTTGGGAAGATCCATTACAAAAAATTCGGCAAGACTCTGGGTCCCCACCGGCAGGGCAGGGCCGAAGGACACCTTTGGGGAGGGGTTGAAGCCTTTTGAAAAGTTCGTTTGGATACCTGCCCGGCGCAGACATCTGAAGACAAGCTGCAGGATCTCCAGGTGACCAAGGTAACAGATATCCCCTCTGCGTGAATAGGTGACGGTGTAGCGAAAGTGTTTTGCTTCCTGCTCCTGCCCGGCAGGTACAGGGGGAGGACTGTTTTTGAGAGGGGCTGGTTTTGCCTCTTTTTTCCTGTCCCGGACGATGGGCATAATGGTTTTAAAGTCGCAGAGCCCGCATTTCTGACAGCTGTGATACCGGCAGTCCGGCGTGTAGATCTCCTGTTCGGCTTTTTTACGTTCATCGTGCAGAAATGTGCTGTCCACACCGCTGCTAAGATGCTGCCAGGGAAGGATCTCTTTTTCGTCACGCATTCGGAGAAAACTGTCCAGATCAAGATCACACTCCTCTGCCGCCTGCTGCCAGCGTTCAAGCTTGAAATGTTCGGACCAGGCGTCCAGTCTGCCTCCGTTATTCCATACGGTTTCCAGAAGATAGGAAAGTCTTCGGTCACCGCGGGAGAAGACGCCTTCAAGAAAGCTCATCTCAGGATCGTGCCATTTCAGCTTGATTCCCTTGCGGGGCATCGTACGTTTTAAATAGTCGATCTTTTCCCGGCTCTGGTCCATACTGATCTGTTCTTCCCATTGGAACGGGGTGTGGGGTTTGGGAACAAATGTTCCGATACTCACATTGATTTGCAGCCGTCCTCTGCCTGCTTCATTGCCAATCTGTTTGGTTTTTTTGGCAAGCTCCACAATGGCATCAAGGTCTTCCCGGGTCTCCCCGGGAAGGCCTATCATAAAATAGAGTTTCATAACTTTCCAGCCAAGCCCGAAGGCATCACGGCAGGTGCTCATCAGGTCTTCTTCCGTAATGCCTTTATTAATGACCCTTCGCAGTCGTTCACTGCCCGCTTCCGGGGCAAGGGTAAACCCTGTTTTCCGGACACGTTTGATCTGGTCCATAACATCCTGGGTCAATGTTCCCACACGCATGGAAGGCATGGACACGGAAATTGCCTCTGTGGCAAACTGATCCATAAGTTTTGGCAGAACCGTTGAAAGACAAGAATAGTCGCCGGTGGAGAGGGAAAGCAGGGCGAGTTCATTAAATCCGGAATTTTTTATACCTCTTGTTGCAAGATCAAAGATTTGTTCCGGGCTCCGCTCCCGCACCGGACGATAAATGATGCCGGCCTGACAAAAACGGCATCCGCGGGTGCAGCCCCTGGCTATTTCTATTCCCAGGCGGTCATGAACGATTTTGGAGTTGGGAACAAGGGGATGCTGCAGATGGTCAACTGTTGAGATGTCGGCAAGTATTCGCCGCTGAATGGCTGGCAGGTCGTCATGAAGAGGCTGTAATGCACCGATGGTGTTATTATCGTAGGCAGGTTTATAAAAAGAGGGGATATACATGCCGTCAATTCCGGAAAGCTGTTTGAGGGCTTCCCGGCGGGAGTTTCCGTCTTTTTTGCACTGCTGCAGACAGGCGGCAATCTCCACTATTGCCTCTTCCCCGTCTCCAAGAAGGATCGCATCAAAAAAATCGGCAATGGGCTCCGGGTTGAGACCGCATGAGCCGCCCCCCAGGATGATCGGCATATCATCAGCTCTGTTTTCAGCGCGCAGCGGGATGGCAGCGAGATCAAGGACGGTGAGGATATTGGTGTAACAGAGTTCATAGGGGAGGGTGAAGCCCACAAGGTCGAAGTCCTGCAGCGAACGACCGTTTTCCAGTGAACAGAGCGGAAGACCTTTTTCCCGGAGCTCCCTCTCCATATCTTTATCCGGACAGTAACAGCGTTCTGCGAGGATATTTTCCCTGCCGTTGAGTATATGGTAGAGGATCTGTAATCCCTGATGGGACATGCCTATTTCGTAGAGATCGGGAAAAACAAGGGCACAGCGCAGTGCAGTGTTCTGCCACGACTTTGTGCTGGAGTTATGTTCGAGGCCAAGGTAACGTCCTGGTTTGTTGACAAAAGGAAGTATTTTTCTCTGTTCAAAGGTGCGTGTCATATACGTTTTGTACCATCTGTTATGGAAAAGGAAATTCTGCGTAAGGGATTTTACTGTTTGAATTTCTGCAAATTTCTAAAAAATTCAGCCATTCTCATTTACTTAAAAAAAGTTGACTTTACAAGACAGGATGATGTATTCAAGAAATATATCTTAAATGTTCCTTAAAAAATAATACGTTATCTTACGGAAAGGTTTTTTCATGAATACTCGCACTTCCAAGCCGTTTTTTTTCAGCATTCTGCTGCTTTTTCTTTTCGTGAAATCTGTCTGTGCTGCAGACGGTTTGATACAAAAGGTTGAGTATACAGATAGCGGGGAAGGGCTTGAGTCGGTTGCCTTTCATTTAAATGGTGCGTATTTGCCAAAAGTTTTTGCCATCAAGGGTGACAGCCCGCGGGTGGTTTTTGATTTTTTTGAAACCTTACTGGATAAAAAATCGCCGACTGGTATTGCCGCCGACGGACAGGTGGTCAAAAAAATCCGTCTTGGGCGCCATGGCGACAGAACCCGTGTGGTGATTGATCTCAGATCCAGTACCGGTTACCGCTTTGATCAGAAGTTTGATGAGATCAACAATATCCTGACCATTCTCCTCTTCTCCGATTCTGCTCCTGTAAAGGAGAAAGCAGAGGACGTTGCACCTCCGCGTGCTGAGGCTTCGGAGGCAATCCTGGTGGTGGATTCTATCCCGGCACGGGAAGAGGTCTTTCCAGGTTCCCAGGCAAAAAATGTGGCAGCAGCTGAAGAAAAACCGGAACCGGCTGCACCGGAGAAAAAAGAGGAGCCTGTGAAGGAGGAAGGTGTGACGCCACCTGTTGCCGAACCTGTCGCAGCGGCTGCTGAAGCTGCCCCGGAAAATGCTCAGGAAGCGCAACAGCAGACCGGGACCTTCGATTCAGAAGATCCGCTTCTTTCGGATATCTCTTTTGAGAACACCACAAACAACGGTGAGATGGTGCTGTTCAAGTTAAATGGTTTTTTTCCTCCAACAGTGGCAGGGGAGGAAGCGGGCTCTCCCCGGGTGGTTTGCAAATTTCCCGGTACCAGGTTGTCCGGTGCTGTTGCAAAAGACCAGACGACTCAGGGAAGGTTTGTTGAGCAGATCAGAGTCGTGCAGTCTGCCGATAGAAATCAGCTTGAGGTTATTCTTGAGCTCGTTCCCAATAAGAATTATGACCTGCAGCAGGTGTTCTTTAAAGAGGATAACCTCTTTGTTGTAATCGTTAACTCCTATGACGAACAGGACGCAGCAGCTGCTGCCAAAGAAACAGGCAATAAGTAGTTACGGGTGCAGTTGTTTGGAAAAGTCTTTGGGGACAGGAAGGATAAAATCCTCTTTTGACAGCTGCATATCGGTTTGCACAGCATCGAGTTCCAGTGAAATTTCTGAGTCCCATGGAAGTTCTTTAATGTAAATCTGTTTTCTTATTTCACACCTGTCTCCGGGGGCAACAGGTTCACTGTAGGAAATTTCTGCTATGGTATCTCCCCTGTCGTCAAGAAAAAGATATCCGAGAACCCTGTGCTTCAGGGGATCTACGGAGACATAGGTGTATTCGGGAGTTCCTTCCAGCGATATGGATTCCGGCAATTCAACCCAGATATTTTCTTCTTCACCATTACGATAGATTTTTTTTACGGTTATCGGGCGTTTGGGCAGCCGTGCTGTGAAAAATCCATACCAGTCACCATACATGATAATCAGGGGAATGTTGTTTCGAACCCCGAGGGAGCGAATACTGCCGCGGATATGACGACGTACGGTCATATCCAGTGACTGAAACATATCCCCGTTGCTGGCAAGGATGAACATGGGCTGTCCCAGTGGGTTGGAAAGGACAAATTTCAGGTAGGAGGGAGAGCGCAGCTGCAGGTATCCCTGGACCCCGATTTTCTCGGTAGGAGTCTTCAGAAAAGCCTTTACCTCGGCATCAAAATTTTGTGGACAGGCCTTGTCTGCCTCCTGCATTTCATGAATAACTTCGGCAAGTACTGCTGTTTCCTCTTCCTCAAGGGTGGTGTCCCAGTACCGTTTTGCACAGCCGCTTAAAAGACTAAGGGGCAGCAGAAGCAAAAAGAGGAAGAGTAATCTGAGCGGATACATATTACTCCCCTTTTATAGAGTCAATTTTTTTGGCCACACGTTTCTTTTTAGCAATATTGCCGAAGAGCTTTTCCGCCTGCTGATATGCCTTCAGGGCCTCGGCTTTTTTTCCATCTTCCAGGTAAATGTCGCCCAGATGTTCATAGATATGCGGATCATTCGGTTCCAGCTGCAGGGCTGCGAGTATTTCGGCAACAGCTTTGTCAAGCTTCCCCATCCGGAAGTAGACCCATCCCAGACTGTCCAGAATATATCCATTATCGGGTTTCAGGGAAATGGCACGCTGGATGTATTCAAGTGCCTTCTCCAGATTGATGTTGTTGTTTGCCCAGGTGTAGCCGAGATAATTTAACGCTTCCGCATGATCCGGCTCCAGTTCCAGAACCCGTTCCATACTTTCTATTGCCTGTGCCTGTTTGTGATCCTGTTCCAGGAGCAGACCGTATTCAAAGTAGAGTTCCGGGTTATCGGGAAATGTCTCCAGTGCGCGATCCAGGGTTTTGTAGCTGTTTGCTTTCTGTTTCTGCTCCATATAGAGGGAGGCAAGCAGGGCATAGAGAGCGGGACTGCTGTCCACCTTGTCGGCAGCAACCTTCTCGAGCAGGGAGATTGCCTTTTCTTCCTCTTTGTCCTCCATGAAAATACGAACCTGCAGGCTGATGCTGTCCTGGAAATAGGGAGAACCGGAAGGTATGAGTTTCAGGGTCTGCACTGTTTTTTCACGTTTCTTCTGTTCGTAATAGATCACGGCCAGCATATAGGCGGCTTCATTATTGTCGAGGATGGTCTGCAGCAGTTCGGCGGCTTTATCGAGTTCGTTGTCACGAAGATGTATCCTGCAGATAATGAGAATGATACGCTCGGGATCTTCACTTATCTGCTGCAGATTTTGCAAAACCTGCAGGGCTTCCTGCTCTTTTTTCCGGATAAGAAGGGTCTGCACCAGTGCCAGTCCTATCTGTTCATTGTCGGGATTTTTAGAGAAAAGAGTCCGATAGAGGGTCTCGGCAGAATCATGTTCATTGGCAGAACTGTAGAACTCTGCCACTTCCACGGCAAGTTCAGTGGACCAGGTAAGCTGCAGTGCCTCCCTGTACCACTTTTCGGCAGACTTACGATCGCCGGTTTTTGTTTTCAGGCGGGCAAGATAGAGTCGACAGTAGAATGAATCTTTGTTGCGTGAGAGTGCCTCCTTAAAGAGCTGTTCCGCTTCGATGTACCGCAGCTGTCGGGAGTAGATTACTCCTAAACGCAGATAGGTGGTTTCATCGTCGGGCTTGAGTTCGATGACTTCCCGATAGAGCTGGATCGCTTCCTCGATCTCATTATTTCGAACATCAAGCTGGGCGAGCAGGATCCGGTTGTTGATGTCGTCAGGATTGCCTGCAATAATCTCCCGCAGCCATTTTGCAGCCCCCTGGTACTTTCCCATTTTAATGAGAAGCAGCGGGAGCTTGCGAAGCACGTATGCGGAGTGAGGATCACAGATTAATGCCTTCTCGTATGCCTGCTGTGCTTCACTGAATTCGTTGCGGTTCTCGGCATGCTTTGCCCAGAGAAAGTAGAAATAGGAACAGGAGTGATCGGGGGTCTCAGCGATAAAGCTGTCATCGCTCTCTGCAGTCATCTCCTCTGGTTGAGAAGACGTACTGTTAATTGGTGCACAGCACTGCAGGAAGATCAGCAGAGATGCAGTAAAGAGGAGAAAAGCGGGGATGCGGACCGGTAACGTCATGTGAGCTTTTCCAGGAGAGGTTCGATGGCAGTGAGAACATCACGGGAGACATCTTCAATGCTCTGAGCGGCATTGATCCTGTGAATATAGGGAAAGTCCATCTCGTTAAAAATGGAGGCAACCTTCTGCAGATAATCGGCTTTTTCAAAGTCGTTCAGCTCCTCTCCACGTCCCCCTGTGATGCGATCCACACCGGTTTGTATGGATGCCTGAAAAAGCAGGCAGATATCAGGGTCGGGTGCAAAAGCATTCTTTTCCAGAATCTGAGCAGTATCCATTCCGGCGGCGCCCTGGTAGGCGATGGTGGAGAGAAAATAGCGGTCGCAGAGAATAATCCTGCCCGCTGTCAGACCAGGATTTAAAACGGTATCGACATGTTCCTTTCGGTCGGCAAGAAAGAGGGCGAGTTCCTCTTCCCGGCTGACGGAGTCACGGTTGGAGTAGAGGGCTCGAATCTGCTGACCATACTGCCCTTCGGTGGGCTCACGACTGCTGATGACAGTGCAGCCTTTTTCGGTCAGGGTACGGGCAAGCAGCTGCAGCTGGGTGGATTTCCCTGTGCCGTCTGTTCCTTCAAAAACAATTAGTAGTCCTGTTCGTTCACGTGTCATTTTGTTCCTGCTGTACAGCTGCGTCTGATTGGGTGCTTTTTGGGCGATTATTGACAATAGTGTATGCAAGTTCTACGGCTGCGACAAGGCTTTTTATGTCGGCGACACCGGAACCCGCAATGTCGTATGCAGTTCCATGATCCACAGAAGTGCGGACAATGGGCAGTCCCAGGGTTACATTTACGCCGTCTGCAAAGTGGAGTAGCTTAAAAGGAATCAGTCCCTGATCGTGGTACATGCAGATGACCGCATCATATTCCCCGCGTGCAGCCTTGTTGAAAATAGTGTCAGGCGGGAACGGGCCGTGGATATTCATGCCGCTTGTGACGGCTTTTTCTATGGCCGGCCGGATGATGGTCTGTTCTTCATCACCAAACATTGCATTTTCACCGGCGTGGGGATTCAAGGCAGCCACAGCGATTCTTGGTGCCGAGATGGCAAAATCAATACTCAGGCTCCGGTGGGTGGTTTGAAACAGTCTGATAAGTGACTCTTCTTTCAGCAGCCCGGGGACATCGGCGATTGCGCAGTGGATGGTGGCAAGGGTCACCCTCAGACTTGTGCCTGCCATCATCATTACAGGTGTGGACGAAGATGTGAGCTCTGCAAGCATTTCGGTGTGACCGGGGAAGCAGTGACCGCTCTCCTGCAGTGCCTCTTTGGAAATCGGACAGGTACAGATCCCTGAAAATATACCTTTCTGTATGCCTTTTGCGGCGCAGATAATCGCATCTGCCATGGCAAGGGCTGTACTCTTTGAAGGCTGTCCCGGGCAAATATCCTCACGGGAAAGGGACGATGTCTCAAGTACGGAAATCCGCCCGCTTCCGGTCTCTGCTCTATCTCCGGCTTTCCAGGGAAGCAGTTGTACATCAATATCGAACCGGTCAGCGTAGTAACGAAGAACGGATATATCACCGACGACCACGGCAGGCGGACGAGTGGCAGTGGCGGTATCGGAAAAATATTTGAGGATTATTTCAGGTCCGATACCTGCGGGGCATCCCATGGTTATGGCAAGCGGTGGTGTTGGCATAGGGGGGTAGGTAAGGGCAGGGTTACAATCACTGCTTGCAGCAAAATTCAAAGCAGTCCGGCAGGTGTTCTATATCCGCCTTTCCATCTTTTTTGATGAGTATGGAGATGATATCAAAGCGGGCCGCCTGATCTGCAAGTTTATTGCGCGTCAGATAATCCAGTGCCGTTCTGGAAATCTGCATCTGTTTACGGGGAGTCACTGCCTCGTAGGGCATTCCGTATTGCACACTGTTTCTGGTCTTTACTTCAACAAAAACCAGACAGTCACCATCACGGGCTATAATATCAATTTCTCCGGTTTTTTGCCTGTAATTTCGCATGACAATGGAAAATCCGTGTTGCTTCAGGTAGTCGGCTGCAAGATTCTCACCCTTCCTGCCCAGTGTTATCCGTGCCTTAGACAAACTCTTTCACCCCTTTAAAGCTGTGTCGGTGAAAAGGGCAAATGCCATGCTCCTTGATGGCATTTCGATGTTCTTTGGTGGGGTATCCCTGGTTCTTAATAAAATTGTAGACGGGATACTGTTCGTGCAGCTCTGCCATCAGCCTGTCACGGGTTACTTTGGCAATAATGGAAGCGGCGGCGATGGAGGCGGAGCGGCTTTCCCCCTTAATCAGGGTCTGCTGCTGCAGAGGGTGGGGGATGGGGAATTTTCCGTCAACAAGAAGAAAATCAGGCAGGTGATCCTGGGCACCCAGATCATCAACGGCACGTTTCATGGCCATAAGAGACGCCTGCAGAATATTGATTTTGTCAATTTTCTCGTGGGATACAGTGCCCACACCAATAAACGCACCGATCTCATGGATCTGTGAAAAGAGTTCTTTTAGTTTTTTTAAAGAGAGCTTTTTGGAATCAAGAAAAAGGGAATGAGCACACTGTTCGGGAAGGATAACTGCGGCGGCAAGTACGGGACCTGCCAGGGGACCGCGACCGACTTCATCAACTCCTGCAACAGCAGAACAGGCTTGCTGATGCAGGATTCGTTCGAGATGGAAGTTGTCATCCTGCTGGGAAGCAGGCAGGGAGAGAATGGGATTCTGTCCCTGCCGGGGGGAAACTGCTTTCTGCTTCCTAGCGGACAAGACCGCGCTCGCGGATACGTGCAGCCTTACCACGTCTCTCACGGAGATAGTACAGGCGGGAGCGACGAACACGACCGCGGCTGACAACCTCGATCTTCTCGATACGGGGATTGTGCAGGGCAAATGTTTTTTCAACGCCCACGCCATGGGACATTTTACGAACGGTGTAAGACGCGTTCATCAGACCTTTTTTGCGTTTCAGAACAACGCCCTGGAAGATCTGTACACGCTCCTTGCTTCCTTCAATGATGCGTATGTGAACCTTCACGGTATCACCGGGACGAAACTCAGGATGATCCTGACGCATCTGCTCCAATTCAATTCTGTCAATGATTGTACTCATAATAGTCTTCCGTTAGTTATCGGTTATGGTTGTGAAATTGTATGTTAAGTAAGCTTTTCCTGTTACTGTTCTTCTCTGTTGCCAAGCAGTCGATCCAGAATAATGGATACTGCTGAACGAACAGAGAGATGATTATATCCGGTATCTGCTCCCACAGGGGGCAGGATATGATCTGCCATGTCCATCACCTGCGGTGCCAGGCCGTGAGCGGTACCGAAGAGGAGAAGAATGGGCTTGTCGCTGCTGATTCTTTTCCGTGCTTCAATGTAACTGAGGCTGTTTTCCTGTTCTCTGGCACTGGTCACATAAACACGGGGGGCGACACCCCTTTCTTTGCGGGCAAGTGCAATCACCGCCTCAAGGCTGTCTGCCACAGTGATGAGTTCCAGTGCCTCACCCCGTGCCGGATTATACGAAGCACCATGCCCGGTTTTCCAGTGCTCAATGATTTCATTGACCAGTAGCTGCTGGTCCTCGTAGGGGGTAACTATGTAATAATTATCCACTCCGAATGTCTTTGCAGCACGGGCAATATCATGGATATCGAGATTGGTTACTGCAGAACCAATGGTCTCTCCCGTTTTATTGACAACAGGATGATGGACAAGGACAACATCTATTCCGCTTCTCTGTCCGTTCATCATCTCTGTTGCAATGTCTGCACTTCCTGCCAGAGACGGTGCTTTTTCAGCAGTTTTTTCTCTGTCTCTGTAAATCGTTCTTTTGCCAGCAGGTCGGGACGCCGTTTTATGGTTCGCCTGACGGATTCCAGAAAACGGTACTGTTCAATCCGTTTATGGTCTCCCGACAAAAGAACCTCCGGTATCTCTTCACCTGCAAAATCTCTCGGTCTGGTGTACTGCGGATGCTTCAGCAACTGTCTGCTGAAGGTGTCCCTGTCCGCAGAATCAGCACATCCCAAAACATCGGGCAGCAACCGTGTTACCGAGTCAATTATGACCATGGCGGCCAGCTCTCCGCCGGTGAGGATAAAGTCACCTATGGAGATTTCGTCGTCGATGGAGGCTGCCCTGAACCGTTCGTCGACTCCTTCGTACCGTCCGCAGACCAGAATGAGGTGGTCAAACTCGCTCAGTTCTTCGGCAACACGTTGATTGTACTGCCTTCCCTGGGGTGAGAGAAGAATAACGCGTTCCTTCTGCGATTCATTTTTGACAGATGCAAGTGCTGCCGTTAAAGGTTCCGGTTTCATCACCATCCCTTCACCACCCCCGAACGGTCTGTCGTCCGTCATGGAGTGTTTGTCCAGAGCAAAATCACGAATATTGGTGATTGAGATCTGGATCTGCTCTTTTTCCCTTGCCCGCCGGATAATGGACTCGTTTAACGGCGATGTGAGCAGCTCCGGAAAAATGGTCAGTATGTCAAAATACACCACCGCTTATCCCTTGTCCTGGGCGCCGGTGTTGATATCTAATAATCCCGGTGGTGGAGCAATGATTATTTCAGTCGCATCCCGTTTGACAATCATGCCGGGAATAAGGGGGATCAGAAATTCCTCCCCTTTATTCAGGACAACAAGAATGTCCTGGGCGCTGTTGTCGAAAAAAGAGTGAACCGTACCTATGATCCGCCCATCTTCTGTGACAACGCGTAATCCTTCGAGCTCATGGAGGTAAAATTCGTCTCCGTCAAGTTCCGGCAGGCTCTCCTTTAAAACAAGCACTCCGTATCCGGCAAGTTTCTCCGCATGATTACGGTCAGTGATGCCTTCCAGGGCAATAATCGCCTCTTTGCCACCGGTCCTGGCACGCACAACAGAGCAGGGCGGTGATAATTCCCCTGCGGGTGAGACAAGGGTCAGCTGCCGATACTGCCTGATGTTTTCCGGTTGATCGGAAAAGGAAAGCATCTTTACCTCACCCTTAATGCCGTGGGCTTTGGTAACTTTCCCGATCAGTACATACTTATCTGCTGGAAAAGAAAAACGCTTTGTCATCAGTTCCCCAGGGATTACTCCAGGATGTTGAGACGGGATTTTTTGTCTTCTTTTCCGGCAGCGGCAGATAGCAGGGAGCGCATGGCTCGAGCTGTTCTGCCCTGTTTTCCGATCACTTTGCCAAGATCATCCTTGTCGACGGCAAGATCAACGATAAGGGTATCATCTTCCTCTGTTACAGTAACCTGCACGGCATCGGGCGAGTCAACCAGTGCCCTGGCAATAAAGGTGATCAGTTCCTGCATATCATTTACTCGGCAGCCGCTGCAGGAGCTTTCTTCATCAGGCTCTTCACAGTGGTGGTAGGCAGGGCGCCTCTGCCAAGCCAGTCCTGCAGCTTGGTGTCGTCGATTTTGATAACAGCAGGATCCTGAAGAGGATCGTAAGTTCCCACGATATCGAGAAATTTGCCGTCACGTTTGTTTTCACTGTCGGCGACAACTATACGATAAAAAGGTTTCTTCTTTCTGCCAAGTCTTGTTAAGCGAATTCGAACTGCCATTGTTGGATATATCCTCTGGTTATAGGAGAGTCTGTTTCGGACTCCATATTCGGCTGATGCCGTATCGTTCTCAGCTGGTATTGCTGAAAATTGTTGATTACACGTTATCTGCGCATGCCCTTCGGCATTTTGCGTCGTTTCTTGCCGGTGACAAGCCCGGGCTTACCGCGCATCTTTTTCATCATCTTCAGCATGGCGGCATAACTCTTAATAACACGGTTAACGTCGGCAACTGCCGTACCGGAACCGCTTGCAATACGCTGCCTGCGACTGCCGTTGATGATTTTATGGTTTTGACGTTCTTTTTTTGTCATGGAGCGGATGATGGCTTCTGTTTTGGCAAGCTCTTTCTCATCCGGCTTGGGAGCATCTTTTAACTGTTTCAGTTTGTTGATCCCGGGAATCATCCCCACAATCTGTTCGAGGGATCCCATCTTTTTGATCTGCTGAATCTGCTCCAGAAAATCTTCCAGGGTAAAGGTGGACTGCCGTAATTTTTTAGCGAGCTGGGCAGCCTCTTTCTTATCAACAACGGACTCGGCTTTCTCAATAAGGGTGAGCACATCACCCATGCCCAGAATTCGGGAGGCAATACGATCCGGATGGAAGACCTCTATGGCATCGAGTCCTTCGCCGATACCAACAAACTTAATGGGTTTGCCGGTTACACTCTTGATGGAGAGGGCTGCACCGCCCCGGGCGTCGCCTTCCATCTTGGTGAGTACGACACCGGATATTTCAAGATCCTGATTAAACTTGTCGGCTACGGTAACCGCATCCTGTCCGGTCATGGAGTCTGCAACAAACAGTATCTCGGAGAGCTGAATCGATGTCTGAATCTCTTTCAGCTCACCCATGAGCTCTTCATCAACATGCAGACGACCGGCTGTGTCAAAGATCAGGGTGTCGTATCCCTTGACAGCTGCTGTGTCCATTGCCTGCCGGCAAATATCCACAGGTTTAGTATCTGTGGTGGACGGATGGACGGGGACTCCGAGTTTATCACCAAGTACCGTCAACTGATCGATGGCGGCGGGACGATAAATATCGGCTGGAACAAGATAGGGCTTTCTCCCCTTCTTCTTCAGCATTTTGGCGAGCTTGCCGGAGGTGGTTGTTTTACCGGAACCCTGCAGACCTGCCATCATGATTGTCACCGGTTGGCGACCGTCCAGCCGAATCTGCTCGGTGCTGCCGCCGAGGAGTTCAACAAGCTCTTCGTGGACAACCTTAATGACCTGCTGACCGGGGGAAAGTTTTTTGGTAACTTTTATACCAACCGCTTTCTCAGTGACTTTTGCAATAAAATCTTTGACAACCTGAAAGTTAACATCAGCTTCAAGAAGCGCCATACGCACCTCACGCATGGAATCCTTGATGTTTTCTTCGCTGAGTTTGCCGGTGCCGCGAAGGGTTTTGAAAACGCCTTCCAGCCGGTCTGTAAGATTGTCAAACATAATTTCTTTTGTTACTTCTGTCTGTTGTCAGTATGTTGAGCAGTGATCTGCTGTTTTCTCAAATGCGCATTCCGGCAGTGTTCCCGGGGAAAAAGCCGCAGAATACGAATTCATAATCCAAAAACCGAAAAAAATACTTAAAAAAAAGTGTCCTGTCAAGAAGTGAACGCAGGGAGAAGCAAAAAAAAGATTTTGAAGATCTGAAGCCATGAACTACAAAGAGAGTATGCGGATCTATTACCTGACTGGCAGCAAAGCACAGGAACAATCACCAAAGTACGTATACCCTTGTAAGGGGGGCTGAAAAGCGTGCCGGCTTCCCATTCATCACCGGTGTTAAATTTGCTGACTACCATCAAAGCACATCTAATCTGGATTGGATGTAGGAGCTCGCCCCTGCGCGCGATACAAGGTGTTGCCAGACCTGGAAAATCGCTCACAGGGGCGAGCTTCTACAGGTCCATTTTCCATTTACCTGGGCTTCAGTGGGAAGCATGTTGAATTTTTTTCTATCGGTTCCCACGGGAGGAGAACAGATGAAACGTATGGTTATTACAGCTCTGATTTTCTGTGCTCTGTTGTTTCAGACTGCAATACTGCAGGCAGCCGGGTTTCTGCATGTTTTTGAAGTGGGAGAGGGAAAAGCCTATCCCACGCCTGCTGACGTCCCCTGGGAAAGTCTTCAGGCTTCCACTTTGGTGCTCATTTACTATCGTGCGGAACCGTATCGTAATAAATGGGTGATTTCCACAACCGGCACAGCTGAGAACCCTGTTGTCGTACGCGGGGTACCGGATGAAAACGGGAATCGTCCTGTTATAAACGGGGAAAATGCAGTCACCCGCCGACAGCTGGATTACTGGAATGAATCCCGCTCGGTGGTGAAAATAGGAGGATCCAGTCATCCCGGGGAAGAGCCCGCCTTTATCACTGTTGAAAATCTCGAAATCAGAAGCGGCAGACCGTCGTATACCTTTACAAACGATAGTGGGACGGTGGAAACATATTCCTCTAATGCGGCAGCAATCCATGTGGAGGCAGGGAGGAACATTAGCATCCGTAACTGTATCCTGACTGACAGCGGGAACGGTTTTTTCGCCGGTGCCGGCGGCAGTGATCTGCTTCTTGAGTATAATCATATCCACGACAACGGAATAGAAGGATCCATCTATCACCATAACAACTATACCGAGGTTGACCATATAACCTTTCAGTTCAATCATTTTGGTCCTCTTCGTGCCGGATGCCGGGGAAATAATTTAAAAGACCGCTCAGCTGGCACGCTTATCCGGTATAACCTGATAGAAGGTGGCAGCAGGACCATTGATCTTGTAGAAAGTGACCACGAGGCCCTGCTGACCGATCCTGATTACCGGGAAACAAATGTATATGGCAATGTGCTCATAAAATACGATGTGCAGGAAAACGGGCAGGTACTGCATTATGGTGGTGATTCCGGTGATTACAGCCGCTACCGAAAAGGGATGCTCCTCTTCTATAACAATACGGTTGTCTCGCATCGTGCAGATAAAACAACACTGTTTGGTATCTCCACCAACGATGAAAGTGTCTCTGCCTATAACAATATTGTTTACCTGACTGCAGTGACCGGCAGCCTTGCCATCATGGGGAGTGAGGGCGTGGTCAGCCTTGTACGCAACTGGCTGCCGGAAGGGTGGCGTACCACCCATGAATCAGGAATCAACGGAACTTTGAGCAGTGCGGATACTCTTACAGGGCAGACTCCCGGATTCGTGGACAGCAGCAGTGATGATTATCATCTCATTGCAGATTCCCCCTGCATCGATACGGCAGACGTGACGATGGTCGCGAATACCGACAGGGATGAAGTAAGCAGACCGCAGGGGGGCGGATATGAGATCGGTGCCTATGAGTTTCCTGTTCAGGATAAAAGTATCTATATCTTTCTGCCTGCGATTATAAAGGGGAGTAAAACATCTCCATGATCGGGGTGAGGAATTGAACATTTCCCCGAACAAACAGATGGAGCTTTTGGCACCCGGTGGAGATATCGATTCGATAAAGGCGGCTGTTGCAGCCGGAGCAGATGCTGTTTACTGCGGTCTGGACAGGTTTAATGCAAGAAATCGGGCAGCCAATATATGTCTTGAGGATCTGAATGAAG
>JANTGG010000012.1 GCA_024763035.1 Desulfocapsa sp. | reverse complement strand
TGGGAAATCGCTCGCAGGGGCGAGTTCCTACAGTTTCATTTTGCACTTACCTGAGCTTCAGTTAAAATCATGAAATATTATGGGGGAAAATGGTTTACTCATGGAGAAACATCTCAGGGAGCCAGACGCTCAACGTCCCACCCATTCTCTTTCCGACTGTAGAGAAACCGGTCATGCAGGCGATTTTCACGCCCCTGCCAGAATTCAATGGAAAGCGGCTGCACCCGATATCCGCCCCAGAATGACGGCAATGGAACATCGCCGTTTGCAAACTTCTTTTTCATCTCCTGAAAAGACTGGAGCAAGAGCTGCCTGGATGATATTTTGTGTGACTGATTGGAAACCCAGGCGGCAATCTGCGAATCACGGGGACGGGTCATAAAGTAACGGGCTGACTCGGCGGTGGTGATGGGGGCAGCCGTTCCGGCAATGCTGATCTGACGTTCCAGTTCCAACCACACAAAGTGCAGATTGACTTTCGGGTTTCCGGCAATTTCTTTTGCCTTCCGGCTTTTTTGATTGGTAAAAAACACAAAACCCTGTTCGTCATAATACTTTAACAGAACAGTGCGCTGACTGGGTTGTCCGTCTTCGGCAACGGTGGCCAGAATCATGGCGTTTGGATCAGGGATATCTGTTTTTCGCGCCTGATCAAACCAGTTGACAAACTGCTCCAGCGGATCGTCACAAAGATCACCATGCTCCAGCCCGCTCTTTAAATATTCCCGACGAAAATTACTGATATCCACCTGCCTGCTCCTTTTGGCCGTACTGTTCAAAACTGACATGATCCCACGGAAGGGCAGATTCCGGATGCCCCGGGCTCTCCGTCGCCGGATAGCCGACAGCAATTATGGAAAGAACCGTCATGTGCGCACCCAACCCAAGGATTTCCGCCACCCGGGATTCGGCACTGCTGTTCTCGTCGTAGTCACGTTTACGAATCTGTGCCCAACAACTGCCAAGCCCGAGATCAGCAGCAGTCAGATGAAGGATGATGGAGGCAATGGAACAGTCCTCCACCCACACATCACACCTCTCCGGCTTTGCACAAATAACCACTGCCACCGAAGCATTCTTTACAAAAGCTGCCCCATGCGGCTTTGCTGTGGACAGGTCCTGCAGAATCTGTTTATCACGAACCACCACAAACTCCCAGGGATTCAGACTTCTGGAAGAGGGGGAGCGAAGCATCGCCTCTATGAGTGTATCGATTTTTTCCTGCTCCACATTTTTCTCTGAAAAACTGCGGACAGACCTTCTCTTTCTCAACAGATCAATAAACATACTTCCTCAACAGGGTTGCAACAGGGCATCAACTTCCCGCCATCGGGGAAGCAGTCTGTTCAGATGATCATAAAATTTGCGGGTATGACCACGCTCCAGCAAATGCACCATTTCGTGAACAATAATATACTCCAGACAGATTTCCGGCTGTCTGGCAAGCTCCAGATTCAGCCAGACACGTCGACTGCTGATATTACACGTTCCCCATCGTGTTTTCATCTTCTTTATTCGCCACTCATTGACCTGCACGTTCATAAGGACCTCCCAGCGTTTGATAAGGGCAGGTATCCTGGCAGAAAGCTCAGCCCGATACCAGTCATCAATCACCTGCAGCCGCCGGTGGCGTGCGGTTCCGCTGCGCACATACAAGACGATACCTTTTTGTTCATTAAATTCGACGTGATGCCTGCCGCCATCATACACTACAGTCAGGGGATACAACACTCCAAAAAACTGATGCACCTCTCCGTCATCACCATGAAGAACTACGGGTTTGGGCAATTTTTGCATACGTTGGCGCTGCTGTTCTATCCAGTCCAGACGACTCAAAAGCAACTGCCGCACCCGGCTTTCTGACGTTTTCCAGGGAACAGAAATCCGAACCTGTCCATCAACGGCCTTTACAGAAAGATTCACATTTTTGATACGCTTCCACCACACAAGAACCGGCAGACCATCCACACAGATTTCTTTTGCCCGCACGTTCTTCATCCCCTGCCACACAACATCTTACAGGGATTCATAGATCTGTTGCACAAACAGTGCACCGTATTTTTCTTCCAGCCGCAGGACAATGAAATGTCCCCGTGCCATGTTCTGAAAATGATCAATAAATAAAGAATTGATGGCAGCCCCGCCGGCTGCCCCGATTACAGGAATTGCCTGGGCAGCAACTTTTTCCGAAACCTGCACACCAAACCGGGATGACACCTGGGCAATCAACCTGATAAGAGCAGGAGAACTCATCTCAACACTACCCTTTTGAGCAAGGTGCTGTGCAGCATCGGACACAGATTTGGCAAGCCCCGAACGGATGGTAAAATATCCGATATCAGCAGCATCATCATCTGCCCCCGGGCCGCCTAATGAAAAAATCTGCAGGCAGGCAATTTTCACAAGGGGCTGAGCAAGGGAATGCCCCTCGCTTCGTGCAATATCAGCAATGGATCGCATCATAATAGTGGTGGAAAAGGGAAGTTCTATGGCAAGGGCGGGCAGCCCGCAAAATCCGCCTACTGCCCCGGATCCTGCAGCCATAAGTTTATGCAGACCGTTGGCCGATTTGCCCCCTTCCTTTTGCTGATTCATGGTCAGAATTGCCGAACGCAGTGCCGCCTGCAACGCCTTGCCGGTGGTTGCCGACACCACATCAGCCCACCCTGCAGGAAGAAGGGAAAAACCCTTTTCTATGGGAGCTCCCAGCATCTGTGTTATTTTTATGGCAAGTCCCGGAGATTCCAGTAAGGACCTGGCATATTTCAGATCATCAAGATCATTTGCTGTTATATCCATTTACAATCACCCCCCATATCTTCACCACATGGCATGCCAAAAATCGACAGCTCCATTTCAATATCCTGCGAGAAGGTATCATAAGCACGACCTCACCTTTGTCCACTTTCGACAATGCTCAGCAGTTCAATTTTGCTGTTGCTCCGGCTTGCTTGAACCAGCCATTCCACTTGTTGCAGGGAGCATATAAAAAAGGAGAGGGGGAAGCTTTAGCCATGGGAGTTTCTCACCCTGCCCCGACACAAACGGAACACTGGTACCACTGCAACTGTCTGCAAAGAATGGCAGCTTAGCCCTCAGGTGAAATACCAAAACGTTTCATTCTGTTCCATACCGTTACCCGGGATACTCCCAGAATTTCTGCAGCCCGTGTCTGGTTGCCGCCTGTTTCCTGCAAGGCCTTGACCAGCTCCTGCTTCTGCCGTTCATTTTTATCAACCGGCATTGGGGGAGGAGGACCGGCTGTTTGAGATTTTGACCGGACAATGGTGCCCGGCAGGTCCTCGGGTATAATGGTATGTCCCTGGCAGGTCACAAAGGCGTACTCAAAGGTACTTCTCAGTTCACGCACATTACCCGGCCAGCTGTAGTGAATAAGCAGATCCATCGCCTCACTGCTGATACCACGTATATCCTTATCCATCTTCAGCTGCATTTTTCTGAAAAATGATTCGGCAAGGAGAGAAATGTCTTCTGCACGCTCCCGTACCGGCAGGATTTCCAGGGGGATCACATTGATTCTATAAAAGAAATCTTCACGAAAAGTCCCCTCCTTCACCATCGCCACAACATCCTTATTGGTAGCTGAAATAATACGCACATCAACGGGGATGGCTTTGTTATCACCAACACGGCGGATGGTCTTTTCCTCAAGGACCCGCAGGAGTTTCACCTGTGTTTCCAGCGGCAGGTCTCCTATTTCATCGAGAAAGATACTGCCCCGGTCTGCCGCCTCAAATCTGCCTTTTCTGTTCTGAATGGCACTGGTAAAGGCACCCTTTACATGCCCGAACAGCTCACTTTCCACCAGGGACGGATTTAATGCGGCACAGTTGACCTTCACATAGGGATAATCACGGCGACTGGAGATATCGTGCACTGCCTGGGCTGCCAGTTCTTTTCCTGTACCGGACTCACCGTAAATAATCACCGGGGCATCAGACTCCGCTGCGTTCCCGATCATATTATAGACCCGCTGCATGGGAGCAGAATGCCCCACCATGCCGTGGAAGGTGTCCTGTGCCGTCAATTCCCGTTTAAAGGCCTCGATTTTTGTTTCCTTCTCCAGGACTTCTGTGATATCGGTCATGGTCTCCACCGCGCCGATAACCTCGCCATCCCTGTCACGGAGAACACTGGCATTCTTGAATATATGCACCCTGCTCCCATCCCTGCGAACCAGTACACAGCGCTGTTTTTTGATTTCACCATGTCGAAACAGACGACACCAGTGACTCTGTTCTCTCTTCCGTTCATTGCGGCAGGCGGTGCAGTTCAGGCGCGAACAGGGCTGACCGACAAGTTCATCCAGTTCGTAGCCTGTCAATTCCAGAAAGGCCAGATTGGCGAAAACAATAATACCTCCCGGGGCAACAATCATCACCCCTTCCTGAATGGTATCGACCACAGTCTTCCAATATTGATTCAGTTCCTGTTCAAGCATTGTTTAACTCACTGTTAAAGTTTACATAGTGTTAAAATCTTAGCATTAACACTTTAACACTTTTATTCTGAAATGTGTCTTTTTTTCTTAGTCAGTTTTTCTTCACCCCATTTTACAATAACGCATCCCTTTGAATCTACATACATTAACAACATTTCTACTCATCACAAGTAATCATGCTATCATCTGGCACGATGGTTGCTTAACAACCCGCAACTGTTCAAACAACTGTGGACCTCGATGAAAATACGGCGGCAATTTAAACTTCATGGTGTGCTGGATCCCTTTACACTGCTCAAGGTGAGTCAGGCGTTCAGGGAAACAACATGTGGTGAGTCAATTGAATTTATCTACGGCGGAGCTCAGATGCCTGAAGAATTATTCAAAGTGCTGCCCTCTTCGGAATATACAATTGTTGAGCAGGATCAGTATGAAGACCCTGTCCATCACCGGATCGTTATTCAAAAGAATCTCCCGGACACTGTATCGGGTGGAGATTCCGGAGAGGGGTGCCATTGTGGATAAAGAGGAACAGGTCAGCCTGTTTTATTATGTTCCGGCCCTGCTGCCGGTAAGAAAGATTGCCTATTAAGGAGAAAAAGTATGTCCGATGAAGACAAAAAATTAGTGTATGTCCTGCATGACGGACCGGAAAGAGCCGAAAAAGTCCTCACCTGTTTTGCCGTTGCCAACATTGGCGTGTCCATGGAACAGGACGTAACGATCATGGTCTTTGGTGAGGCAACCAGACTGGTCTATAAAGGGGTTGGCGAGACCGTTCATTCCCTGGATCGTTTACCGCTGGATCGGCTGATAAGCGACTTTATTGAAAACGGCGGCAGAATCATGTGCTGTCTGCCCTGCATCAAATCCCGCAAGGTGGAGCAGTCCATGCTGGTGGATGGTGTTGAGGCACTGACAGGAACAGTTGTGAACGACATGTTCCTGGAGGCAGACCAGGTCATCGGCTGGTAATTAAACACAAGGTATCGTGATTACCATTGAAGCTCAGGTAAATACAAAATGGACTGTGGGAGCTCGCCCCTGCGAGCGATTTTACAGGTCTGGCAACACCTTGAATCGCTCGCAAGGGCGAGCTCCTACATCCAATCCAGAGTAACTGTGCTTTGATGGTAGTCAGTAAAGGTATTATCATCATAACTCACGAATAAAAAATACATTCACTAAGGAGATCAACATGTCCGATTTAAGCAACGTTAGCGCAGCAAGCACCATCGATTCCCGTGGCTCTGCCTGTCCCGGCCCCCTGCTCGAAGCCAAGAAAGGCATCGGCAAAGTCAAGGTAGGTGAAGAACTGGAGATTTACTCAAACGACGAAGGAACCCGCATCGACCTGAAGGCTTGGGCCAACAAGGTCGGTCATGACTATCTGGGCTACGTGGAAGCTGACGGATACGACAAGCATTATATCACCCGTAAGAAATAGGGCTCCGGAAAGAACAGCTAAACCGGAGATTCCGGCTTCAGCTGCAGCAAACGAAGAAATCGGCCATGTACCTGCATGCGTCATGGTCGATTACCGGTTCCCCATAGCACCGGTGCAGTGAGCACAACAACAAACGTAAGCAGACTTGTCTGTCAAAGGCGTATTGCGGCTTCCCCCCTGCCGCATATACGAACAATTCTGCCTTCAGACTTCTGTTTACTGATAAAGGTACCTGACCATGGCAACTGACGCAAACGAGGGAAAAATACTCATCCTGGCAACCGAATCCTGTGCCTATCCCGGAGCAAACTCAGTGGGACAGGCGCATTCCAGCTACCCCGCGAACACCTACATCCTGCGTGTAAGGGCACCAGTACTCTTTCCGGAGCACTTTTACATGGACTGTTTCAGAAAGGGAATAAGCGGAATCATCGTCATGTCCTGCGGCGAAGAGTGCCCGTATGAGGGGGCGTATCACGCTTTTGCCAAACGAATAGACAACGTATTCCAGCTGATGAAGGCCCAGGATATTGACCTGCGCCGCCTGCGGCTGACTGCCATCTGTACGGTGTGCAACCGGCCGTTTCTAAAGGAAGTCAACGATATGAATGCCCTGATCAAAGAGCTTGGCCCTCCGGTCTTCAAGGATGCCGCAGAGGCATAAAGATGTCGCAAATCAGAACTGGACGGAATTGATTAGAAAAAACATAGCTACTCATACAGTGACACGTATGAACGTGAGCAACAGATGCAATGAGGAAGGGAGAATCCCATGAAATCCAAGCGTGACTTTCAATTTGATGCCATTGTCATCGGCGGCGGCATTGCCGGACTGCAGTCCGCACTCGACCTCGGCGACCAGGGGTATACAGTGGCCGTGGTGGACAAGGACGCAACTATCGGCGGTAAGATGATCCGGCTGTCCAAGGTTTTTCCGACTCTGGACTGTGCCAGCTGTATCACTACACCCAAGATGTCGTCGGCTGCCCATCATGACAACATCACCCTGTTTACTTACTGTACCCTGGACAATCTCAAACGGGAATCACCGGACAGGGTCGTTGCCCAACTGACCCAGAAGCCCCGTTATGTTGATCCGGACAAATGTATCGGCTGCCGTAAATGTGAATATGACTGCCCGGTCTATGTTCCCGATGACGAGCAGGGCGGTTTTAACATGCGCAAGGCCATCTATATCCCCTTTTCCAATGCCATCCCGCAGATTGCCCTGCTCGATGCCGAAAATTGCGCTTTATGCGGAAAGTGTGCCAAGGTCTGTCCCACTGATGCCGTGGACTATTTCATGAAACCTGAGGCAATCACCCTCACAGCATCCACCGCAGTCCTTGCCACAGGCTTTGAACTTTCGCCTCTGGACCAGAAACCGCAATACGGGCTTGGCAGGCTGCAGAACGTGGTCAGCTCCATGCAGATGGAACGTCTGCTTGCTCCCCATGGCCCGTACAACAGGGTACTGCGTCCCTCGGACGGTCGGGAACCTGATTCCATCGCCTACGTGCAGTGTGCAGGATCACGGGACAAGAGTCTTGGTATCCCTTACTGTTCACGGGTCTGCTGCATGTATGCCATCAAACAGGCGATGCTTCTCTCGGGTGCACTGCCCCTTGCCGATATCACTATCTATTACATGGATATTCGTGCCTTCGGTAAAGGGTATGAACAGTTTTACCAGAATGCAAAAGCCATGGGCATTGAATTTGTCAAAGCCAAGGTCGCTCAGATTTCCCAGGCGGATGACCAGAAGGTCATGCTTCGTTACGAAGACCAGGAGGGAAGCGGCGGTGTGATGGAACGGGATCATGATCTGGTGATTCTTTCACTGGGGATGGTTCCCCAATGGAACCCGGAGGGCATCTGTTCGGTGGGCTGCGGTCAGGACGGATTCATAAAACCTGCAATACCCAAGATTGCACCCACGGTCACAGACCTCGAAGGAGTCTTTACCGCCGGAGTGGCATCGGGTCCAAAGGATATCGTAGATACCATCACCGAGGCCGGTGCCGCTGCCATGGAGGCAGCAAATTATCTCAAGGCACTAAACGGTTCAACTGCTTGATCGTATACCATCGGGAAAGAATCCGAAAACGGCTCTGCTTTACAGGCGGATCTTACAACGGGTGAAAACGGAGATACAGGAATGTCTGATGAAATAAAAAAACAGGAAACTGCAGAGCCCAGGGTCGGCGTCTATATTTGTCACTGCGGAGGCAATATATCTGACCATGTGGATGTGAAAAAAGTCGCCGAAGCGGTGAAGGATATCCCCGGTGTTGAGGTGTCGCACACCGACATGTTCATGTGCTCGGATCCGGGTCAGGAACTGATCCAGAAAGACATCAAAGAGGGGAGCATTAACAGGGTGGTTGTCGCCTCCTGCGCCCCCAGTCTCCATGAGCTGACCTTTCGTGGCGCTATCAGCCGTGCGGACATGAACCCGTATCTCTATGAACATGCCAATATCCGCGAACAGGATTCCTGGGTACACCATGGAGATCCGGCGACATCCAAGGCCGTCACCCTGGTCGCAGCCGCCATTGCCAAAGCACGGGGTCTGAAACCTCTGGAAGCCATTCGGGTGGATGCAGCCAATCATGCAACAATCATCGGCGGAGGTATTGCCGGATTGCGCGCAGCCGTTGATCTTGCCGCCAGCGGCATTGAAGTGGCTCTCATAGAAAAGACCCCCTTTCTCGGCGGCAATGCGTCAAAACTCGACCGGGTCTTTCCCACCAGTGAAAAAGCGGGCGACCTGATCGCCTACCTGGCCGATACCGTTATGAAATCGCCTCTCATCACCATCTATCCATGCTCCGAAATCACTGGGTTTGAAGGCTATATCGGTAACTTTACTCTCACAGTCAGCAAAAAACCGCCGGCAGATGCTGTTCCCGGAGATATCCGCGAAAAATATTTTCACCCATTTGCCGGTTACTATCCCGGACAGACACCGACTGAGGCAAGTGAGGAATCGCTGACCACTGGTGTCATCATCTTTGCCACCGGCTTTGAACTGTATGAACCTTCCCGGGGAGAATTTGGTTACGGTGACAATGAAGAAGTCATCACTCTCCGTCAACTGATTCGGGACATGGCAGACTCACCACAGGATTCAGGAACCCTGCGAATCAACAACCGGACCGTACGCAGGGTCGCCATGATCCACTGTGTCGGCAGTCGTCAGATCCCCGGCATCCATGAGGCAGACGAAGACGATTACCTGAACGAATACTGTTCCAGAACCTGCTGCACTGCCACCCTGCAGGCGGCACTGGAGATCCGTGACCGGTATCCCGACACCCAGGTGCTGGATTTCTACCGGGATATCCGAACCTACGGACATAACCAGGAGGACTATTACGACAGAGCCTCGGAAAAGAATGTGCTCTTCTTTCGCTATGAGCCGGACGAATCTCCGGTGATCACAAGAGAATCCGGTGAGTATCCGCTCACAGTACGCGTCAGGGACAAACTGACCTTTAACGAAGAGATAGAGGTCGGTGTTGACCTGGTTGTCCTCGCAACCGGCATGCAGGCTGCTCCCATCACCAGCCTGGTGGAGATGATGAAGCTGCCGGTGGGATCGGATAAATTCCTCCAGGAAGTGCACCCCAAACTGCGTCCGGTGGAGATGGCAAACGGCGGTATTTTCCTTGCCGGCACCAGTCAGGCACCCATGGATATCAATGAGGTGTGCAACGCCGCCCAGGCTGCAGCAGCAAAAACTGTTGCCCTCCTTGGTAAAGGCTATGTGGAACTCGATCCCTTTGTTGCCGCCGTCGAAACCGACAAATGCAAAGGCAGTGGAAAATGTATTGAAGAATGTCCGGAAAAGGCCATTACCATGAACGGAAATCTGGCAGAAGTCAACCCGGCACTCTGTACCGGCTGCGGCATGTGTGTCGCAGTCTGTCCTGAAAATGCCATTGATGTCCAGGGCTGGTCCCTGCAGGAATACGAAGATATGGTTGATGCCATTGTTAAATTTTGAAAATATCCGGGGAACGAGATGAGTGAAAAAGAAAAGAAAGCCAACAGCAGTGCAATGAAGGTTCTTCGTCAGGAACGTTCGGAAACCATCGCTAAAGCACGGGCTGCTGTGAAAGAACAGAGTGGTGTCATCAAGGGTATCCGTGAAGCCCTGACACCTGCCCCCAAAACCATTCCGGAGATTGCGGAGGCTGTGTCCATGGAAACGGAACAGGTTCTTCAATATATATCCACCCTGAAACGGTACGGTATTGTCGGCGAAGGGGCAAAAGACGGTGATTATTTCAAATATGAACTGACCTGCTGATCGTAAGCAGTAAACAGCCGCATTGTCCGGCGGGAAACATACTACAATTCTGGAGAAAATCATGGCCACTTCCGTTGACCCCGGTCTCCTTGTCCAACTGAACAAATATGGTGTAGAGGACGCAGCCACCTGCTTCAACTGCGGGAACTGCACAGCAGTCTGTACCCTGTCCTCAGAAGATACCCCCTTTCCGCGCAAGGTAATCCGTTACCTGCAGATTGGAGCCGAAGAAAAGCTGCTCCACGCACCGGAACCATGGCTCTGTTATTACTGTGGAGACTGCTCCGAGACCTGCCCGCGGGATGCCAACCCCGGTGAGGTGATGATGGGGCTGCGGCGCTATCTCACGGCACGCTACGACTGGACAGGGATTTCACACCTGTTCTACACATCTAAAGTCTTTGAGATTTGTGCCATTCTCTTTGTGGCTGGGCTTGTTGGAACAGGTTTTTACCTCTTTCACGGTCCCATTGTCACCGACCGGGTGGCATTGAACGAATTTGCCTCCAGCCATGTCATAGAGATCCTTGACCTGATTATGCTGCTCATCCTCTCCGGATTCCTGCTCTCCAATGCCCGACGTATGGCAAGGGCTGTGCTTGGTGACCCTGACCAGTATACCCGGGAAACAAATGCGGAGGATGATACCCCTGCTGCTCCGGAAGGGAAAAAATGGAACGGCATTCCCGTGAGTCTCTATATCGATGAGCTGAAAACCCTGCTGGTTAACTTCGCAACCCAGAAACGATTCAAAGACTGCAAAAGTAAAAGTCAGGATATGCAGTGGCTGATACATCTGCTGATTATGACCGGCTACTCCACCATCTTTATCCTGGTTGTCGTCTTTTTACGCTGGTTTCAGCGTGATGAGATCCTCTCCTTCTGGCATCCGGTGAGGCTGCTGGGATATTACGGAACCTTCGCTATTTTATACGGCACCACCTATGCCATTATCGGACGTCTGCAGAAGACCAAGACAGTCTATAAATACTCACATTCTTCGGACTGGGCCTTTCTGATCCTGCTCTGGCTGACCACCTTCACCGGGATTCTGATTCACTTTACCCGACTGCTGGGTATGCCGCTGTCCACGTATTACATCTACGTTATCCACATGATGATAGCTGTCCCCATGCTGGTTCTGGAGGTCCCGTTTGCCAAATGGGCACACCTCCTCTACCGACCGCTTGCCCTGTATCTGATACGGGTGAAGGAGCGGGCACTCTCCTGATTTTCTGCCGGGAGTCCTGACCTTGT
Source organism: Desulfocapsa sp. (assembly GCA_024763035.1). Taxonomy (GTDB): domain Bacteria; phylum Desulfobacterota; class Desulfobulbia; order Desulfobulbales; family Desulfocapsaceae; genus Desulfocapsa. The sequence continues at coordinate 31,837 of JANTGG010000012.1, read as the reverse complement.
CCGGGCTTCCGGTTTTTTTCTTCCTTCCAGCGAGAAAGGAAAGAAAACCAGCAACAGGATAATTTCCGTTCTTTTTTTGCCGGGCACACTGTGTGTCCACTCTGCTGACGAACCATCAAAAAGCAGATCAGAGGAGAGCACCATGATTGTGGACTCTCTCAGGAGGAGTCTATGCGTATTACCAAACGTCCGCTTTTTTTCTGGATCCTTCACAGATATCGCGGTCTGCAGCTCTTCCTGCTTCTGATCATTGTAGTGAGTCTGTTTTTCCGTGTTGTACCGCTGGAGATGCAGAAACGCATTGTCAACGATGCCATCAACCTCCGGGATACGCACCTGCTCTTTCTCTACTGCGGATTCTACCTCGCCTCGGTGCTGCTCGCAGGAATAACCAAGTATGCCATAAACGTCCTGCAGATGGTCATCGGCCAGAAAATTCTGGTGGAACTGCGTACCCACCTGTATCAGCACATTCTGCAGCTGCCCCTCCAATATTATCGGGGTATGCAGCCGGGTACCGTTATCTCTGCCATGACCTCAGAGCTCAACTCCATAGGGTATTTTCTCGGTGGTGCCCTGGCTATCCCGCTGACCAGCCTCCTTACCTTTGTTGTCTTCCTGGGCTATATGTTTATCCTCAGTCCGCCCCTCGCCCTGCTGACCATCGCCCTCTATCCGTTTGAAATTATATTAATTCCCATGCTGCAGAAACGCTATAACCGGCTCAACAAAAAACGGATCAAGACCATGCGTGCCATGGCAAATGTGGTCAACGAGGCAATCAGCGGTATCCATGAAATCCATTCCCACGCCAGCTTTCCACTGGAAGAAGAACGCATCAGACCCCACATCAGCGGACTGTACAGCCTGCTGAAACGACTGTTTATTGTCAAATACGGCATTAAATTTTCCAACAACCTCTTTCAGTCCTTCGGCCCATTTCTCCTCTTTCTGGTGGGCGGATATTTTGCCATTAACGGAAACTTCACCCTGGGGGCACTGGTAGCCTTTCTCTCAGCCCATGAAAAAGTCTATGACCCCTGGAAAGAGATTCTCGAATATTATCAGGCATTGCAGGATGCCCAGGTGAAATACAGACAGATCATGGAGATTTTTGATCTTGAACCGGAATATCCTCTCCTGCCCGAATCCGGCAGTGTGACGGATTTCAGCGGTGCCATCACCCTGACCAATGCCACCTTCACCGTTGGCGGCAGAGTAAAGCTGCTTGATCGGATCAGCACCTCAATTTCCTCCGGCGAACGAATTGCCGTTGTCGGATTTTCCGGATCAGGGAAATCCACCCTGATTCTCTGCATGGATCAGCTCTATTCCCTTTCTTCAGGAAGCATACAGTATGACGACCACCCCATCTCACAACTCTGCAAAGCGGATATCAGCAGCAATATCACTCTGATATCTCAGAACCCCTTTATCTTCACCGGTACAATCCGGGAGAACCTGCTTTATGGTGTGAAAGCTCTTGCCCTTGGTAGAAAACAGGAGATGCCGGATCTTGGCAGGCAGCTCAATGCCATCTATGATACCGGTCTTGAAGAAGATATCATCCGCTTCGGTTTTCAGGCCATTCTGGACAAAGAATGCTGTGCTCCCTTCAAGGAGAAACTGCTGACAATCCGTCACGATCTGGCCCCTCAACTCCATGAAGAATTTGCCCACGTGGTGGAGTTCTACGACATGGAACATTTCCTCCGCTATTCATCCATTCGTGACAACCTGATTTTCGGTGACTGTCCCACCGGTCTCTTCGACATCGAAAACCTGCCGGGACTGCAGTCTTTCATCAATATTCTGCAAACTACGGACCTTGTCAGACCATTGCTGCAGCTCGGGTATACCCTAACCCTTGAGTCAGTGAGTCTGCTTGAAGAGTGCCGTAACGACGACTTCTTCTTCCGCTACACTCCCATGAGACCGGAGGAGTTCAAAGAATATCAGCGACTACTCGATGAAAGCAAAGGGGAGATTCCCGACAACAGCAAAGACCGCTACCTCCTCTATCAGCTTGCCCTGCGTTTTATTCCAGGATTTCACAAGGTCGCAGAGGTGGAACCCGACTTTGAAGAGAAGATTATCCGTGCCCGGAAACTCTTTCTCAAAAATGTTGCCCACCTGAAGATGAACTCCTGCCATCATGACGACGACAGTGACAGTGACGGTGACGGTGACGGTGACAAAAAATCATGTTTTGAATGTGAAAAAGAGGATATCAGCAGTCCCTTTATGCCGTTTTGTCCAAACCAATACCTGTACAGTCGCCCTCTATTGGAAAACATCCTGTTTGGAGTAATGAAGACACGCAAGCCCATGGGTGAGGAGCTGTCCAACCTGCTCTACAGTCTGCTGGCAAAAGATATCCTCGACGATGTACTCAATGTGGGGCTGGACTTTCATGTGGGCAGCCAGGGGGATAGACTGTCCGGCGGGCAGAAACAAAAACTTGCCATTGCCCGGGCATTTCTGCGGGATACCCCGATTATCTTTCTTGATGAGGCAACAGCCAGCCTGGACAATGTCTCCCAACGGCGGATTCACGATGTACTCGAGGCACAGCAGACAGAAGGCAAGACCATTGTCGCGGTGATGCATCGTCTGGAAAATTCCGCTGCCTACGACCGAATTCTCCTTCTCAAAAACGGGGCTCTGCTGGAAGAGGGCTCGTTTACCGAGCTCATTTCAAAAAAAGGTGCGTTTTACAATCTGGTTAAAGGGGTGGAACAGCTGGAATAGAGTTGTGAGAGCTATGGGGCAAAGGTGCTTGACCCAGCAGGGAAAACTGCTATTTCAATTCGAACAGATGATGATGTGTTTGAGCTCTTTCGTAAACAGGGAAAAGGGTATCAGTCAGAAATTAATTCGGTTCTCAAGTCATATAAAGAACATGCGTAAATTCCCTGATGTTATGGAGAATCGCGGTCTATTCCCGATTCTCTCTTTAATCCTGTTTTCGACAGGTAGCCCATTGACTGCATAGCACCACGTGTTATAGCAAGGTATGTATCATTTAATGACGAAAAAGTTCAGCAAATGGGCGAAGAAGAAAAAGATCGACGCTCAGGCTCTGACAAAATCGTTCTCTCCCCAATAAAACACACAACTCTTGACATTTAACGCGCTCCGTTATACTCTTTTGTTTATGATAAAGAATTTCAAATGCAAGCACACACAAGCCCTTTAAGAAGGAAAAAGCCCGAAGCAATTCAGAGCTTTTCAGGAACAAGCAGAACGTAAACTCCAAATACTTGACAGTGTAGCCGAACTGCTAGATTTACGATCCCCACCAGGTAACAGGCTTGAAAAGCTAGAGGGAGACAGGCAAGGACAGCACAGTATAAGAATCAACAAACAATGGCGTATATGCTTTGTATGGTCTGGTGAGCCTTGCGATGTAGAAATCACCGATTACCACTAGGAGGAACAGATAATGAATAATATGCGACCAATCCACCCTGGAGAAATCATCAAAGAAGAATACCTTGAACCTTTAAATATGAGTGTGAATGCCCTGGCAATTGCTCTGCGCATTCCAGCACCAAGAATTAATGATGTGGTAAGACAAAAGCGGGGTGTCAGCATTGATACTGCACTCAGGTTAGCTAGATACTTCAATACCACCGCACAGTTTTGGATGAACCTGCAAACCAGTTACGACCTTAAAATTGCCAGACAAAAAATGGTGAAAATCAAGGATGAAATTATCCCTTTGCAAACTACTACTGCCTGATAGTTGGTGGGACAAGGACCATAATAACAAGGAAAAATATCAAAAAGAGAACAAGTCATTTAACGCGTAGCCAGATCCGGTGCCTAGAAAATGGGGGACAGACCAGAATGGCGCTAGTTTATGGGTATTACACTCCAGTTTTCACCATCTCCGAGTCGCCCATTGCTGCCCCGTCCCCAGACCCATAAACTGCCGTCTTGCAACAGGGCTGCACTGAAAAAACCCTTCCGAAAACACTTTTTCAACACAGGCTTCCTGCAGCGTTTCAGCCTGAGGAGCTGACAAAAAGAGGGAAAGTATCAACGGGAGAAACAGTACTGTTTCTCATGGATTCGCCTGCATAATGTATTTTTTCAAGGACCAGCAATTCCCCCTTGATTACTGATTGCATATCAAAAAGTTCTTTCTGTCTGGATTTTTTCCGATCCACTGACTATGTCATTCCTTACTCATCGACACCATGCAGAATTGCCGGCAGAAATAGCAGCCAGGAGAATTTTTTCGCAAACTGTGCTGTTACCTCAAGATCCTGGTCCATAACAACCGTGCAGGTTCCAGTACCTGAACAGCCGCCTGACCAGCCGGTAAAAACACTGCCTGGGTCTGCTGTTGCTGTCAGGCTTACCGGGCTGTTTGTCAAATAGTCTGCAGAACAGTTATCACTGCAGTTGTTTATCCCCTCCGGATTACTGCTGACGATCCCTGTCCCGCTAACATTTACGTGAACATTCAAGCCATACATATTGCTGAAATAGGCGATGAGGTTGAGGGACCCGCTGACATCGATATCCGTTCGCGGGTTGCTGCTTGAGCCATCACTCCAGTGGACAAAATGATAGCCGGCCGCAGGCAGCGCTTCAACCGTCGTTCCGTCCATCCCGGAATTGAGATTTTGCATGGCTGTCCCGGAGATGCTGCCGTTATCCGACGCTGTATACGTAAGGGTGTATGCATCGAGAAAGGCCATAAATCCAGCAAAAGGTTTAGGATTGTAGCTGTTATAATAGCGCCAGGGACTATATTTCTGAAACGGGTTGCTCGCCTGCTCGTACTCAGTACGACAGCGCCATCGGTAATGACTGCTTCCATCGAGTCCGTTGATATTTGCCTGCAGAGCAATCCCCACAGTGCCAAGGTTGGAAAAGACAGGCTGTTTACCAGAAGAGGATACAGAATTGACAAGAGAGCTTCCCAGGCTGAAAGAGGTACCGTTTTCCTGGAATTCATACACCATCTTTCCTTTTGTTCTGCCGAAGGGACTTTTGGCAAACTGGCTCAACCGGATTTCACCAGCAACGCCGCTGCGCCCGCCAGCCCCTATAACTTCAAAACCATCCGGTTCATACTGCTGCAGACCATTCTGCAGTCCCGGCAGACCGTTGCCATAGTAAATAAAAGCACTGCCCTCTGCATTTTCATCGTTGTCAAAATAGGGCGCACCGACAATAACATCTGAGTAGCCGTCTCCGTTTACATCTCCTGCCGTGGAAACAGAAAGGCCAAAATAGGCCCAGTCCTGGGGGATGGATATCTTTTCATCGGCTGCCCCGGAAAGACCGGCCCCACTCCCCTGAAAGATAAAGGCCGCCCCGTTGCCACTGAAACCGTCACTGAATCTATAGGCCCCGATAATGATATCGGAGTAGCCATCACCATTGGTATCTCCTGCTGTGGAAAGGGAGAAACCATACCTGGCATCCTGGTGATCACTCTCAGAGATCCAGTCTGCGGCCATCGACAAGCCGTTCTCTGAACCGTAAAAGGCATAAACTCTTCCCTCGTCCACCTCGTCATGGTCATAAAGATGTGCACTGGTAATAATGTCAGAATAACCATCTCCATTGACATCTCCGGCCAGCGCAACGGATCTGCCAAGATACGCACTGTCCTGTTCTCCATCAATCGTCCATTCGGCATCCACACCAAGACCTGACGACGAACCATGATAAACAAACACTTTTCCTTCGTCGGTACCATTGATATCAAGGTAGGGTGCCCCGACAATAACGTCAGAATAGCCGTCCCCGTTCACATCTCCAGCGCTGGAGACAGACATCCCAAAATAGTTATCAAGCTGCTCGGGACCGTTCGCCTCCCAGTTGGGTGTGGAAGAGAGGCCCAGATCTGAACCATGGTAGACAAATGCTGCTCCTTCACCACCATTGTAGGCATAGGCTCCGACGACAACATCAGAATACCCGTCACCATTCACATCACCGGCAGTGGAAACGGAATAGCCAAGAGTCCCTTCCACCTGATTGCTTTCCACTACCCAATCAGGTGATGGGGGCAGGCCAGCAGAAGAACCATAATAGGCATACGCACGGCCTTCATAGGCTTCACCGTTGGCAAAATAATATGCACCGGTGAGAATATCGGAATAGCCGTCTCCATTCACATCTCCGGCAGTGGAGACAGAATAACCAAATCGGGATTCAGCCTCGTTGTTTTCCGCTGTCCAGTCGGCGGTTGCGGAGACCCCGTCAGCGGAGCCATGAAAGACAAAAATCCGTCCTTCATCTATTTCCCCATTGTCATACTTGTAAGCGCCGACAACAACATCGGAATAGCCATCACCATTCACATCTCCAGCGGTGGACACGGAATAACCGAGATAAGCATCTGCCTGATTGCTTTCTCCTGTCCAGACGGCGTTATCAGACAATCCCGTAGATCCACCGTGAAAGACAAAAACACCCCCTTCGTTCTCTTCACCATTATCATAATCATAGGCACCGATAATGATATCAGAGTAACCATCCCCGTTCACATCTCCGGCAGGAGCCACTTCCCTGCCGAAGTGGGCTCCGGCCTGTTCACCTTCCAATCTGGTAAGAGGTTGTGCCATAAGACCGGTTGCGGAGCCGAGATAGAGAGCAGCCATTCCTTCATACTCCTCGCCATTGCTGTAGCCGTCTGCACCAATAATCACATCTGCGTAGCCATCTCCGTTAACATCTCCAGCCGGGGCAACCCCTGCACCAAAGAGCGCTCCAGCCTGATTGCTTTCTGCCATCCAGTCGGCATCAACTGAGAGACCATTGGCGGAACCGTGATAGACAAAGGCCCTTCCTTCATTAGTTTCACCATTGTTGTAGAAAAAGGCGCCGACAATAACATCAGAATAGCCATCACCATTGACATCGCCGGCCGTGGATACAGAGTTACCAAAATTGGCGTTTACCTGATTACTCTCTGTGCTCCATGCGGCGTTCACAGCCAGGCCGCTATCTGACCCGAGATAAAGATATGATTTCCCTTCATTATCTTCCTCGTTACTGTGGCCCTGAGCTCCGACAATAATGTCTGAAAAACCGTCCCCGTTTACATCTCCGGCTGTGGAAACGGAGCTTGAATAAAGAGCTCCTTCCATCTCACCCACCACCGCCCAATCGGCTGTGGTTGAGAGACCTGCAGCGGAACCATGAAAAACCGAGGCCTTCCCTTCGTTATTTCCACCAGTATCATCATAGCAGTAGCTGCCCACGACAATGTCTGAGAATCCATCACCGTTCACATCTCCAGCCGTAGCAACAGCAGAGCCGAAATACTCGTTAAACTGCTCCCCGTCGGCAATCCAATCCGGGAGGCTGGACAGTCCACTTTCCGATCCATGGTACACAAAGACCCTGCCGGGATTTGTACTTTGCGCCGCGGTGTCAAAATTGTCTGCGGCGACGATAACATCGGAATAGCCGTCTCCGTTCACATCACCGGCAGTGGAAGCGGCATGGCCGAAATAGGAACCAGGCTGATCGCTTTCCGCTATCCAGTCAGCTGTCAGAGACAATCCACTGGCAGAACCATGATAGACAAAAGCCCTCCCTTCATTCGACTGCCCGTTATCGTAGCGATAGGCTCCAGCGATGACATCGGAAAAACCGTCACCGTTGACATCGCCGGCAGTAAAGACCGAAATTCCCATATTGGCTTCGGCCTGTCCACTTTCAGCGTTCCAGTCTGATACTGTGGCCACACCTGCAGCGGAACCAAGATAAACATAGACCCTTCCTTCGTTTTCTTCCCCATTATCATAATGAGATGCACCAACGATAATATCCGAGTAGCCGTCCCCATTGATATCTCCGCCACCGGCAACTGATATGCCAAGAAATCCGTCTACCTGATCCCCTTCCATAGTCCAGGCAGGAGATGCTGACAGTCCTGAGACTGACCCATAATAAACATAGGCTTTGCCTTTATTCTCTTGACCCTGAAAATAGGCACCGACAATAATATCATCAAAGGTATCATTATTCAGATCTCCGGCTGTCGACACTGAGGTTCCAAAACAGTCTCCAATCTCTTCACCATCTACCGACCAGCCTGCTGTAGTGGATAGGCCTGTGGAAGATCCGTAGTAAACCTGGGCAATTCCGGATGTGGTACCAGGACCAAGTTCACTTCCGCCACCAATGACAACATCATCAAAGCCATCATTATTAATATCTCCAGCGGAAGAAACCGAATATCCGATATGTGCTTGCGTAGCATTCCCTTCAACCGCCCATGCTTCTGTAGTTGAGAGGCCGACGGAAGATCCGTGAAAAACATAGACTTTTCCTTCATCAGCATGTCCATTATCAATACTGTGTGAGCCGACGATAACATCCGCATATCCGTCACCGTTAACATCTCCGGCCGTGGAAACGGAGCAGCCAAAACTCGCCTGTCCAGGTCCGCCTCGTCGTGTCCATGCAGGGGCAGCAGCAGGACCAGTTGCAGAGCCATAAAACACATATGCCTCGCCCTCATCATAAAGATCGGTTCCGGCGCGATCTGCCCCAACGATGATGTCGTCAAAGCCGTCATTATTAACATCACCAGCGGTGGAGACAGAATAACCAAACTGGTCACGGTAATTATTACCATGGGCAGTCCAGTCGGGTGACGATGACAGGCCAGTACTGGAACCAAAATACACATAGGCACTGCCGTCCCGTTCTAAATCGTTATCAGCCCAGTATGCACCGACAATGACATCGTCGAATCCATCATTATTGACATCTCCGGCTGCGGATACCGAGTTACCATAGAATCTCCCGCCTTGAGTAACCCATGCAGGAGTAAGGGGCAAACCTGTGCTTGAACCGTGATAGACATACGCCTTTCCCTTAGGTGCATCGCCATTATCATAATTGTACGCTCCAATGATAATATCATCATAGCCATCATTGTTCACATCACCTGCCATGGAAGAAGAATATCCAAAAAGGGCTTTTTCATGGTTGGATTCCATTGACCAGTCGGCAGTATTTGAAAGCGGATCAACGGTTATCGGATAGTGCGCCCTGCTATCATCAACCTCAATGAGCACATCACCGGAAGGGTGCAGGGTGAAATAGCTTGCCAGCTTCTTTCCGTCACTGTCCCAGACCTGCAGGTCATTATATCTCATGGCGACAGAACCGTCAGCGAGGGTAAAAAGGATCCCGTGAGCACTCACCTGTTTAGCAAGTTTTGTGCGGGGATGAATCCGCAGTTGCAGAGTTTCATCCCCAAGAGGCTTCTTTTTGACAATGAAGTTCTGGCGCATACCTTTGTCATTGTTTTCATAACTGATAATTATATCATCGTTCTCACTGGAGGCCAGGTTTCGGTCGACTGAGAAATTGCTGCTGGAAAACGGGAAAAAGACGTTGTCCCTGCCGTAACCGGTAAACGTTAAACGAAGTTCCCAATTTTGGAGACGTTTGTATTTTTTCTCATTTTCTGAAATGGACATATCTGCAACGTCAAAGAGGGGAATATTGACAGTTCTTGGCTCCACACTGAATCCATTGTTGTGGTAGGTGAACCGCAGATTCTGTTTGCGATTAGGGGAGGAGTAAGCCTGTTTTTTTTTACTCCATTGAATAGAGTATTCATTCTGCTGAATCTGTTTTTGCACATTCTGCCACCATCCCTGATTTGCACTCTGAGGTAACTTGGTGGAATGAGCACTATAGGGTATTGACAGGCAGCACAACAATAAAAGTAAAATAAGAAGTATTGAGTTTTTCATGTATCCTTTGTTTAGTTGAGGATTGGCAGCGGAATATTTTAGGTGATGGTTGCAGGAGCAATTGAAAAGACAGACAATTCCTGAAGGTACTGTTAATTTTGAACTCCTGGTCGGGAATGGCTTTGTATACTTCAAATGAAGGCGGAGGGTTGCCGTTAATGTGGGAAATAATCCTGTTTGTTCAACGTTTTTCTCTTTGAAAGAGTGTATGAAACAGGAAAGTAGGTGTCAATAATATTTGCACTATTGTTGGTTGGTGCAGGGAGGTTCTAAGGAATACTAACACCGGTGATGAACGGTAAGCCGGCACTCTTTTCAGTACCCCCTTGAGGGGTGTAAGTACCTTATTAGAAATTTTCTTGCGAAAAAAACAAGAAAATTATCTGTAAGGTACTAAACACGTACTCAGGCGTGTTATCTGTTTTGTCAGTATATCAGCAGATATGGTCGTTACGGCTTATTTTTTTAATACTTTCTACTTTTTCCCTGACCCCTTTATTCTCGTATCGTTTCCCCATGTATCTTCACACTCGCTAAGGGCATTTTGCAATAATTGGCTAACTCTGTTGAGTGTATAAATAGGGGACCACGATTTAATTTCCAGCAGGCTTTTTCCTTGGTCGCCCTGCTTTTCCTGGACTAACACGACGACCGTGTACAAAAAGAGGGCAAGTCCGCTTTTGACCTTTGATTACTTTTTGCCTGATTGTCTCCAGAGTGCTGCCCTTCTTCTTCCCGGTCTTCAACTTACCTTTAGCTCGCTGCACAGCACTGTTTACTGAACAGTAATTTTTTAAGCCAAACAATCTCTTCCAGCTCACCTTTTGCGGAAAATCGACGTATGCCGCCTTCTGCCTGGAGGGTGATGCCGCCAGTATGACCAGAAGACCACCCTTGCAACCATTACTTATGTTGAACTCAACATAAGTAATGGTTTGACATCAAGCTCCGGGGTATTCAATTCGTAAAAATTTTGACATGGTATTTTTATACCAGGCCCCCATAAAAGTCAAAAGCGGACTTGACCCTATTTCTCCAAAACCCTTGTAATTTGTGACGTAATTGAGCAATGTCTTAATGTGCATTCAGTCCTCCTGCAAAGGATTTTTGTCGAGATCAGTGAAATTACTCACTGATCGGACTGAGTGCACGTTTTTTACATAGTTTTTTTGACCAGCAACGAGAATATCAGTATCTTTTTCTACCCGATGGTGTAGACGTTTACGCCCTTGACTTACCGTGCTGTAGTCAATCCCCATAAGTTTGCCTATTCTTGGGTTGGTTAATCCACGGTAATCTCTCCAATAAATAAAGGTTTCCAAAAGTAGACTTTTCTCTTAACATGAAGATCAGAATATTCAATTTTCCAGTAAGTTTGACGTTGCAGGGAGAGCGACCATGTCAAGGATAAAGATTTGACCCCACCTTGTTTCCCGAGGGAGATAAAGGTGTCTGTTTTATGATGACCTTTCCCAAATAATGGCTTTCCCTTCCACTTCCAATACTTTTATGCTACGCCTCTACAATGACTACATTGTGGGAGCACCCCTCTCATCTTAAAGCAATACAAAATGAACGAACAACTCTTGAAATACTTCATCTGTCCTGTCTGTTTACCTGTTGAAATTCCGCTGGACTGTCAGGTTGAAGAAGCACAGAATAATGACATCATCAACGGTACACTTTCCTGCAGCAACTGCCATGCAGCATATCCCATTGAAGAAGGTATCGCCTTTCTAGAACCCACAGGAAAACAGCCGGTAAGCCCGAAACAAAACAAGTATGAACAGGAGGAGGTGGTTGCCTCCTATCTTTGGAGTCATTATGGAGACCTCCTGAACGATCCGGACTGGAGTGATGCCTATCCCCGCTGGTCGGCACAGATTCAACCTGCTTCCGGCCTGGGAATCGACCTGGGTGCTGCAGTGGGCCGTTTCACCTTTGAACTTGCCGGGAAATGTGACTTTGCTGTGGGCATTGATAACTCAACTGCATTTATTCGAACAGCAAGGGATCTCATGCGGGAGAAAAAGACCCAGATCCTGCTCAAAGATGAAGGACACATCCATCGCCGTGAAACAGTCGAACTGCCAGAGAGTTGGCCGCAAAGCAATATGGAGTTTATTGTTGCCGATGCACTGCATCTACCCTTCCGTACCTATACGGCATCCATCACTAGTTCTCTAAACCTGATAGACAAACTTCCCCACCCCCTGCTGCACCTGCAGGAGATGAACCGGGTTTGTAAAAAACAGGGTGCCCAGTTCCTGCTCTCTGATCCTTTTTCCTGGTCTGAAGAGGCGGCTCTAGCAGAAGAGTGGTTGGGTGGTAGAGAAGAAGGGGAGTTTAGCGGTTCCGGCCTGGACAGTGTACAGAAAATTTTCACCACAGGATCACATGGGATCACTCCCGCCTGGCGGGAAGAGGATAAATCCCATGTCTGGTGGAAAATCCGCACCCATCGTAACCATTTTGAACTGATCCGCAGCTGTTATTTTAAGGGCAAACGTTGATGGCGTCGTAAAAACTGTTATGGGAAATTAATGAAAAAACATACTGTCTGCCGTTTCTGCTCCTCCTGCTGTCCTATTATTGCAGAGGTGAAAAATGGAAAGCTTATATCTGCTGAACGCAAATCTATTTTAGACCCGGAAAAACGTCTGAGCTGTGCCAAGTTGCGTGCCGCGTCCGAAATTGTCTACTCCGACAAACGCATCAAGACCCCACTGATCCGAAGGACAAAGGGAGGTCAGCTGGAGGAGGCCTCCTGGGATGAGGCCCTTAATCTTATTGCCGCAAAATTTCAGCAGTACAAAGAAGAAAATGGCCCTGAATCCATCGCATGGCTGCGCGGCATGGCCGCTGACTGGGGTGCGCCATGGGATTACGCCAACCGGTTGATGAACTGCTTTGGCTCCCCCAATACCATTGGCAACGGCTCCGTCTGTTTCGTGGCCAGGGAAATGGCGCATTCCTATACCTATGGTGTCATGGCATACCCGGAAGCAGGACTTGCCAAATGTATCATTGTCTGGGGGAAACATGATGGAGACACCGCCTTGGGCATGGCTGAGGCCATCAGCAAGGGGCATGAAAACGGTGCCCACCTCGTCGTTATTGATCCCATTGCCACGCGTCTTGCAAAAAAGGCCGATACCTTTTTACAGATCAAACCTGGTCATGACGGACTTCTTGCCATGGCCATGATCCATACCATCATTGAAGAAGATCTCTATGACCATGACTTTGTGCAAGAGCATACAGTCGGCTTTGAGGAACTGGCCGAAAGTGCCTCCCGCTTTGCACCGGAAGAGGTAGCCGAACGTATCTGGCTGGACGCAGAAACCATCCGTACCGTTGCCAGACTGTATGCCACCACGAAACCGGCATGCATCGTTGACGGTAACGGCCTTGATATGCAGCTGGATATATTTCAATCCACACGTGCGGTGGCCTTACTGCGTGGACTGTGTGGCAATATCGACCAGAGTGGCGGTGACGTCTTGCCCCAGCCCATTCAGCTCCGAAACATCCAGGAACAAAATGGAGCCAGCAAAGGAGTCGAGCCCATCACCTCTGCCTATCCGCTCTTTGACAGCTTCAATACCACCTGGGGTCGGCAGGTGCAGTCCTGTGTAGTTGACGCAATCCTTGACAAGAGGCCCTATCCCCTGAAGATGGTGGTTGTCCAGGCCGGGAACCCGGTGGTGACCATGGCAGATTCCAAACGAACCCACAGGGCCTTTGCCAGCGTCGATTTTCTGGTGGCAATCGATATGTTTATGAACCGTACCACTCGTCTTGCCGACGTGATCCTTCCGGCATCCTCCTGTTTTGAAAAGACGCAGCTCAACCGGGCGGCCATTCGCAACAACCCGATTATTCTCCAGGATCAGGTGATTGAACCCATTGCTGATTCCTGGCCGGACTGGAAGATCGTCTTTGAGCTGGGACGCCGCCTGGGCCTCACGAAGGAATTCCCTTGGCAAAGTGGTGAGGAGGCCATCGACTTTCAGCTCGAACCTGTGGGAACAACCGTCTCCGACCTGCGGGAGAATGGCAATGGTATCCGCATAGAAGATATCAGGTATCAGAAATTCAAGGAGCAGGGCTTTGACACACCATCAGGTAAATTTGAATTTTTCTCCCAGAAGCTCTCCGATAACAACTTTGACCCGGTCCCCTACCTCTCAGGCTACCCGTCAGAGCCAATCGGCTTCGACGCTCAGAAAGAAGACTATCCCCTGATCGGCATCAGCGGGGCGAGAAATATTCGTTTTACCAACTCCCAGTATCGTACCATCCCCTCCCTACTCCTGGAAGGGAAAGGCTGTAATGTGGATATTCATCCGCAAGATGCCGAAAATATGGCAATCGACAACGGTGATCTGCTTAACATCAGCTCACCCCAGGGAACAATCTCCATGCAGGCAAAAATATCAGACTGTGTTCACCCCGGCTCCGTCCGTATTGCCTGGGGCTGGGGGGATTATGACCCAGCCTGTAACTTCAACACGCTTACCGATGACAGCGTAAGAAATCCCATCACCGGCACTCCTGCCATGCGCAGTTTTCGCTGCCGGGTAGGGAAACAGTAACAAAACTGGACGCCCTGCCAAATATCGGTAAGGCAATCGCCCACAGTGCGGAGCCCACCGGAGCACTGTGGGGTCGGACCAAGCGAAGGTCCTTTTCACTATAAAAAGTGGCTTCTAAGGGACGGAAAGGGGCAAACTACTACGTTCGAGAATACCTCTTTGTTGAAAATAGTCAGTGGATATCTTCCTAATACCGTTGTCACCGTCAACTATGTATCGGGAAAACAGCAAGACTATTGTGGAGGTTTCAATCCACGCCCCGAGGAAAGGGGTCAAGTCCGCTTTTGACTTTGTAGCTGTTTTTTTCAAATCGCTATTACAAATTATCTTAGACCAATCTTATTTTCTCAATATCCTCTTACCATTATTCATAACGTGATCCTAATGTACAATACGAAATGAGTAAAAAGCGGACTTGACCTTTTATCTTTTTCTTCTTTTTTCTTGACTCTGCGTATTTTCCATGGAATTAGATGTCTAGTTAATAATTAATGAGGCAACTAATGAAATCCTGTGATGAAAAATCTGTAGGTCGTCTGCTTTATCTGACGGTTCAGGCAATGACCAACCATGCGGAACGAGTGCTCAAGCCGTATGGCTTGACGGTGGAGCAGTATGTTCTTCTGAAAAACATACCCGAAGATGACACGCTTTCTCAGAATCAACTCTGTGAAATTGTGGAAAAAAGTGCTGCAAACGTAACCAGGATCCTGGATCGTCTTGAGAAAAAATCTCTGGTCAGGCGCAAACAGAACCCGGCAGATCGTCGCTCCACGCTCCTTGTGCTTACAGTACAGGGAAAGGAGATGGTGGAGAAGGTGTATGTTTTATTTGAATCCTTTTCCGAGCATCTGACAAAGGGGATTCCCAGCCATGAGCAGGATCTGCTCATGGAGTTTCTTGACAGGATTCGGGGAAATCTTGATCTGCTTACGGACAATTTTTTCAGCTCACGCAGCAATTCATAAAGAGGTATTCCATGCGATCTATAGTTCTTCTTTTTATTCTCCTGTTTCTGTTCGTCACCCCTCTTCATGCCCGGGAGCAACCACCAGCTTCGGTTGTTGTAACGGAAGTGAAAATGCAAAAGGTATCGCAGACGCAATCTGTCATCGGTATTCTCTATTATGATCGTATAAGCGAAGTCTCAACTGAAGTCACGGGGCTTGTCCGAACAGTGCTTGCCCGGCAGGGGGCGCATGTTCAAGAGGATGAGGTGCTTGTTCAGCTGGACACAGAGATGCTGGATAATGAGATTGCATTACAAAAGACGCATATTGCCCAAAACGAACTGCTGCTGCAAAATACCAGGAAAAATTTCAAACGGCTGGAGAGTCTTTATAAGGAATCCGGAGTGAGTGAGAAAGACTATGATGATGCTCTCTTCACGTACCAAAACGCAAAACTTGAAAAACAGGCCCGGCAGGAAGAACTGGCCATACTGCTCATTAAAAAGAAACGCAGTGTGATACGTGCCCCCTTCGATGGAATTATCCTCACCAAAGACGTGGACAGCGGAGCCTGGGTACAGCAGGGAAAACAACTGGTTTCCATTGGTTCCAGCAACGATCTCTTTGTCCGTGCCCCCATCGGGGAAGGTCTGCTGCGATATCTGAAAAAAGGCCGAAAGCTCTCTGTTACCCTCAATGCCTTTGAGAAAGAAGTGCAGGGTGTGGTGGAGGATATCGATCCCGTTGCCGACGTCAAAACAAAAAACATTTTTGTGAAAATCAGAATCCCGGCACAGGAAATTATCGCAGCCAATATGTCGGCCACCGTTCACCTTCCTGCAGGTATTGAAAAAGAGCTCTGTATTCTTCCCCGCGCTGCTCTGATAAAATTTCAGGGAAAAGACTTTGTCTACACCATCAAAGAGAACAAGGCTGCCATTTTACCCGTCCATATCGTCGCCTTCCTGGGTGACAAAATCGGGGTTGCCAGTGGACCCGTTATGGCTGGCATGAAGGTCGTGGTTGAAGGAAACGAACGACTCCGTCCGGATCAGGCCGTGCAGGTGACTGGAGAACAATAATGGATCTTATCAAATACTCACTTGAGAAACCTGTCTCGGTCACCGTTGGAGTAATCCTGCTGCTGGTCTTTGGTATCATCGGATTGAACAAGCTCCCGGTGCAGCTCACGCCCGATGTTGAGACACCCCAGATTACAGTTAAAACCAACTGGGGAGGGGCAACACCTTACGAAATTGAAAAAGAAATCATTGAACAGCAGGAAGAAGTACTTAAAGGTCTGCAGGGGCTGACCAAAATGGAAAGTGCAAGCTATAACGGCTATGGGGAGATTACCCTCTCCTTTGAACTGAAGACCTCACTGGATGACGCCCTTCTTCGAGTGTCCAACAAGATCAATGAAGTCGCAGACTACCCTGAAAATGTTACCCGCCCCATAATCGAATCCGCTGGTGCCAATGCCTCTCCGGTGATCTGGATGATGCTCAAACCGCTGGCCGACAATCCCGAATCCATAAATCATTACCGCAGTTATTTTGAGGATAACGTACGCCAGCATCTGGAGCGGGTAAAAGGTGTGGGCTCGCTCTTTATTTTTGGCGGCACTCTTTCCGAGCTCCATATCACCCTGGATATGGATAAGATGGCAAGTCATAATATCAGCATTAATCAGGTGATCAATAGTATTCGAAACGCCAACCGGACCAATTCAGCAGGAGTTCTTGGCATCGGTCGGAAAAACTACCGCATCCGGACCATGGGTCAGTTTCAACAACCGGAGGATGCGTTGGATGTTGTTGTTTTTGATGATGGAATAAAAAGGGTCTATCTCCGGGAAGTGGCGGAGGTCAGCAATGGCTATGCCAAGGAAAATATCGCGGTGTTGCACAGTGGTGAGCCGGTTGTGGTTATCGGAGTACGCAAGGAACCGGGAAGCAATGTACTGGGCATGACGAACAGGCTGGAACAGGAGGTGGAACATATTAACAACACTCTGCTGGCAGAGCAGGGGCTGTATATCGACTGGGTGTATGACCAGCGCCCCTATATCAACACTGCCATTGATCTTGTGAAACAGAATGTGGCAATCGGTGGTTTGCTGGCTATCTGCGTCCTGCTCCTCTTCCTTCGCAGTGTCCGCTCCACCTTGACCACTGCCGCAGCCATACCGATCTCTGCCATTGGCACATTTATATTCCTCTGGATCACTGGCCGTAACCTGAATGTTGTCTCCCTGGCAGGTATCTCTTTTGCTGTGGGTATGCTTGTTGACAACTCAATCGTTGTCCTGGAAAACATTGATCGTCATCGAAAAAAAGGAAAAGTGATTTACAATGCGGCATGGGACGGCACGAAAGAGGTCTGGGGGGCAATTCTTGCCTCCACCGCCACCACCGTTGCTGTCTTTCTGCCAATCATTTTTATGCAGGAAGAGGCGGGACAACTCTTTCGTGATATAGCCATTGCCATAACCTTTTCCATTCTTATCAGCCTTTTTGTCTCTGTTTCTGTAATCCCTACCCTGATGTATCACCTTTATAAAGGAAGTAAGCCCAGGAAGAAAAACAGTTTGCAAAAGAGTATCGCGGGGCCTTTTTTTACCCGCCTTATTATGCTTCTCTCAGGTTTGTGTCTGAAGAACATTTTTACCCGGCTCACCGCAGTGATCTCTTTTACTGCACTCGCCGTCGGGATCATTTTCATGCTGCTTCCCAGTGCTGAATATCTGCCCCAGGGAAACAGGAATCTGATTCTTAACATCCTCATTCCGCCACCTGGATATTCGGTGGAGAAGATGAAGGCGTTGGGAAGTTACATTTACGAAGAGTCGGAACCCTATTTTCAGGAAGATGGTAAAGATGGAATTCCCATGATCAAGGACATGTTTTTTGTCGGGGCAGACCGTTTTACGCTTTTTGGTGGAATTTCTGCCCACGAAACCAGGGCGTCTGAAATGATGCCCCTCTTTAACCGTATCATGGGGTCCATTCCCGGTGTTTTCGGAGTGAGCCTCCAGGCAGGAATCTTTGAAAACGGTATCGGTGAAGGGCGCACCGTGGATGTGAATGTTGCAGGAGAAGATATTACCCGTATTGTAGCGGCCAGCAGAGCACTCTTTGGAAGCATCAGCGCCAACATTCCTTCGTCTCAGGTACGTCCGATTCCTTCCCTTGAGACCAGTTATCCCGAAATCCAGATTGTCCCAAACAAAGAACGACTGGCAGCAAGCGGAATGACAGAAAACGATCTTGGGGTCTATATTGATATCCTTATGGATGGTCGTAAGATTGATGAGTACCGGCCGGAAGGAAGCAAGCAGAAAGATCTGGTACTCACCGGAAATCATACCACCTTTTCCTCCCCCGAAGATCTTTTGAAGGGGGTTATTGTCAATGGTCAGGGAAGCCTTGTACGAATAGAGGATATGGCGGATATTGTCTACAGTCAAGGTATGCCGCAGATCAACCACCTTGAACGAAAACGCACTATTACCCTGCAGGTAACTCCTCCCGAAGACATCCCCCTGCAAACTGCCATGGATATTATCAGCAACGAGGCGGTAGCTCCTTTACAGGCGGGCGGGCAGCTGGAAGGGGTCGAAATCACCATTGGCGGCAATGCGGATAAACTCACCGAGGCGCGTGAGGCCCTGCAGTGGAATCTATTGCTGGCACTGCTGATAACGTATTTGTTGATGGCGGCACTTTTTGAAAATTTTCTCTATCCCCTGATCATTATGTTTTCATTACCGCTCGCCGCTGCCGGTGGTTTTATGGGGCTGCAGGTGGTGAACTCTTTTGTTGCCCCTCAGGGATTTGATGTCCTGGCCATGCTCGGTTTTATCATTCTGGTGGGAACGGTGGTCAATAATGCCATCCTTATTGTCCATCAGTCACTGAATAATGTGCGCTATAACGGATTTCAGGGAATTGAAGGGATTTCCGATGCGGTGCGCACCAGAATCCGACCCATTTTCATGAGTGCCACTACATCTGTACTTGGCATGCTGCCTCTGGTGCTTTCCACCGGTTCGGGATCAGAATTATATCGGGGGCTGGGGTCCATCCTCTTGGGAGGGCTCGCCTTTTCCACCCTGTTTACCCTTTTTGTCATCCCGGCGCTGCTGGCCTTTGTTATTCGTTTCGAAAGGAGTCGTATCAATGAAAAAATATAATTCTATCTTTTCTATTCTCCTCCTGCTGCTGTTTTCCGCTACTCATGCGTTGGCCCTTGGCCTTGCCGAGATGCAGGAGAATGCCACTCGAAACCGGGAAATCATCAAGCGATACCAGACCAGTCTTGAAAAAAGCGGACAAGAAGTGGAACGTGTAAAAAGTGGTTACTATCCAACGCTTCATCTCGGCTACCAGGCCAACAACCTTGATGAGGCGGCCAGATTTGAACATCGTCAAAATAGTTCCGTCTATGCCACTGCGAGCATGAATATCTTTGCTGGATTTAAAGATCGGTATTCCATTGAATCAGCCCGGATTCTGCAGGAGGTGGATAGCTATCGCCTCAGAGGCATCGAACAGGATATCCAGCTCAATGTAGCCTTACGCTATCTCAGCGTATATGAACGACGGGCAAATCTTACGGTGGCCCGGGATGGTTTAAAAACGCTGCAACGGCTCTATAAGGATGGCCAGAGACGACTCCAGGTAGGGCTCATCGGAACAAACGAGCTGCTGAAGATTAAGGTCGATCTTGATAATGCCGATATCACTATGAAAAAAGGACAGGCTGAATTGGATAAAAGTATTCAGCTTCTGGGGCGGGAAATCAACCGTCCCCTCACCCTGGAAGAGTTGCGCTTTGAGGAGTTTGCACTCCTGCCTGAGCTTGAACCGCAGGAAGTGTACAAAGAGAAAATGCTCGCACAACGCTCTGAACTTCTTGCTTTGACCGGCCTTGCCAGGTCCGCCTCCGTACTGGTAAAGGCTGAACAGGGCAGCTATTATCCCCGGCTGGACCTGGTGGGCAGTTATTCCCGCTATGATGATGATTTTATCAATGGCAATGGAGAAAACAGTGATGAGGAGTTACGGGCTCAAATGGTGCTTTCGATGAATATCTTTGACGGTTTTGCCAGAGAGTCTTCCATAGCAAAGGCCAGGCTCACTGTCCGGGAACTTCAATATGACATTCAGGAGTTACAAAACACGCTTCTGACCGAACTTGCCAATCTCTTCATTGATTACCGGGTCAGTATGGCGAATGTGGAGGTTGCGAAGGAGGACATTCGCCACGCTGAGGAAAATCTTCGTATCACCCAGCTCAAATACAAGCAGGGGTTGCAGCGAGAATCTGATCTGCTGGACGCCGTGACAAACCTTTCCAGGGCACGTTATAATGAGGTTGCAGTGATCAGGACTGTTTTTGAAAATGCATTCCGAACCACCAGAATGGTGGAGGCGTTTCAGTACCACAGTGATTCCCCATGATCAGTCTGCTGCCTCAGAGGACAACCCAATCCGCGTTCATAATTTCCACATTCACCAACATGTACCCACAGCTGTTACCAAGCAATGCTGAACGTCGTTGAAATAGTTTTACCAGTCTTCCTTGTCGTAGGAATAGGCTACGTTGTACGCAGAGCCGGGCTGGTGGACAACGATTTTTTTGCTCAAGTCAATAAGCTGGTATATTACGTCTGCCTGCCACTCTTACTTGTGTATAAAATAGGGGGGGGTGCTGAGAAATGGGGTCATGAGAAATGGGGTCAAGAAATGGGGTCAAGTCCGCTTTTGACCTTTAATTACTTTTTGCCTGATTGTCTCCAGAGTGCCCCCTTCTTTTTCCCGGTCTTCAACTTACATTTCGCTCGCTGCACAGCACTGTTTACTGAACAGTAATTTTTTAAGCCAAACAATCTCTTCCAGCTCACTTTTTGCTAAAAATCGAGGTATGCCGCCTTCTGCCTGGAGGGTGATGCCGCCAGTATGACCAGGAGACCACCCTTGTGCAACCATGTCTTATGTTGAGCTCAACATAAGACATGGTTTGACATCAGGCTCCGGGGTATTCAATTCGCAAAAATTTTGACATGGTATTTTTATACCAGGTCCCCATAAAAGTCAAAAGCGGACTTGACCCTATTTCTCACCAGGTTCAGTGCCAGGCGATCACCAGGAAGATATGGGACGGTTGAGACAAAATCATAAACTGGAGACAATTCCGGCGTAACTCCATCGGTGTAGGTAAAAGACCAATTTTTGAGGTGCATATCACCGTTACCTATAAGCACTGTAAACGTAAGCCGTCGAACAAACTCCTGGAGTCCCGTTTCACCAACCAGTATCCATATCATATTTTCCGATTCTTTCGCCGATTCTTTCACTGTCCATCAGTTGATAATCCCGATGTATAATGTTCCTCAAAATAATATTTGTCAGGTAAAATCAACAAACCCTCTAAAAGAATTATGCTTCTGTCTGATACCAGATTGCGGTGATTGCTGTTCTCACAACCTGAAGCTGAATTGAGTGCTCATCTTTTACTCTATAGGCGAAGTGAAGCCCAATGGAAAAGCTCTCTCCAGGCCAGATGGCCACCCTACCCTGTTTCTCAGCCTGCAAAGCCTCTTCTTCCACCATAAAATTAAGACCTGCACCTGATTCAATCATACTGGTAATGGCCGACTGTCCATCAGCAATACCTTCAGTTTGCGGGTAATAACCAAAGGCATGAAAATGACGTTCCATTATTCGGCTATAGGGACAGTCTGTTGGAAGTCCTATCCATGGAAGGTTCGCCAACTCAGGCTTATCTGCTCCTTCAATCTTTTCACGCAAAGCAACAGGACCGACCACTCTTAATTTGAACTGAACAAGATCCAATAGTCTTATGTCTTCCCCGTCACAACGCCCCAAAACAAAGCCGCAATCAAGTTCATCACTTCTGATTAATCTTAGAATAGTGCCTGAAATTGACTGGTGAAGAAGAATTTCAAGATCCGGATAGTTGTTGTGCAGCATTTGGTAAAGGGAACGGATTCGGAGAAATTCTGCATCCCGGTTAAGTCCGATACGAACGGTACCGGTGGGCAGGTTCACCAGGGTTTCACCCAGTTGCACGAACTCGTCTGTCTGCTGCAAAATCTTTTTTGCCTTTTTATACAGGGGAGTACCGGCCGCAGTCAGTTGCATGCCCGTTGGTGTTCTATGAAAAAGAGAGAGCCCCAACTCTTCTTCCAGAGCTTTTATATGTGCACTGACCGCAGGTTGGCTGACATTTAGCTTTTCGGCTGCCCGGGTAAGATGTTTCTCCCGGGCAACAGTGACAAATGATCGCAGTTGATAGATTTCCATAACATTCCCCTGGTGGATCATCAGAAAAGCTGATGAAGATGCTCTGATATTACTATGAGATTTATAGAAGGTAAATTGTTATTGCATACTAAGTAGCTATTTACACTAACAGATCCCACAAGGAGGGTACGATGAAAACAGCTCTTATCTTAATTGATTTCCAGATGGATTATTTTCCCGGCGGCAAAATGGAATTGTTCAACGCAGAGCAGGCAGTAAAAAATGGTAGTCTTTTACTGTCTCATTTTCGAGACAATGAACTACCGGTTGTTTATCTGCAACATGTTTCGAATCGACCCGGTGCAACATTCATGCTTCCAGATACCAATGGTATAAATATTCATAAAACACTGACGCCTCTAGCCTCAGAAACAGTAATTATAAAGCACTATCCAAACAGTTTCCGGGAGACCGGGTTGGAAGCATTTTTAGTGACCCAAGGAATCAAGCGGTTGATCCTCTGCGGTATGATGAGTCATATGTGTGTTGATGCAACTGTTAGAGCTGCCTTTGATCTGGGCTTTGAATGTGTAGTACCCCATGACGCCTGCACAACAAGAAATCTGCAATTTGGGGAACAGGTAATCGATGCTCCCCAGGTGCATGGGGCATTTATGGCGGCTCTCGGCGCTGTATACGCACAAGTAATGACAACAGAAGAGTGTGTACAATGAAAGAGAAAAAGCAATACAGCTGGGATGCAAAAGAATATGCAAAGCACTCCTCGGCTCAACAGGTATGGGCAAGAGAGCTTATCGATAAACTCCAGCTTAGAGGAAACGAATCTCTTTTGGATATTGGCTGCGGAGACGGTAAGATAACTGCTGAAATCGCTTCTCTGCTGTCTGAAGGTGATGTGGTTGGTGTGGATAGCTCACCGGATATGGTTGCCCTGGCAAAGAAACACTTTCCCCAAAGCAACCACCCAAACTTGTCATTTGAGTTAGTCGATGCAAGCCATTTACTGTTTGAAAAACAATTCGACATTGTGTTTTCAAACGCAGCTCTACATTGGATTAAAGATCACAAACCCGTACTATCAGGCATTCAAAAAAGTTTAAAAGCCGAGGGCAGGGTCTTCCTGCAAATGGGTGGAAAAGGAAATGCTGAAGCGATAATCTCAGTTTTGAACACTATTACGATCGGAACAAAATGGAACCGCTATTTTTCAGACTTTGAATTTCCATATGGTTTCTATGAACCTGAAATGTACACACAGTGGCTGAAAGACGCAAATCTTGTTCCCATAAGGGTTGAACTTCTCCCAAAAAACATGTCCTATAGCGATAAAGATGGCTTGGCAGGCTGGGTACGAACAACATGGCTGCCTTATACAGATCGCGTCCCTGTCCATCGTAGAGAAGAGTTCATTTCCCGGATTGTGGCTGCGTACGTTGAAAAATTCCCTCTGGATAATGAAGGATATGTTCACGTAGACATGGTTCGGCTTGAAGTTGAAGCTAAAAACAACCAATAACAGTGCTGCTGATATGCTTATATGAAATAACTGGAACCAACTGCCACCATTGCTTTTTCCTGCGTTGTATGTACAATAGATTAATATGACCATGGTCACAAAACAAGGCAACCCATATGCGCATTACACAAGAAGCCAAAGAAAAAACAAGAAAATCAATCCTTAAGGCAGCAGAAATACTCTTTGCCAAACAAGGTTTTGAGAAGACCACCACACGGGATATATCAGCATCCTGCGGTATTGCCAAGGGAACACTCTTCAACTATTTCAAGAGTAAAGAAACCCTGGCCATGACGCTTGTGGCTCAGGCCATGGAATCTGGCCAAGAGATGTTTCTGCGCCGAAAGACGGGAAACGAAATGCTGGTTGAAGAATTATTTCTATTTATCGCCTCTGAGTTACGTGCGTTAAAATCGTATCGTAATTACATTGGCCCTGTACTTGAAAGCAGTATGTCTATCTTCTCAAAAGAATCCATTTGTCCGGCCGGTGAAGAAGCCAAACGCAATCATCTGAAAACGATTCGGAAAATCCTTGCCAATCACGGCTTCGAAATGGAATACAACTCAATCGTTATTACCCTCTACTGGTCACTGTACCTCGGCATTCTGGCTCATTGGTCAAAAGACCAAACGCCAAAACAGTCAGAAACGCTCACTCTGATTGATTATTCCATGCAGATATTTGCCAATACCATCTCCTCAAACACTGTGGTGACAGAGGGTTTCTGCTGTAATGAATAGCCTTACTGAGCCGATCCTAAACAGGGTACAAACCAGGAAGATTCCTTCAAGTTCCTTTATTCGTACCTGGACTCTGGGGAGCAGTCATGCAAAAATCGCCGCCCGTTATTTTTCATATGCAATTCAAAAGAATTTCGTAGAAGATAAGAAGAAAAAAGATCTCTACAGTCACTTTCAACTGCAATCCGCTCTACAGTTGCTGGGCACTATGGGGTATCTTCGCGGGGCCATAATGAAGGTTGGGCAGCTAATAGCCAACCTGCCCCAGATCATGCCTCTGGAACTGATCGAAATTTTTGAGTCTCTCCAATTTGAAGCACCCCCCATGCATTACTCGCTCATTCGGGAAGTCTTTCTTGATGAACTCGGCCGGGAACCTGAGGAAATATTCGCTTCTTTTGAGAAGAATGCGTTCGCCGCCGCATCGCTCGGGCAGGTACATCGTGCCAAATTGCATAATGGCAAAGAAGTTGCGGTTAAAATCCAGTATCCAAATATTGCAGCAACCATCGAAGCAGATATCAAAAGCCTGAGTATCCTCCTTCAGGCCATGCGCTTCAAAAAAGACTATCAATACCTGATTGCCCATGTTCAGGATGCCAAATCTGTTTTTCTAAATGAAGTTGACTACCTTTCAGAAGCAGCGTTTATGGAAAAAAACAGAAAGCTCTTTTCAGGAAGCAAAATTGTAGTCCCCCATTTTTATCCGGAGTTCACCACGACACGGATTCTAACAATGGATCACCTTCCAGGGAAACACCTGAAGAGTTTTCTTGCCACAAGGCCCTCACTTGCCAAAAGAAATCATTTTGCTGAACTCATCTCCCATTCGCTGGTACATTCCTGGTTCTGTTTGAAAACCGTTTATGCAGATCTTCATCCAGGAAATTTTATCCTGATGGATGACGGCAGGTTAGGTTTTATTGATTTTGGTTGCTATCGTCAGTTTAGTGAAGAGCGATGGAATCTACAGGTAGACGGTGAAATTGCCATGTTTCGGGGAGACATGGATACACTGATGCCTTATCTGGCCCGAATTGCCATGTGTGATAGTCCCAAAGATCTTGATCCGGATTGGGTTGACCTGTTTCTGCGGCAATCACATTGGATGATTGCCCCGATAGTGAAAAAAGGACCGTTTGATTTCTCCCAAGAAGAATATACAGCCCAGGGGGCAGATTTGTTGAAGGAATCCATCAAAAATGGTTCTGCTCGCACTGATCCCTTTTATAACTGGAGCAACAGGGCATTGCTTGGCCACCGCTCTCTTATGTATCGTTTGCAGTGCAATTTTGATTATTCATCCCTGTATCTGGCAGAAATGAAACAATTTACCTGATTTTTCCAAAGCCAATTCCTGCAATCCCTGACGCAAACCTCTTCTTCCGCCCTGCTCCATTGGAATCACAGCCTTTTCACTAGAGTCCTTCTCTTTACGCAATGTGACCTCGCCCACTTCCCCCTTGACAGCCTGCCTTATTGTTTTAATATGACCCTGCCCACATTAAAGAGAGGAATAAAAAAATGAAACCATTTAAAAATAATTGTGAAAATACGTTTGAGAGAATTGCCCGATGGTCATTCAGGAACAAGTGGCTGGCGTTCGGACTGGCAGGAATTGTTTTTCTGGCTCTGGTATCCCAAATTCCACATCTAAAACTGGCTACCAGCAATGAATCATTTTTTCGGCCAGATGATAAAGTACTTGTTGACTACAACGAGTTCCGTAATCAGTTCGGCAAGGATGAATTCATCGTTATCGGCATAAGCAGTCCTGATATCTTCAGTATGGAGTTTTTGAACAAACTACAAAGCCTACATCAGGATTTGGAACAAAACGTGCCCTACCTGGACAAGATAACCAGCCTCATAAATGTGAGAAACACCAGGGGAGAGAAAGACGAACTCATCGTCGAGGATTTTCTGGAAAAATGGCCGCAGGATGCAGCCGACCTGAACACATTGAAGCTACGGGCACAGAACAACAGTCTATATACAAATTACATCCTCTCCGAGGATCTTTCCATGACGGCCATTATCATCAAACCGCTGCCATGCAACCCGGATACGGATAAAATACTCATTGAAGAAGGAAGCTGTCAACCCATGAGTAATGTTCAGAATCGTGAGGTGGTAACAACCATTTCTGCGATTCTGGAAAAATATGATGCAGAGAATTTTTCAATCGCCATTTCCGGCATGCCCGTTGTCATCGAATATCTCAACATTACGCTGGAAAAGGATCTTGGAACTATTATCCCTGCCACTTTCCTTATGCTTATGATCTTTCTAGGGTTCCTGTTTCGCAGAATATCAGGCGTTTTCTACCCCATAATCATCTTTACAATTTCTCTTCTCTCGGCAATCGGGATCATGGCAGCAATGCATATTCCCATGACCAGCATTACAACAGTGTTGCCTTCTTTTCTACTCGTAATCAGCATCAGCGATGCGGTACATATTCTGGCCTTGTTTTATCCGAAATATCAAGAGACAGGACGCAGGGAAGATGCCATTGCTTTCGCCATGAAAAGTGCAGGATTACCAGTATTGATGACATCACTTACCACAGCGGGAGGCTTATTATCTTTCATGGCCGCAAAGGTAGCACCGATTGCAGACCTGGGAGTTGTCACTCCCGTGGCAGTTTTTCTTGCTCTTCTTTATACCGTGTTGCTCATACCTGCTCTGCTGGCAATCTTCCCTGTGAAGAAAAAAGTGATTCACCCCGCCAGACTAAAGAAGCTTGATTTCTTTTTTGATCGCCTTGCCGAACTCAGCTGCCAGCGTCAAGGCTACATGATAGCTTTGTTTATTGTTCTCACGGTACTTGCAGCAATGGGAGCAAGCCAACTGCGTTTTGAACATAACGCCCTGAAGTGGTTCCCTGAGGACTCTGTAGTCAGACAAGATACCGAACTGATTGATCAGAAAATGCGCGGAACAGTTTCTTTTGATGTGGTTATAGACACCGGAAAAGCTGACGGCTTATATGAACCTGGATTTATAGAAGCACTGGAACAGACAGTCCTGAAATTCTCAGACTATACAAGTCAAGACCTTTTTGTCGGTAAAGTATTGTCTCTGATAACTGTGCTCAAGGAGACAAACCGTGCTTTACACGAAAACAAGCAGGATATGTACCGTGTACCGGAAAACAGAGAACTCATCGCCCAGGAGTTGTTTCTTTTCCAACTGAGCGGCTCTGAAGATCTGAATGAACTGGTTGACCAGCAGTTCAGTAAAAGCAGATTTACCATGCATGTCCCTTACAGAGACACATCAAAATATAAAATTCTTGTTGCTGATATTGAAACCGAATTAGCTAAACGTTTTCCCGACTGCACAGTCACGGCAACAGGGCTAAACACACTCTTTGTGGAAATACTCAACAATGTTATGACCACCATGTCTAGAAGTTACACAATAGCACTGATCCTGATTTCTCTGCTAATGATACTCATGCTGGGCAAACTTCGCATGGGTCTTCTCAGCATGGTTCCGAACCTGCTGCCCATTTTCATGATAATGGGACTTATGGGATGGCTTGGTATTCCGCTTGATCTTGGCACCGTCCTCATTGGCAGTATTACAATCGGGCTTGTAGTCGATGATACCATTCATTTTTTTCATCACTTCGGAAAACATTTTGATCAACTGGGCGATCCTGTCCAGGCAACAGCAAAAACCCTAAAAACAGTTGGCAGGGCGATGATGGTAACCTCCTTTGTTCTTGCCGGAGGCTTTCTTTGCAACATGTTATCTGTTTTAACTGTAAACAAGAACACGGGTATTCTTATTGCCTCAACTATATTAGTGGCTCTTGTTACAGATTTCTTACTGGCTCCAGCTATTCTGTCCCTTGTCTATAAAAAGAAAGAAACAGTACCAACAAGGAAGGTGGAAAAAAATGACTTTAAAGAGAACTGACCAATGAAAAATTTCAAACATATTCTTGTAGCAGCAGGTGTACTCAGTTTTGCTGTGGCATTGTTCCAGATGACAATAGGATTCTTCCCGTCTTTAAGTATCTATTTTGGCGCTCCAGAATCTCTGGCAGAAAACCCTTGGAATCTCATCATTGTGAGTTTTTCCATAGCAGCTATTCTTGCAGTATGTGGAATATATGCCCTGTCTGGTGCAGGGAGCATTCGGCCATTGCCATGGCTTAGACCAATACTTGTTATGATCAGCGGATTTTATATACTGCGAGGTCTTTTGCTTGTCCCAGAGCTTCTGGTTGTAATTGGCATCATCGATTCATCCATACAAGTTGCCCCTCGTTTTGTTGTCTTCTCAATCGTCCCTCTATTGATAGGTTTATTATATTTTCTCGGGACTGTTGGTGGATGGCGTACATTCCCATCAAAAAAATCCATAGAACAAGCATGAACTGTCATTGATTTTAAGACATCACCGGATACCCAAGCTCCACCCACCCCTTTTGCACCTCACCCGCCAGAGTAGACACACCCATGCCGTACTTTAAGCTAACAGCATCATAGCCAAGCAGTTGCAGCAGAGTGAGTGGGAAAGGGGGCAGGAAAGAGGTCAAGTCCGCTTTTGACTTTGTAGCTGTTTTTTTCAAATCGCTCTTACCAATTATTCATAACGTGATCCTAATGTACAATACGAAATGAATCAAAAGCGGACTTGACCTTTTATCTTTTCAGGCCAGCAAGGAGGTGGCCGACAAAATAACAATCGGAAAACAATCGGGGACAGACCATGATTGTTCATTATTTCAGTATAATTTTTTTTTGAGAGACTCCCCCCCCCACGACGAATGTCAATCAAAACCGCGCAAATATCCAATATTTACACACAGCAACAGCCAGATAACAAATTAGTAACGTCAATCAACATCCTGCAAGCAACTATTACTATTTGGTAGTCAGCAAAGATTTGTGAAGAAAAAATAGAGAGATCTGGGGCATCATACTTAATTATTGGTAGGGAACTATTGAGGAGGTAGCTCGGAGACATGGCACGCATTGCAAGGATAGTGACCCCAGAAAACATCATTGACCCAGTCACTTAAAAAGCACCTGGGGATTTATCAAACAAGATTCATTCCTCAGACTATTTACAGGTCCAGGACACTACAACCATGTTTGACTTACTCTGTGACATAATACAGACATTTGATCATTGACTTTGTTACATAGAAGCGGTATTTTCTCGCTTACTTTGTAACATTTCAAGCTGGAGGTGCATGCAATGCTATTCAAAAGGCAAATAGAGCAGCAATTAGAAAATTGGAAGGCAAATACTGCGTCAAAACCCCTCATTATCCGTGGTGCTCGGCAAACAGGAAAAACAACCTCCGTTAAAAAATTCGCCAAGACCTACCAGCACAGCATTTTATTAAACCTTGAAAAAGATTCCGATATTTCTTTTTTTGAAAATTTTCAGGATATTACCACAATTGCAGAGGCACTTTTCCTATCAAACAATATCTCTTTTGAGGCAAAAAATAGTACCCTGCTCTTTATTGATGAGATTCAGGAATCGCCAAAAGCTATTCATTTACTCAGATATTTTTATGAAGAATTGCCGGAACTAAATGTTATCGCAGCGGGTTCTTTATTAGAATTTTCGATGAAGGATGTTAAAAGTTTCCCTGTTGGACGGGTGGAATTTCTTTACATGCATCCGCTGAATTTCCAGGAATATCTCAACGCCGTCGGCCATGATACAGCGCTGGATCAACTGGAAAAAATTCCAACAGATATATTTGCCCACCCGATTTTATTAGATTTGTTTAATCGCTATGCCATTGTTGGCGGTATGCCGGAAATCGTACAGAGGTATCTTAAAAAAAAGAATATTGCCGATTTACCGGTGGTATACGAAAGCATTTGGGGAACCTACAAGGATGATGTCGAAAAATATGCCGCCAATGCTACAGAACGAAAAGTGATTAAGCATATTATTAATACTGCGCACTTGTACCTGGATCAACGGATAAAATTCCAGCATTTTGGCAATTCAAACTATCGTTCTCGCGAAGTGGGCGAGGCTATGAGAAATCTGGATGCCGCAAAGATCATACGCTTGATTTATCCTTCCACCGACCTTCAACCGCCCATGAAACCAAACAAAAGAAAAGCTCCGCGGTTACAGTTCCTGGATACCGGAATAATTAATTACAGCCTTGGAATTCAGGCAGATATGTTGGCAATGCGTGATTTAAACAAACTCTACAAAGGGGCTCTTATTCCTCACCTGATAACACAGGAACTTATTTCCCTAAACACTCTAAATGACACAAACCCGAATTTCTGGGTACGAGAAAAGAAGCAGGCATCTGCAGAGGTTGATTTACTCTACACTTGTCAGGACAAGTTGATCCCCATTGAAATTAAATCAGGGAAAATTGGCACATTAAAATCCCTGCATCAATTTATAGAGCGCACCGGGCATCCTTATGCCGTACGCTTATATGCTGGAGAATTTAGCATTGAAAAGGCAAAAACTCCGGGTGGGGT
The DNA here is from genome assembly GCA_024763035.1 of Desulfocapsa sp. GTDB lineage: Bacteria > Desulfobacterota > Desulfobulbia > Desulfobulbales > Desulfocapsaceae > Desulfocapsa. The sequence continues at coordinate 498 of JANTGG010000012.1, read as the reverse complement.
TCCTTATTTATTAATGAACATGCCGTATTATCTGGGAACAAAAATTCCGGCTTATATTACATATTTTGTGGAAAACTATCAGCTCTGACAGGGCGAGGACCAAAAAAAACAATCGAAACAATCGGGGACAGAACACGATTGTTCATTGTTTCAGTATAATTTTTTTTTGAGAGGCTACCCCCCCTACGACGATTGTCAATCAAAAACCACGCAAACATCCAATAAAAGCACACAGTAATAGTCTGATAACAGACTTGCGACGTCAATCAATATCCTGCAAGCAGCTATTACAATTTGGTAGTCAGCAAAGATTTGTGGAGAATCGGGGGTCTGTGCGAATGGCGCTAGTTTAAAAAAGCAAAAAGGGTCAAGTCCGCTTTTCACCTTTGATTACTTTTTGCCTGATTGTCTCCAGAGTGCTACCCTTCTTCTTCCCGGTCTTCAACTTACCTTTAGCTCGCTGCACAGCACTGTTTACTGAACAGTATTTTTTTAAGC
>JANTGG010000011.1 GCA_024763035.1 Desulfocapsa sp. | reverse complement strand
TCTCCGACAATCCCGTAATCGAGGTCAAGGATCTCAAAAAATTCGTGGGGAAGGATTGTGAATCCAGCCCCGCCACCGACAATAACTGCCCGACAGTGTCTGCGGATATGTTCGATAAGATGTTTGTACTCTTCTATAAAGTAGAGTGGCTTGTCAATTTCCGTGTTGTCGATATTGCGAAATGAAATGCCAACGATATCGGGAGTGAAGGAACGAAGTATATTTGTTAATTCCCAGGGGCGTATGATATTCATATCCACTATCTGCACCTGATGTTTCCCGTCAAGAGAGCCCGCCACATAATCAAGCCCGATGGGGTAGACCGGATAGGGCACAGTGAGAGTGTTGGGGGAAATGAGCAGGATATTCATTGGATGCTGAACTCGGTTGCGCACACGCATCTGCCAAGTCCCAGCAGCAGAATGCGTTTTTGTTGCAGAGAGTGGTGGACATTATTTTCCAGAAGATGAACTGCCATGACGGCTGCAATGGCTGAGGCCGAGGCGAATTCTCCGGTAAGTTCACGATATAGGAGAACCGGTGTGCTTTTTCCTGTCTTTTGTCTCAGTTGTGCCAGTTGCTTTTCTCCCTTTTTTTTGTCCGCTGCCGGAATGCCGGCAAGGATCAGATCGTAAGCGTCTGCTTTTACTGTGCAGCTGTCTGCAGCAAAGGAACGCTGAAAGAAAAGAGGACGCACCCGCACCTTTCCGGCGATCTTCTTTCGTGTGAGTGAGAACCCGCCGCCGCCGTCGCAGAGAGAATCTGTTGTGTTGATGGATGGGTCAAAGAGGGGAGAAAAATGCGGATGACCCTCATCGACACCGACAACGAAAGCTGCGGGGGAATCGTCTGTGAGCATGCTTTCGGCAGTGCACAGAGCCTGTTCAAATGAGTAATCTCCGCCGCTGCTTGTGATGTTGCAGCCTGTGGCAGCAAATAGAATGGCGATCTGTCCGGCGGCACTGTTATGGACTGAGCCGACAAAGTCCAGAGGGCTTGGGAATTGTTCATCGGTCTCCCGCAACTTCTGCAGGAAATCATGGGTTTCGCTGAGTGCCCCCCAGCCGGTGCCAAGAAAAATATTGTCCGGCGCTTCGTTGCTGTTTGAATCCCTGTGGGCTTCGTGGGCAAGGGCGAGCCCCATTCGGGAAAATCGTTTTAAACGACGGATGTTTTTTGCAGGAAGTATAGCCGATATCTCATCCAGCGGCAGCTGGCCCGCCACCTTGCTGTTGTGCAGCAGCCTGTCCATACTTGCCTCTGTCAATCCGGCACCGGTGATGCAGGATGTGCCGAGTATCGTCAGTCCGTCGTTTTTCTTTTGGGTCAGTTCCGGTGCCGGGTAATGATCTGTCCTGCCGATGAGTAGGCAGCCGTTGTTGCCACCGAAACCAAAAGAATTTGAGAGTACGGATGATACCTTCTGCTGCTGCGTTTTGAGCAGAGGCTGGAGCTGCAGTTCAGGGTCAGTTTCTTGCAGCCCCCTGTTTGCCGGCAGGAAGTTGTCTTTTATGAGTATGGCTGCCGTTACCGCTTCAATGGCACCTGCTGCAGCAAGGGTATGCCCCGCTGCCCCCTTAATGGAAGAGAGCGGCGGAGGATTTTGAAAAACGTTCCGGACAGCCTTTGCTTCAGCTAGGTCATTATCCGGAGTGCCGGTGCCGTGCAGGTTGATATAATCTATTTCTTCGGGCTGCAGTGAGGCACTGTGCAGAGCTGTGACCATTGCCTGTTGTGCCCCCTTTCCTTCAGGATGGGGGGCGGCGGCATGATGGGCGTCACAGGAAAGACCAGCGGCGAGCAGTTCTGCAAAAGGGTTTTCAGGTCTGTCTGCAGTCAGCAGGAGCAGTGCCCCGCCTTCACCAACAGACATTCCGCAGCGGTGTCTGTCCAGGGGGCGGCACCCTTCGGGGTCCACCAGCTGCAGGGAATGAAAACCGAAATAAGTCAGATAACTGAGGCTGTCTGCTCCACCTGCGAGGACCGAGCGAACTTCACCGGACTGCAGCATTTGCAGGGCAAGGGCAAGGGCTACGGCACCGGAGGAACAGGCAGTGGAAACGGTAAATGCCTTCCCTGTGCAACCGCATTGCTCTGCCACAGCTTCCGCGACAGTTGTGAGACCGTGGTATTGATATGCCTGCGGATCTGTCAGCCCTGCGGTAAGGTGGTGTTCCGTTGTGAGAACACCACCGGTGGTTGTGCCGATGATAACTGCCTGAGGTGCTTCAGTGCATTCGTGTGTTGCCTCTTTTGCTGCAGTCAGTGCCAGAGCGTGTGTTCTTGGCAGGGATGATTCGGCAAGGTCGATCGCTGCAGCAGCCGGCAGCGGTGGCTGCTGCAGCGGAAAAAGCTGTAACGGGCTGATGCCGCAGCGGTTTTCCTGTAATGCCCGTGCAGTTGCCGTAAGTCCGTTTCCCAGGCTGCTGATGATACCCAGTCCGCTGATATATGTTTTTGGGACGCTCAAGAAGAGAATGTGGAGGAGTTGTCACGAATGTAGGTGGAAAGGGCGGAGAGGGTGCTGAATACCCTTTCTCCGATTTCCTTGTTGTTGATAACAATGCCGTAGTCTTTTTCCACCATGACCACCATCTCCAGAACGTCAATGGAGTCGATGCCCAGTTCCCCGCCGACCAGCTGTGCATTTTCGTCGATATCTTCGGGGCTGACATCGCTAAGGTTTAAAATTTTTATAAGTTTTTCTTTTAATTGTGCTGTGAGTTCGTCCATGGTTCCAGTATGTATTGAGTACCTTGCTTATTCTTTTTTATGGAGAGAGAAATGTTCTTTCTTGTAGTAATACCAGAGGTATCGTAATTTACCAGTAAAAATATTTACACTGAAGCTGCTGTTTTTGCTAAAAAGAGCAAAAGGATGATTGCAGGAACTTTGGTAATAGCATAACTTTTGGGAGTAATTCTCTCTCTGCCGGTCTGCGGATACACATGGGACAGGAATTATTTTGCTCTCTTGGAGTGAGCAATGTATATAGAGTGATGTCCAACATAAAAACCGTGCAGATATTTTTCACAACCTGAATTTTTTTTATTTTTTTATGCCGACAGATGAGCTCTCCCATATTGGTCTGACAGATATTCTGCCCCATCGCGGTACTATGCTGCTTATCGATGATATTGTGGAGGTGGATAAAGAGAGTGCCCTGGTTTCTTCCCGTATCGGAAAAAACAGTCCGCTGTCCGGAAAATCCGGGGTGCAGCCGCTTCTCATGGTGGAGCTTGCAGCACAGGCTGCAGGGGTCTGTAATGGTCTGGATCGCATCAGAAGCAAAGGGCTTGACTCGGACCAGAGCGGCTGGCTTGTGGGGGTGAAACGGGCACAGTTTTATGTGGAGCTGCTTCCCTTTGGCAGTGTCATTGTGACACGGTCTGAAAATCGTCACAGCTTTGGAAATTTACGGGAAGTATTCTGCAGCCTCTCCATGGACGAAAAACTGATCGGAGAGGTTACTCTGCAGCTTTTTCAGGTGGAGGATGAGGATATATGAGTAAGGAAAACCGTCAGCAGACAGCCATTGTGACCGGAGCCGCCAAAGGAATCGGGCGGGCAATAGCCGTGGAGCTTGCCCGGGTAGGGTATTATGTTGTCATTAATTATCTGTCCGACAAAAAAGGGGCAGAACAGACTCTGGCACTGGTACAGGCGGCAGGGAGTGAGGGCGAAACGGCAGGTTTTGATGTCCGGGATGCCGGGCAGACAGGACAGTTGATAGATGCTGTGGCAGAACGTCTGGGGGGGATTGATGTTCTGATAAACAATGCCGGAATCATCCACGACGGACTGTTTATGATGATGGAAGCACAAAACTGGCAGTCGGTTGTGGATACCAGCCTGACCGGCTTTTACAATATGACCCGTCCGGTGATCGAGAAGATGGTGCGGCAGCGAAGCGGTGTGGTTGTTTCCATATCTTCCGCCTCTTCCCTTCTTCCCAACCGGGGGCAGGCAAATTATGCCGCTGCAAAGGCAGGGCTGAACGCGGCGAGCCGGGTGGTCGCCTCTGAGGTTGCCCGTCTCGGTATCCGGGTCAATGTGGTGGCACCCGGGCTCATTGAGACGGACATGATTGATGACGCCCCCAAGGATCATATAAAAACCCTTATCCCCATGGCACGCATTGGAAAACCCGAAGAGGTGGCAAAGGTGGTTTCCTTTCTCTGTTCGGATGCTGCCTCCTATATGACCGGGCAGATCCTGTCTGTTAACGGCGGGATGTGCTGACTAGTGAAACGTATCTATCTGATTCTTGCTTTTACTGTTTTCGTTTTCTGTTTTCCTCTGTTTCTACACGCCGGGAAGGAAAAAGCCGGACAGCCACTGATTCGATCGGTACAGGCTGATTTTGTCCAGGAAAAACAGCTCCCCATTCTCGCAAAGCCGTTATTTTCCAGAGGTCGCTTTATTTTTCAGGCCCCCCAGTCCCTGCGCTGGGAATACTTCACTCCTCTGCATACAGTGCTGCTGATGCGTCAGGGGCAGGTACGCAAGTTTATTGAAGAAGATGGGAGTTTTCGTGAGGAGCAGGGCATGGGGGTGGATGCCATGCAGATTGTGCTGCAGGAAATAAGCGGCTGGCTGGATGGAAATATCAGCGACACGGAGACGTTTTCTGTTACAGAGGTCGGAGAAGAGCGCATTATACTCACCCCAAGAGATGGAGCTTTTGCAAAATTCATCCGCCGTATAGAACTGCAGCTTGCAGACCAGGCAGGGTTTATGAAAACAGTGACGCTGTATGAAGGAGAGGGGGCATATACAAAGATGTCTTTTACAGACAGTGTTTTAAACGGGAAAATTCCCGAAACCACCTTTGTCTCACCATGAGAATAGCTGTCCGGATTCTTTGTCTGCTGCTTCTTTCTTCCTGTTCGCTAGTGCAGGTGCAACAGCCGTTTATGACAAATACTGCCGGCGGGGATGTCGCAAGGGTTCTCCGTGATCGTTGTGAAAGTCTGTTTGCTCCGGGGACCTTTCAGCAGGTGCACAGCATCAGGTTTTCCAAGGCAGATGGTCGGGGAGCGACGGTGCTTGGTGTCACCGTCCGTGACGGTGACACGCTTAAGTGCGGCCTGATGGGGGTGGAAGGATTTGTTTTGTTTGAGGCTGAACTGGGTGAGAGTCTCAAAATAGAGAGGGCATTGCCTCCTTTTGACAACTCCGCCTTTGCTGCGGGGCTGATGGAGGATGTGCAGACACTTTTTCTGTTGCCGGATGGGGATGTTGTGAACTGTGGTACATCCAGTGAAGGAGAACAGCTGTGCCGCTATGAGCAATCCTACGGCAGGAGTACCGATATCATCGTCTCTGAGGGCGATACTTTTCACATCAATGTGTATGATGATAAAAAAAGGCGGGTGAAAAATGTGGTCTTTCGTTCCTTTACAGACACTGCAATAGGCAGGACAGCAGGGGAAATAGAACTTACTGTTCCGGGAAGCCGCGGATATACTTTAACAATGAATTTGATCAGTGCTGAGAAAATATGAATTTTAAACTGATTTATCCCAAATGGGCGAAACTGCATCGACAGACCGAATTTCATCTGCCGCCGCATGGACCGGTTGTTTTCGCAGCGGCCCTGCCGGATTATGTGAATGTTGATTTTGTGGATGAGAATCTGCAAACCATTGATTTTGACGAGGATGTTGATATTGTCGGTATCTCCATGATGCTCACAGTGCAGGTCAAACGTGGCTGGGAGATCGCCGACATCTATCGCAAAAAAGGGGTGAAGGTTATCTTCGGCGGCATTGCCACCATGCTCCATGCAGAGGAAACCATGCTCCACGCCGATTCGGTGTTTCTGGGTGAAGCGGAAAGCAGAATGGAGGGTGTCCTTGCTGATTTTAAAAAGAATGAGCTGAAGCCGGTGTACGATTACATGAATAATCGTCCCGATATCGCACTTGTCGGTCCCGCCCGTCGGGATATCCTTGATAGAAAGCTTTACAACTACAAAGGGGTGCAGATGGTTGATCTGGTGCACGCCTCCAGGGGATGCCGTTTTAACTGTTATCCCTGTGCGGTCTCCTATCTCGGTGGTCGGGATTTCCGGCCGCGTCCCGTTGATCAGGCGGTGGCTGAGATGGCGGGTATCGATAATAACCGCATGTTTATCGTGGATAACTCTCTGGCACAGGACAGTCAGTGGGAGAAAGATCTTTTTAAAGAGATGATTCCCTTAAAAAAGAAATGGTGCTCCCATCCCATAGAAGATAAACCGGAGATCCTTGATCTGGCAGCACAGGCAGGTGCCTGGTACGTGTATCAGGCAGTGTTTGATACCTCGGAGTATATCCGGGAGCGCATAAAAAGGTACCATGATCATGGTATTGGTGTGGAAGGAACAATTCTTCTCGGGCTTGACAGCCACAGTGAGGACTTTATCCGGGAGCTGATTGATTTTCTGCTGGATATTGAACTTGATCTTGCAGAGTTTACGGTGCTGACCCCGTTTCCCCATACAAAGGCCTATGACGATCTGGAAAAAGAGGGGCGAATTCTCACCAGAGACTGGAATAATTTCTCAGCAGACCAGGTTGTCTATCAGCCGAAACAGATGAGCCCGGAACGTCTGCAGGAACTTCTCGATTATGCCTGGAGCTCATTTTACCGGGATGAACCGCAGGAGGTGAAGATGTTTAAGCTTTTTAAGCAGGTGGTGAGTAAAGAAATGGAAGACGGGACTTTTTCCCCTCGCAACAGAGAGCTAGCCGGACAGGCATTTGGTCGGAATGTACGCTGACAGGGAACAGATTATTGCCTCTCTTACGAGGGCACAGTGCTGTGGGCACGATTTTATTCCCGGTAAAACAGGTTATCAGAAGCTGTATGCGATGGCGGCATATTTCCGTTCTTGTTTCCTGAAAGCCAAAGACCGTTCTCTGCCGGTTTGTCTCGCAGCTGAAGACCGGACCGTTATTGCGGCAGCGGTTCTTGCCGCATTTTCAAGCGGCACCACACTTGCCCTGCCGCACAGCTTTTCTTCGATGGCGCTTGAGGAGATGCAGAATATGACGGGTTTTTGTTCTGCAGTGGTAGATTGTCAAAGGAGACTGCCAACCTCAGTTGCAACATTTTTCCCTGAAACTGAGGAAAAAGCCACGGAGATATCGTTTGCACAGGTTTCCCTGCGAGCCGAATTGCTCTCTTTGTTTACCGGTGGCTCCACCGGCAGTCCCAAAATCTGGTCGAAAACAGCGGCAAATATCTTTTCCGAAGCTTTGTTCATGGTTCAGGAGTTCGGGATTGTGGAAGAGGATACTCTTGCTGCTACCATCAGCCCCTGTCATATCTACGGGCTTCTTTTTTCTGTAATTGTTCCCCTGATGGCATCGGCATCGGTTCTTGCCGAGACCCCATTGTTTCCTGCAGAAATAGCTGAATGTGTGAAGAAGAACAATGTCACCGTTTTTATCAGTGTCCCTGCTCATTATCGTGTTCTAAACGGTCGTAAGACATCTGAGAAGCTGCGTATCGCCTTTTCCTCTGCTGGTATGCTCGCAGAAGAAGACAGCCTTGCCTTTTCAAAACAGAATAAAGTGCCTGTGGTGGAAGTGTATGGCTCCACAGAAACCGGCGGACTGGCATCAAGAAACAGATTTGCCTGTGAGAAATACTTTACCCCTTTAAAACCGGTGCGTTGGCAGATTCGGGGTCAGCGTCTTTACGTGCAGTCGCCGTTTATCTCTCCAGATGTTCCTGTAAATAAAGAAAATCTCTTTCTTTCCGGTGATAAGGTACGCTCCTGCGGAGAGACTTGTTTTTCCCTGCATGGCAGGGCAGACGCGGTTACCAAGGTTGGCGGGGAACGGGTTGATCTTGATGAGGTGCGTGATGTTTTGCAGCAGCAGCCAGGAGTAAAAGAGTGTGTGGTAATTGGTATTGCCGACAAAACGGGGAGGGGAAACAGGATCGGAGCCCTTGTTCGTGGAGAAGGTATTCAACTGACCCGAATCAGAAAAGAGCTGCCTTCCCTTCTTGAGACGGCCGCATTGCCGCGAATCCTGAAAGAAACAGCTGCTATTCCCACTACAGGCAGCGGTAAATATGACAGGGAGGCGATTCTTCGCTTACTCACCTGACTTGCTACCTGCGCCCTCCTGTAAAAAGTTCAGAAAAAATCTTTACCTTCGCACTTTTTAAGACGTATACTGGAGCGTGAGATAAATATATGCATATATTTGTGTTCCATTTCGGACACCTGTGTGTGAATCAGCTACGGTATAGTGATGCGACCTGTGACAGTTAAAAGGATAGGCCTCTTTTTTTGTGTTTTCTGCTTCTTTGCTTCGTTTCGATTTGCGGCAGCTGCAGGGTTCAAGGAAATAACCGCCCCCGAAACGAAACTGATGATGGAGGAAGATTCTGCGGTTATCCTCGTGGATGTTCTCAGTGCACTGGAATATGAACTGCAGCATATTCCGGGATCCATCTCCATTCCCATCGATCAGCTGAAGGGCTCAGCTCTTCTGCCAAAAGATAAGGCAACTCCGATTATCTTTTACTGTATGGGGCCCAGGTGACCCTACTCTCTTCGTGCTGCAAGGTTTGCAGCCAAAATAGGATACAGTCAGGTCTATCGTTTCACCGGCGGTAATGCGGAGTGGCGCAGTTTTAACTATCCTCAGTTTATCAACAATAAATTTCGTGATATCAGACCCAAGAAGCTCACTCCCAAACAAATTTCTGATTTCATTGCCAGAGAGGATGTGCTGATTTTGGATGTTCGACCTAAAAATTTTGAGAAAGGGCCGAATTTTATCGCCGGATCACAAAATTTCCCTGTTTTAACCATAACCAAAAGAATTGGAGAGGTTCCCAAAGACCGACCCATCATTTTGACTGACTGGGCCATGCGCCAGTCTCCCTTGGTTGCCAGATATCTGATGGCAAATGGCTATGATAATGTTCTTGGTGTTCTAAAAGGCGGGATGATTCGCTGGGAGAGCGAAGGCTATCCTTTTGAGCATCGAGACGTGAAGGATAAAGATATAGAATAAAATGGCTGTCGTGAATCGGGCTGCCGGTTTCGTCAGCGAATCGAGAAGCACCCGGTGGTATCCATGCAAATAAGCAGCTCAGAGATCTGAGTTTTTATGACCCCTCCATTGTCTTCTAATAATCCGGCCCAGCCGGGATTTATCCGCAAACTCCGGTTCACCACCATTGTTCTGGTGCTGTTCATCTTTCTCAATGGCGGCTATGCCGTTTACAAGGGTATTCTGGTGAGCGGTGAACTGGTTTCTTCCACCCTTTCCGAACGTCTCACAAATGCCGAATCTGTTATCCGCTATGAGCTGATGGAACTCGATATGGTCGGCAGTATCGTTAAAGAACAGGAACAGAAGTTTGTAAAGTACATCGATTTTGACAAACTGCGCCCCATTCAGGTCATGCTGCAGACCATTGCCTCAAAGTATGACATGAGCAAGGTGTTCTTTCTCGATGAAGACAGGTATCTTCTTGTGACGAACACCCAGTCTCATAGTGATATTATCCACCCTAAAGAGTTTAAAACCCTAATCCGTGATGTTGATAGTGTTGCCACACTCGAGCATATCCCCGCATATTTTTTCGCAAATTCCGGCAGGGAAATCCGGCAGCTGAAAGAGAAAAATACCTATAGAACCTGTATGCAGCTGGTTGTTCCCATTCTCCACGATCTTGGAGATATCTACGGCTATGTGGTTCTGGTTAAATTTATCGATTACAATACCTCCCTTGCCACCCAGCTTGATACCGCCATCAAGTCACCTTTTATAATTTTTAACGCCGATCATCGTCCCATACTTTCCAATCTCGGGAGTAGTGATGTCCTCTCCTACCCTCTTGATAAGGAGGTCACTTTTAACGGGATAAAATATGTGTACAGGATGAAGCCCATGGTGAATTATCTGGGTGAGTCCATGGGGGATCTTGCCATTCTGCTGGAGCAGTCGTTTTTTGTCGATCAACGTCGAAACCAGATTTATTCAAATTTCTTTCCGCTTTTTGTGACTATCCTGCTGGCCACTCTTATTAATTACATGATGCGCCAGTTGCGAGAAAATTACAGTGCCCTGAATGTTGCCAAGCAGGAAGCGGAATCGGCAAATGTGGCAAAGAGTGATTTCCTGTCCAATATGAGTCATGAAATCCGTACTCCCCTCAATGCCATAATCGGTCTCACCGGGCTTGCCCTGAAAACCGGGTTGACCAGTCAGCAGAGGGATTATCTCTCCAAGGTGCATTCTTCTTCAAATATCCTCCTTGATATTATTAATGATATCCTGGATTTCTCCAAGATCGAGGCGGGAAAATTAGTTCTTGAAAAGATTGACTTTAACTTCAATGAAGTACTCAGCAGTCTGCGAAACATAGCCACAGTTCGTGCCGAGGAAAAGGGTATTGAGCTGTTATTTCAGATAGCATCTGATACGCCGGTAAACCTTATAGGTGACGGACTGCGTCTGTTTCAGATCCTCCTCAATTTGACCGTTAATGGTATTAAATTTACCGATACCGGGCATGTGCTTGTTAAGACCGAGGTGGTTGCCCGGGGGGAAAAGGGCGAACATGTGGATATTCGTTTTTCCGTGGAAGATACCGGGATCGGACTTACGGAACAGCAGGTGGAAGTCCTGTTTGAATCCTTTACCCAGGCGGACAGCTCCACAACCCGGAAGTTTGGCGGTACAGGTCTGGGGCTTGCTATTTCCAGTCGTCTCGTTGAGATGATGGGTGGCAAAATAGAGGTGAGCAGTGAACCCGGAAAGGGGACGGTATTCAGCTTTGTTGCCGGTTTTGCCATGCAGCCCGGCACCCTCATGGGATCTGTACAGGAGGCAAATGAATTTTCTGACCTGAAAGTGCTGGTGGTGGACGATAATCCACAGGCACGACAAATCATCAGCGATATCCTGCACAGGTATTCCTTTATTGTAAGTCAGGCGGCGTCCGGCGGGGAGGCGATAGAACTGGTCAATAAGGCTGAGCAGGATAAACAATCATACGATCTGATTATTATGGACTGGAAGATGGAAACCATGGATGATCTGACAGCTTCCCGGATCAAAAGAGAAGAGCTGCATGCGGATAACATTCCGCAGATTTTGATGGTGACAGCGTATGGCAATGACGAAATCCGGGCAAATGCCAGGGCGGCTGGGATCAATGAATTTCTGATGAAACCTGTGGATGAATCCATGCTTCTTGATGCCATTATGAGTGTCCGCGGGTGCAAGAAAGGGGTGTTTGCAGCTCCCGTCGGTCTGACCATGGACAGTCGCGTGAAGGGGCTTCAGCGGATCAGGGGTGCCCGCGTTCTCCTGGTTGAAGATAATGAAATTAATCAGCAGGTGGCCTCTGAGCTTTTGAGTAAGGAGGGATTTTATGTTACAGTAGCAGAAAACGGTCAGGAAGCACTTGATCTGCTGACCGATCTTCAAAATCATTTTGATGTGGTTTTGATGGATATTCAGATGCCGGTGATGGACGGCTATACCGCCACCAAAGCGATTAAGAAACTTCCCGGGAGACTGGCAAAGATTCCCGTTATTGCCATGACTGCCCACGCCATGGACACCGAACGGATGAAATGCCGGCAGGCGGGTATGTGTGATCATCTTGCCAAACCGATTACTCCTCATTTGATGTATGCAAGTCTGGTTAAGTGGGTTGACCCGGCGGGCATTATCAGCCCGTCGGAAGACCTTGGGGAAGCTGATATGGCTGGTGACAGAGGAACAAGCGAGCAGAGTGAACGTATGACGAATGTCAGGATGCCGGAGACATTACAGGGATTTGACCTGGAAGAGAGCGTTGCCCGATTTGGTGGGAATGATCAGTTATATCTGCGACTTCTTTTTAAGTTTTATGATAATTATCTGCATATTCCCGATGAGCTGACAGCTGCTCTCGGCAAAGAGGATTTTGACCAGGCACAGAGACTGGCTCATTTGATCAAGGGGGCGGCAGCGAATCTTGGCGCACGGGAGCTTGCTTTCGCCGCCGGAGATCTTGAAACGGGACTGTCCAACCGGGAATTGTCACAGGTGGATGAGATGTCAGAGGATTTCAGGGAGGCGATGCAGGTTGTGCTTGGAAGTATCGATTCCATTCGATCTGCTCCGGAAACAGAGAAAGGCAGCGCTGACCACACTGTAGAGTTATCAGAAGAGACGGCAGTAGAGGTTTCGGATCTGATCGCTGAGATTGTGCAGCTGGTGGGACAGAATTATGCTCTTGCCATTGATAAGTTCCCACTGTTGAGCGGGCATCTGCAGAATACGGAATTTGCAGAAGAGGTTCAGCAGGCACGGGACTGTCTGGATAATTTTGATGAGGGCGGAGCCATTGATTCCCTGAAAAAGATAAGTGATTCAATACGATCATGACAGATGCCAATCCTGATACGACCGTTCTGATAGTCGATGATGCACCGGCAAATATTTACCTGCTCATGGAGATATTAAAGTCCGACTACGCAACCATTCCGGCGACCAGTGGAGAGGCAGCCCTTGAGAAAATAGAGGGAGGGCTGCGGCCGGATTTAATTCTCCTGGATATCATGATGCCTGGCATCGACGGCTATGAAACCTGCAGGCGTCTGAAGGCAGATAAGAAGACCAGGGATATCCCGGTTATCTTCATCTCTGCCGCAACCGAGTCCATGCGTGATGCAAAAGCCTTTGAGGTGGGGGCTGCTGATTATGTGAGCAAACCTTTTGAGGCAGCAACGGTCAAGGTACGGGTGAGACATCAGATAAAACTGCGCCGAGTCATCCAGGAGCTGAAAAAACTCTATCAGGTGGCAAAAGACTCCAACCCCGTCACCGGACTCCCCGGGAACAACAGCATCCGGAAGGCAATAGAGCTGGCAGTGAAAGAGGGTGCCTACTGTTATATCGTCTATGCAGATCTTGATAATTTTAAGACCTATAATGATACCTACGGTTTTGCCAAGGGTGATGAAATTATCCACTATACCGCTTCTCTGCTGCAGGATTCCCTTGCTGTTCATGCTCCTGACAGCAGCTTCCTCGGTCACATAGGTGGAGATGATTTTGTTCTCCTGCTCCCGGAAAACGGGCTGGAAAAGACAGTTCATTTTGTTATTCAGCAATTTGACCGGAAGATACCTTCTTTCTATTCTCCGGAAGATGCAGAAAGGGGCTGTGTGCAGAGTGTGGATCGTCAGGGTAATGTGTGTTCAATGCCTCTTATCTCTATAAGCCTTGGTGTTGTTAACCTGGGCTGGTCACGTTATGAGCATTTTATTGAAGTAAATGATGCCTGTGCTCAGGTCAAGAAAAAGGCAAAGGAGATAGCCGGGTCCAGCTTCTTTATCGATCGCCGCAAGAAGGTTTATTCCCGTGTTAAGTGAAAACGGGAATCATCGCAACGCAATTTCTCCCTCTCTTCTTGTTCCCGCCTGCATCAGTGCCTACGAAAATCTCTCTGTTTCTTCCGCTTTACTTGACCGGATCAATGTTTTTCCGGTGGCAGACGGGGATACCGGTGCCAACCTCCGCATGAGCCTCTCTTCGTTGCGCAAATGTGATAAAGATCTTTCGGACACTTTGAACCGGCTTCGCGGTGTGGGGAATTCCGGCAATATCGCCGTTGCCTTCCTGAGAGAATTTCTGCGTCCGGACACTGATCCTTACGGACAGGTGGAAAGGGCACGGGCAGCAGCCTATCAGGCCATAGCCGAACCTCGGGCCGGTACCATGCTTGAAGTTTTCGATGCCCTGTCTCAGCTTCCTGCCCATCGTGATTTCCCTGATTTTCCGGTGCTGCGTAGAATACTTGCAGACTCGGTGCTGGAAACGACCCGACTCCTGCCGGAACTTACCGATGCCGGGGTGGTGGATGCCGGAGCCCTTGGTATGTTCATCTTCCTGGACGGCTTTTTCGCAGTGGCAGGCGGTAATGAGCCCACTATCCCCCCCCTTGCGAATCTTTTTGGTGACAGCCTGCAGATAAACGCCTCATTCTCAGCCCTGCCTACGGGAGAGCACTGTGTGGAGGCATTGCTCAGCACCAGCGGGCAGGAGCCGGAAATGCTGGCTGAGATCGCAGCCCTTGGCGGGAGTGGTGTCGTGCTGCCGGAAGAGGGGGGGGTGAAACTGCATCTGCACACCTGTGACCCGCAGGATCTGCAGGCGAAGTTGAAACGCTATGGAGAACTCAGTCACTGGTCTGAAGAGTTGATGGATTCCGGGGGGATGGAGTGGAATCAAAAGAGCTTTGCAGATAATCATGTCAGAATAATGAGTGACGGTGCCGGCTCACTTCCCCTTGATGCGGCACGAAAATACGGGATTCTTCTTCTGGATAGTTATATCCTGGGCACAGAGCAGATGCTTCCGGAAAGTCTCTGTGTCCCGGATACGGTTTACCAGCGATTGCGTGCTGGTGAACGGGTGAGCACGGCTCAGGCTTCCAATCGTGAACGGCATCTGCATTACCAGTCGGCATGTGAGCAGTTTGGAGATGTGTTGTATCTTGCTGCGGGGGCTGCCTATACCGGTAATGTTGCTGCTGCCGCTGCCTGGGAAAGAAAATGGGAGGGGAAGGGAACTCTGCACGTGGTGGATTCCGGTGCTGCCTCCGGCAGGCTGGCTCTTATGGCGATCCTTGCGGCAAAGCATGCTGCAAAAGGATCGACAGCGGATGAGGTCTTGGCATATGTGCAGAGCCTTGTTGCGTCCGTGCAGGAATATGTTTTTATCGATCAGTTAAAATACCTGGTTGCCGGAGGGCGTGTCTCAAAACCCAAAGGCCTGCTCGGTGATCTGCTGCAGCGAAAACCGATCATCAGCCCGAAGCCTGCGGGTGTGCAAAAATACGGAACGGTAAAAAACAGGAAGCAGCAGATTGATTTCGCCCTGGCTAAACTGCGTGATTTCGGGCACAGCGATGCGGAACTCTTCATTTTGCTGCAGTATACTGACAACAGGGAGTGGCTGCAGGAAACGGTGGAGTCCGCTGTGGCAAAACACTATCCGGAGGCCGAAATCCTCCTTGTTCCCCTCTCACTTACTTCAGGAGTGCATATGGGGCCCGGAACCTGGAGCATTGCCTTTGCTGAAAAAGGAGCATTGTGAAAGACAGCAGCAGAGTGGCTCTTGTTATTCCGGTCTATAATCACGGCAGCCGTATCCGTGCCGTGGTCAAAAGTGCGGTACGGCTGGGATTGGCGGTGATTGTTGTCAATGACGGCTCGACGGACAGTACGGCAGATATCCTTGCTGCAGAAGAAGGGATTGCAGTGCTTGAACATCCTGTGAACCGGGGGAAGGGGGCGGCACTCAGAACCGGTTTTAAACAGGCAGTGAAAAACTGCGACTGGGCGGTGACCATTGATGCGGACGGTCAGCATAAGGCGGAAGATGTGAAAAATCTGCTGCAGGCGGTGGCACCTGGCAGTCGTCCTCTTGTTATCGGCTGCCGGCAGGGAATGGAAGGGGAGCATGTACCCTGGACTTCACGCTGGGGACGGAAGTTTTCAAACTTCTGGGTGTATGTCTCCGGCGGCCCATGGGTGAATGATTCCCAGTCGGGATTCCGCCTCTATCCCCTTCCCGAATCCCTTGATCTTGCAGTGCAGGCCCGCCGGTTTCAGTTTGAGGTTGAGATCCTGGTGAAGGCACATCAGCAGGGAATCCCCATTGTTGAAGCACCGGTTCAGGTTGTGTATCAGCGGGGAGCGGAACGGATATCCCATTTTCATCCATGGAAAGATTTTCTGCGTAATTCCATGACATTTTCAAGACTGATTTTTTATCGTTTTTTTAGAGGATTTTCAGGAAAATGAACGCGGTATGGTATCGGTTACTGGTCTGTGTAACAGGAATCGTCGGCGGGTGGTTTTTTTCTCTGGTGTCCCGCTGTATTGCTGCATGCTATTTTTTATTTTCCGGCAATGTGAAGGAAAGTGTTCGTTTCTATCGTCTGCTCTATCCCACGAAAAAAACATACCACCATCTCCTGGCAGCCTTTTGGCAGTATCAGAATTTCACCACCATTCATTATGATCGTTTTTTGAACGATCATGGACAGCAGACAACATTTTCATCCAGCGGCTGGGAAAAAATGCTCTCGGTGGTTCACGAAAAAGGGGCTATTCTTCTGATGTCTCATCTGGGAAACTGGGAGATTGCAGCACATTTGTTGAAACAGCAGGAAGAACAGCTGCCATTGCTTCTCTATATGGGGATTAAGGAAAAAGAAGGTGTGGAGCGGCTGCAGAAGGAGGGACTGGGCGAGTCCGGAGTGAGGATTGTCGGCGTGGAACGGGATGGTGGTTCGCCTTTTGATGCGGTGGAGGGGATCCGTTTTCTGCAGGATGGTGGGCTTGTCTCCATGACCGGTGATATCCTTTGGCGTGATGACCAGCGCTATGTGGAGGTGGAATTTCTCGGAGGAAAAGCCCGGTTGCCGGAGGCTCCTTACGTTTTCGCCCTGGTTTCAGGTGCCCCGATTTTCTGTTTTTTCAGTTTTCGCACAGGGAAAAACAGCTACAGTTTCCTGTTTGCCGACCCCATACGACTGCAGTGCGGGGAGCGAAAAGAACGCAGACAGGTTATTCGTGATTCTGCTCAGCAGTACGCGACCCTGCTTGAAGAGCAGCTACGCCGTCATCCGTACGAGTGGTATCATTTTCAGCGTTTTGTGGAGTGAGGTTGAGCCTGTTTGATTTCCTTTTCATTTCATAAAAAACTGTGTAGTATCACTGTATAAAAGGATTGTAAACATTATCACATCAGGTTGCTGACTTATGGAAAGAGTTGAACTGCAGGAAAAAATTGTAGCAATTTTAGTGGATGAATTTGAGTTTGAAAATCCAGGTCTGAAGGATAATCTACGTGACGACCACGGCTTTGACTCCATTGATGCCATTGAACTTCTCGCTAAAATCGAGGATATGATCGGATTCCAGCTCTCGCGAAAGGAAAAAGAGCAGGCAATGACCATCCGTACCATTGATGATATTCTTGACTATATAGAAACAATGCAGGCTGCCCATCAGGGCTGAATACGGACTCTATGAAACGACGAGTTGTTATAACGGGCAGTTCCGCCATCACTCCCATCGGCTACGGAAAAGATGCCATTGTGGAGAGTCTTCAACAGGGCCGGTCCGGAGTCAAACCCTTGCGTGATGACGGACTGCTGTCACAGCGTATCCATTCCAAGGTTTTTGGAACGGTAGACTATCCCATTGATTTCGGCTTTTCCAGAAAGGATAGCAAAACCATGGGACCGGTCTCTTTTTATGCCTGCCAGGTTGCAAAAGATGTGCTTGCTCAGTCGGGACTTGAGCAGGAGTTTATCACCTCCGGACGTCTGGGGGTGTCGTTCAGTTCCACCCACGGCAGCCCCACGGTTCAAAGAGAGATCTATAAAACATTTTTCAGTGGGATGGAATCGGGTTTTTCCTCCATCGGAGCCGTTGATTACCTGAAATCCATGGTGCACACCACGGCGGTGAATATCAGCCGGATGTTTGGCATCACAGGGCGGGTGATCGCCTCTTCCACTGCCTGCACAACATCGAGCCAATCCATTGGTTTCGGCTACGAGATGGTGAAATACGGAATGCAGGATGCCATGCTCTGCGGCGGTGCTGACGAGTACGATACAACCACAGTTGCTGTTTTTGATAATCTCCTTGCCTGCTCTGTTGATTACAACGATTCTCCGGAATGTACCCCCCGTCCCTTTGATGCCGGACGTGATGGTCTGGTGGTGGGAGAGGGTGGTGCGGCGCTGCTGCTGGAGGAGTATGAGACGGCAAAAAAACGCGGAGCAAGTATACTCGGGGAAGTGATTGGTTTTGCCTGCAATAATAATGGCGGTGACCTGATACTCCCCAATCTCGATGGTATCACCGCTACCCTGCGCCTTGGTCTTGCTGATGCGGCGATTCAGGCAGAAGATGTTGATTTTATCAGTGCCCATGCCACAGCGACGAAAATGGGTGATGTAATTGAATCTCAGGCCATTGACCAGGTCTACGGCGACAGCCCCTTTGTGAGCGGTTTGAAGGGATATATGGGGCACACCATGGGAACCTGTGGTGCCATTGAGCTGATTCTCAGTCTGTATATGATGGATGAGGGTTTTCTCGCTCCCACGCTCAATCTGGAGACGGTAGATCCGCGCTGCGGGATGCTTAAGCATGTGCCGGAACTGATGGATGCAGAGACTGAAATTGCGGCTGTTCAGAATTTTGCTTTTGGCGGTGTGAATACCTGCCTGCTGATTCGAAAGTGGCAGTAAGGGTTTTGATGGAGATGTTTTGCTGAATCGTCTGCCCGATGCCGTGGTGACCCTTGCCTGCTGGCTCTATTTCATCTTTGCATTTCTCTTCTTCTTTTCCTTTTTTTATGGGGCTGCCAGGCTGTTTGCAAGAGACAGGGAAAGGGCTTTTCAGCACCTGAATCATCGGTTTTTCCTGGGCTTCTTTACCTTGCTGCGTTTTCTTTCTCCCCGTCAGCAGTGGCGGCTTGATCCGCTTATTGGAAAAATATCGGGTTCTGTTATAGTCTGCAATCATCTCTCGTATCTCGACCCGCTGCTCCTGATCTCACTTCTGCCGCAGCAGAAAACCATCGTCAAGAGTGTCTTTTTTAAGGCCCCTGTGTTTGGCTGGATTCTAAAGGTTTCCGGCTATCTGCCGGCGCAGAGCACGGGGAAAAACGGCGTGCGAATGATCCGGCAGATGGAGAAGATGGGAGAGTACCTGCAGAAGGGGGGCAATCTCTTTGTATTTCCGGAAGGGACAAGGAGCCGGAACGGGGAGCTGGGCAGACTGCATGGAGGTGTTTTCAAGATAGCCCGCATGTATCGCTGTCCGGTACTGGTTGTTGGCGCAGGCGGTACCGAAAGGCTGTTTACACCGGGTGAATTCTTCTTTCATACGAGGAGGGAGAATACAATCAGATTGAACATTCTTGACCGTATTCTCCCCGACAGGGAGCATCCCGTTTCTGCCGCCGGACTGGAAAAAGAAGTCCGCCGCATTCTCCGGCAGGCACAGAACGATCAGACGCTCAGGAAAAACAGAAAGTCAGCACAATGAAGCTTTATTTATAAAGACAGAGATAACTGACGTCGCCGCCGGTACGGACGCCGAATTTTACGCCTTTTGCCACTTCAAAGCTCTGGCCTGCCTGAAATGTCTGCCAGGTGTCACTGTTCGGCAGGAAGATATCCATGCTGCCGGAGACAACTGTCATGATTTCTATGGATGCGGTACCGAATTCATATTCGCCTGCGGCCATAACACCAACGGTGGCAGGTCCTTCTTCAGTGGTGAAGGCGATCGATTTTACCTTTCCGTCAAAGTATTCGTTTGTTTTGAACATATCGTTTTCTCCTTTTTAGTGCCTTACTCCTGAAAAGCTGTAATAAAAAACAAGAAAATAAATAACCTTAAACCTCGAATGGTAATGACAGCAACAAGGCACTTATGCCGGCTTACCGTTCATCACCGGTGTTAGGGTGAGTTGAATAAGTGAAACGAGCAGTACACTTTTGCAGGAAAAAAGTAAATAGTATTGTGCCCGGGAGGCTTTTAGGGATATATTCTCAACCGGGATTCCTGCAGGACGTTTCCGCTGGAAAGAAAAAAATCCATGTTTAGAATCAATAGAGTGAACTATGCAGTTATATAATCTTGAATTTACAGAAGATGAGATACAAAAAGCCGTGGCAGCGAACCGGCTGCTGTCCATGGAGATTGAATTCAGTCGGATCTGCAACTTTCGCTGCTCCTATTGTTATGTTCCTGAGAAAAAAGAATGCAGGGGGGAGTTGAGCCGGGATGAAATAAAAGATGTTATCCTGCAGGCAAAGGCCCTGGGAGCCGGAAAGATCATTATTCTTGGTGGTGAACCCACTATCTATCCGCACATTGAGGAGATGATCCGTTTTCTGGTGGAGCAGGAATTTGAGATTGAGATGTTCAGTAACGGAACAGGGATCTCTGCCGACTTTGCAGAATTCCTCGCCGGGAACCATGTGCGGGTGGTTCTGAAGTTGAACTCCATGGATCCCGAAGTGCAGGACAGGGTCGCCGGGCGCAAGGGTGCGTATGATATTATTCAAAAGGCACTGGCTGCTTTACAGGGGGCGGGTTATCCTTCGGATGAGCTGTTTCTGGCACTTTCCACGGTGATCTGCCAGCCGAACCTGAATGAGTTACCGGATATGTGGACATGGATTCGTGAACAGGGGATTGAACCCTATTTTGAGGTGATTACCCCCCAGGCAAATGCCCTGGATAACATCTGGCTTTCTGTGGACAGCAATAAATTAAAGGAGCTCTTCACTGCCCTTGCCCGGATAGACAGGGAAAAGTTTGGCAGAGAGTGGGATCCGCAGCCGCCGCTGGTCGGCAACAGGTGCATGCGTCATCAGGTCTCCTGTCTGGTTACGGCGACGGGAGAAGTGACGCCGTGTGTGGGAGTGACCATTGCCCTTGATAATATCCGCAATAACAGTCTTGCCCATATCCTGAAAAACAGTGAAGTGGTGAATAATCTGAAAAACTTTCGACAGACCATCAAGGGAGAATGCCGGGAATGTGAAAAAGCAGAAGAATGTTACGGCTGTCGCGGTGCTGCCTATCAGCTGACGGGAGATTATCTTGCCTCTGATCCCACCTGTTGGCGAAACACAAAAAACGGCGGGAAATGAGGAAGAGTATTCTGGTTCTGGGATCCGGAATCGGAGGGCTCAGTGCGGCAATAATCCTTGCGAAATTAGGCTTTCGGGTCACTGTTGTCGAAAAAAACAGGATGGCCGGCGGTCTGCTTCGCAGTTATCGACGCGGTGGGCTGGATTGTGAGGTGGGGGTGCATTATCTCGGCTCCCTTGACCGGGGACAGATCCTCCGCAGGTTTTTCGATTATCTCGGTGTGACCGATTCCATCCCTGTGAAGCGTATGGGCAAAGATGGGGTTATTGATCGTTATCTCTTCGACTCCCCTGCCACCCACCCGCATCAGTTTGATATGCCGGAAGGTCTCGATGCCTATGCTGATAATCTGAAAGCTGCTTTTCCAGAAGAGCTCAGATGTATAGATGGTATTATGTCTCCCATCTGTAAAGCGGCAGATCAGCTCCATAGTCTTGAACTGCTGAACAGTTCAGGGGCTGATTTTTCCCTCCTTGACCAGTCGCTTCCTTTTGGTGAAGTATTGGATACTCTCGGCTGTTCGCCCGGATTGCGCAGTGTTCTTGCCATTCCCTCTTCCTGGCTCGGTGTTCCCCTTGCTGATTGCCCTGCATACTATCATAATATTGCCCTCGCCTCCTATGTCTCTTCATCCTGGCGGCTGCAGTGCAGTGGTGCGTATATGGCAGATGCGCTTACGGCACGTTTTGAAGAGTTGGGTGGACAGGTTCTCCGCGGTGCGGATGTGTCTGAAATTCAGGTGAAATCCCGGGTTGTAAAAGGGGTGCAGCTGCAGGACGGGACGACACTTGCAGCAGATATTGTGGTTGCTGCCCTGCATCCGAAAGCCGTTTTACAGATGTTGCCGCAGGGAGCTGTAAAGCCATCCTATGCCAATCGGATTAAAGGGCTGCAGGATACGCACGGCATCTTCACTGTACATGCCGCAGTGGATGCTGCTGCTCACCCGGAGATTCCCCATAATCTGTTTAAGGTGGACACCGATTCATCCGGCAATGTATCGGATCTTCGTTATTATCAGATACGCAGGAGTCGAAGGGAAGGGGTGAATCTGCTTTCCATTCTCACATCCGGACATGACGAACTGTGGCAGCCGTGGGTACACAGTACAACTGGCAGGCGTGCCGATGCCTATTATGCAAGAAAGCAGAAATACAGTGAGCTGATTCTGGAAGAAGCCGAACAGATCTTTGGCAAACTGCAGGGGCTGGAACTGCTTGATTCCTCCACACCGCTTACCCTGCGGGACTGGGTGAACAGTCCAGACGGTTCTGCCTATGGGGTGCTGCGTTCTGCCAGTCAGGTGCTGGGGACGGCATTGCTGAACCGTACTGCTGTGCAGGGATTGTTCCTTGCCGGTCAGAATGTGATGGCACCGGGGGTGATCGGCACGATCCTTGGATCATTTGCCACCGTGAAACTGATTGTGGGGGAGGATGATTTTGCCAGAAGCTGCAGGTTGTGAGGGACGCCGGAAGTATTATGAGTGGAATGGCTGATGTGCCCTCTGCTTCTTATGTCTCTGTCTGTGTAAAGAGATCCGTGCTCAGGTAGCGTTCTCCGGTATCGGGAAGAATGGTGACTATGGTCTTTCCTTTGTTGGCGCTGTCCTGTGCAAGCTGCAGGGCAGCCCATACTGCAGCTCCGGAAGAAATTCCGAGTAGCAGACCCTCTTTTGCGGCAAGAATCCGTGCCGTTTGTATGGCATCGTCATTAGTCACTGCAATAAGGTCGTCAATCAGATCGCGCTGCAGGACAGGCGGGATGAATCCGGCGCCAATTCCCTGAATCTTGTGGGGACCCGGTTTGCCGCCTCCAAGTACCGGTGAGTCTGCGGGTTCAACGGCAACTCCGGTTAATTCCGGGTGAAGTTCCTTTAAGCGTCCCACAACGCCGGTAAATGTTCCGCCCGTGCCTACTCCGGCAACGATGATATCAACTTTTCCGCCCGTTGCCTGCCAGATCTCTTCAGCAGTGGTCTGCCGGTGCACTTCAGGATTTGCCGGGTTTTCAAACTGTCTTACCATAAAACTGTCGGTATGTGCTGCGAGTTGTTCCTCGGCTGCGGCAATGGCACCCTTCATGCCCTCTGCTGCAGGTGTAAGTACCAGCTTTGCCCCAAGATGCTTCAGGAGAGTCCTTCGTTCCAGGGACATGGACTCCGGCATGGTGAGGATCAAGGGCAGATTTTTTACCGAGCAGACCCAGGCGAGGCCAAGTCCGGTGTTTCCAGAAGTTGCCTCGATCACCACCGTGTTTTCCCTGATCTTTCCAGCCCGTTCAGCGGCTTCTATCATGGCAAGGGCTATTCTGTCTTTCACACTGCCCATGGGATTTCGCGATTCCTGCTTGCCGAAGATGTTTGCATGGCAGGTAGGGCAGATACGGGATAAGGGAAGCAAGGGGGTGTTGCCGATGGTTGTGAGGAGGCTGGTCATAGGAGAACCTGTCTGTATTGGAATGAATGAAACCAGGCACTATCTGATTGCATCATTTGCAGATCAATATGCCGGTAAATACAATGGTCGTAATAGGGGTCAGGATGTTCCGCCTTTACGTCCGGAATAGACCAGTTCCGGACGTTTTAAAACCACCCGGGTGTCCGGGGGCACAGATTCTGTCAGCCAGATATTGCCGCCGATAACGGCACGGCTGCCGATGGTTGTCCCGCCGCCGAGGATGGTTGAGTTGGCATAAATAATCACATCGTCCTCGATGGTGGGGTGCCGTTTTTGATCTTTAAGTTTTGTGCCGGCATCCTTGGGCAGGGATAATGCACCCAGGGTGACTCCCTGGTAGATACGGACATTTGCTCCGATGACGGAAGTTTCGCCAATCACCACTCCTGTGCCGTGATCGATAAAGAACCCGGGGCCGATTGCGGCACCGGGGTGGATGTCGATACCTGTAAGACTGTGGGCATGCTCCGCCATGATCCTTGGAATCAGGGGCACTTTTAACAGGTAGAGCTCATGTGCCATACGGAAGATGGAGGTGGCAAGCAGACCGGGATAACAGAATATCACCTCATCACTGCTGTTTGCCGCCGGATCTCCTGCAAGGGTTGCCCGGATATCTGTTGAGAGCAGTGCCGAGATGCCGGGCAGGGTTCTGATAAAGCTGAGAGCCATGCGGTGTCCGCGCTCTTCGCAGTTTGAACAGGGCAGGTTTGTGCGGCGGCAGTCGTGACGGATTGCCAGGATAATTTCCCTGCTCAATCGCTCGTAGAGCTCTGTGGTCTCTTTGCCCAGATAGTATTCCAGGTTTGAGCCATGCAGTTTTGTCTTGGTGAAATATCCCGGAAAGAGGATTTGTCGTACCTGATAGATAATGTCGATAATGGCAGTGTGGGAAGGGATGGGGACCGGTCCCACATGGTCAAAGCAGTCTTCAGTCTGCCAGGCATCCACAAGGGTTCTTACCACAGGGGGGATGTTGTCGTGGAGACGGTTTATGCTGTCTGTTTCATGTTCGCAGTGTTCGGGAATATGGATGCTTTCTGTCACCTGTCTCTCCTGGTATTCTGTGAAAGTGTATGCATACAGTATAGGCAGAATAACAGGACTGTCAAATTCTCACGGGGGAAAAGGAGCGGAAAGTTCGCTTGCTGCACGATAAGGAAAAAGGTGCCGTCCTCGTTGTTTTGTGCTATACACTCTTTTTTGAAATGGAGCGGCAATAAAAAAAGGTGATATCCTGCATGCAGGATATCACCTTGAAAATTCTGGAGGCGGCGAGCGGATTTGAACCGCTGAATCATGGTTTTGCAGACCAGTGCCTTAGCCGCTTGGCTACGCCGCCTGAAATGCCCGATGGGCATGAGCCACACTTTATACCATAGTTTGTTTTTTTCACAAGGGGAAAATGTTGATGGATATCGATTCACTGGTACAGCGAAATAAGGACGATCTGGCTTTACTTGAGCAAAAGCTGGGCTATCGTTTTACCGATCTGCGCCTGTTGCAAAAAGCACTGATTCATTCGTCTTTTGCTTTTGAGCAGGCTCAGATCGATAAAAACAACGAGATTCTGGAATTTTTGGGTGATGCCGTCCTTGATCTTGTTATTGGTCATACCCTCTGCAGACGGTTTCCCGCCATGCAGGAGGGAGAACTCACCCGGCTGCGTTCCTCCCTGGTGAACGAAACCCACCTGGCACTGATGGCAAAAGATCTCGATATCGGTGAGTATCTGTGTCTGGGCAAAGGAGAATGTGCGTCAAACGGAAGAAAGAAGTCATCCATCCTTTCCTGTGCCTATGAGGCTGTTATTGGTGCCGTTTTTGAAGACAGTGACTACACCACCGTTGCGGAAATAATTAATCGTTTCTTCCTGCCGGCAATGGACGGTAAGAAGGAAGTGCTGCTGATGGCGGATGCCAAAAGCAGACTGCAGGAGGCATTGCAGGAAAAGTTTAATGAAGCCCCCTCCTACCAGCTGGACAAAGAGGAAGGACCGTCGCATCAGAAAATCTTCACCGTTTCTGTGGTTTTTCGTGATGTCTCCCTTGGTGTGGGAACAGCCGGTTCCAAAAAAGAGGCGGAACAGCGGGCGGCTGCGGCAACCCTTGCCGATCTCGAAACGGTGATTGAGCGCTTTAGTGCCTTACCCTGAAAAGCTGTAGTAAATAATGGAAAACTGCATAAATAACTGAGTCTCAGGGTGTTGTGAACACCCACAGGCAACAGGGTGTGAGACCTTCGAGACCTGTATGCCGGTCTCACTTACCGTTCACCAGTGTCAGTGGGTAACTTCTTTCGTCTGTTCTGCAGGGTGTACTGATATGGCAATGATCATTCCGGTTTTTATTCCCCACCAGGGCTGCCCCGGGCAGTGTCTGTTCTGTAATCAGACCTCCATCAGCGGTCAGCAGACGCAAACGGTGAAAGATGAGGAGTATGTGTCACAAACCATTCTCAAATGGTTGAACCGTTCCCGATCCCATGATACTGTGCAGGTCGCTTTTTATGGCGGTTCGTTTACCTGCCTTGCCGCAGGCAGACAGGAACAGCTGCTTGATGCTGTGCAGCCCTTTCTGCGTACCGGGCAGGTGAATTCGATCCGGCTCTCCACCCGTCCCGACTGTGTCAGTGAGGCGGTATGTGATTTTCTATTGACAAAGGGCGTGCAGACCGTGGAACTTGGTGTGCAGTCCCTGGACGATCAGGTACTTGCTGCAGCCGAGAGGGGGCACAGTGCCCGGCAGTCGCTGGATGCGGCACAGATGGTGAAGGGGAAAGGGCTGCGGCTGGGGATACAGCTTATGCCGGGGCTTCCCGCAGAAAGCACCCGTTCTTTTGCCGCAACAATACAGCAGGTGGTTGAACTGCATCCTGAGTTTGTCAGACTCTACCCGACCCTTGTGATTAAAGGTTCCGGGCTTGCTGTGAGCTACCGGAAAAAAGAGTATCAGCCGCTGAGTATGCAGCGGGCGGTGGCTCTTTGCTGTATGGCAAAAGAGCGTCTGGATAAGGCAAAAATTGCAATTATCCGGATGGGATTGCAGGCGTCTGAGTCCCTTGAGAGTGAATTGCTGGCAGGGCCGTATCACCCTGCATTTGGAGAGATGGTGGCAGGGCGCGTCTGGTTCCGTAGGGTTCGGCGTCTCCTTGCTGCCTGTCCCCCGGGTAAAAAAGTGCGGCTGCGGATATCCGGCCGTGATATGTCAACCTTTGTCGGTCAGAAGCGGATGAACATGAAACGTCTGGATACGCTGAATCTGCTTGCACGGCTTGAGCTGACAACTGATAATACTATGCAGCGGGGAACAGTGGAATATGCTGTCAATTAACCATCTCGATCTTCGTTACGGCGAGAAGCACCTGTTTAAGGATCTGTCCGTTCAGGTGTACGAAGGAAACCGTATTGGCCTTATGGGTGTGAACGGAGCGGGAAAATCCACATTGTTAAAAATCATGGCGGGTGTCACCGGCTGTGATGATGGTGTGTTAAATATTGCCAAAAAGTTCACTGTTGCCTACCTGCCCCAGGAATCCAGTGCGCTTACTTCCGGGAAAACGCTGTATGAAGAGGCGGAGAGTGCTTTTGCCGAACTTCTGCAGCTGCAGGATGAGGCGGATCGTATCCATGAACAGCTTGGCGGGATGGACCATCATTCTCAGGAATGTGAAAAGCTCCTGGAACGACAGGGGGAAATACAACACATTCTTGAGGGCAGCGATATCTACGCCATGCGGGCAAAGATTGAGAAGATCCTGCTGGGGCTGGGATTTCGTGCCGATGATATGGATCTGCCGGCATCATCCTTTTCCGGTGGCTGGATCATGCGTCTGATGCTTGCCAAGATGCTGCTTGCCGCCCCTTCTCTTCTGCTGCTCGATGAACCCACCAATCATCTCGATCTGCGTTCACTGACCTGGGTGGAGGAGTTTTTGAAATCCTATAAGGGTGCCATGGTTATTATCTCCCATGATCGTGCCTTTTTGGACAAGGTGACGTCAAGAACCTGGGACCTCAGTCTCGGCAGGCTCTCTGTCTACAAGGGCAATTACTCCTATTATGTCAAGGAAAAGGCCGAGCGGATGGCCATTGAAAAGGCGGCCTACGCTAATCAGCAGGCACATATTAAGCAGACGATGCGCTTTGTTGACCGTTTCCGGGCAAAATCCACCAAGGCAAAGCAGGTGCAGAGCCGGGTCAAACAGCTGGAAAAACTTGACTTGCTGGAGATCAGCGAGGAAAACAGACAGATCAAATTCAGTTTTCCGCCTGCTCCCGCATCCGGCAGGGATGTTCTGGGTGTGCAAGGGTTGAGTAAGGGCTTTTCCGGGAAACAGGTGTTTGAGAAGGTGGATTTCCAGTTTCAGCGGGGAGACAAGGTGGCTGTCGTCGGTGATAACGGTGCCGGAAAATCCACCCTTTTAAAAATTGTCAGCGGTGAAATCCCTGCCGACTCCGGTGAAGTGATTGTGGGTCATAATGTGCTTCTTTCCTATTTCGGTCAGCACCAGGCACAGGAACTCAGTCCTGCTCTCACAGCCCTTGATACTCTGTCTCTGTCGGTGAAGGATATGACGGTGACGCAGATACGTTCACTTCTTGGTGCCTTTCTTTTTCGGGGTGAGGATGTGGATAAAAAGGTGGAGGTGCTTTCCGGTGGAGAAAAAAGCCGCCTTGCCCTTGCCAAAATGATCGCAACTCCTGCTAACTGCATGCTCCTCGATGAACCCACCAACCATCTTGATATGAGCTCTCAGGAAGTGTTGCAGGAGGCTATGGCACAGTACGACGGTTTTATTCTTGTTGTTTCCCATAACCGCTACTTTCTGGACAGCTTTGTGAACAAGGTCCTTGAAGTGAAGGACCATCGTATTTCCGTGTTTGAAGGAAATATCTCCGATTATCTGCGTAAACTGGAAGCTGAGGCCGAAGAGGTGGATGGTAAATCCGGGAAGGCATGGAGCAGCTCCAGAGGGCAGGAGAAACATGAGTCCAGTGATACCGGTCGGGAGTCCCGTAAAGAGCTGCGGAAAAAGGAGGCTCAGGCACGTCGGGAACGCAGTAAAAAACTTGGCCCCTGGAAAAAGAGGGCGGATGAGGCTGAAAAAAAGGTGGAGGTCCTGGAAGGGCAGAAAGCTGAGCTGGAAGTACAAATGGCAGATCCTGATCTGTACCAGAATCAGGAGGCATGGGCTGAAACGTCCGCAAAGTATGATACATGTCTGCGACATCTTGAACGCTGGTATGAAAAATGGGAAACAGCCCAGGAGGAAGTGGAGAAGGCACTTGGCTGATGCTGCACATTCTCCTGACAGGAATATTTTCCTGTAAAAACAGAGTGCAATATGTTTATATGAAAACGATCTCTTATTTTATTTTTCTGTTCGCTTTCTTCGGAGTTAACGTTCCATGACAGATGTTCAGACATTTTTTGCTGAAAAGCTCAGGCTGCCCTCTCCACCGGCCATCGCCCTGAAAATCCTTGAGGCGGTGCGTGAGCAGGAGAACTCTTTTGAAGATCTTGCCCGGATTGTCTCCGTTGATCCGTCTCTCAGCGCCCGAATTTTAAAAATTGCCAACTCCTCACTGTACGGACTGGCAGCCCCCGTCAGTTCCCTTGCCCAGGCAACGTCGCTGCTTGGTACCGATGCCCTGAAAAACATCGCCCTCTCTTTTGTTATTGTGCAGGAGTTTCAGGGGGAATCCGAAAACAGCTTTGATCTTACTCTTTTTTGGCGGCGTGCGATTACATCGGCTGTGGCAGCTGAGATGCTGGCGGAGAAGGTAAAGCATAAGAGTAAATCTGTTTTCGTCTCTGCCCTGCTGCAGGATATCGGTATCCTCATCTTTTATCTCTCTGATTCCTTTGATTACACCATGATTCTTGACAGTAAACGGGTGAGCGGTAAGGGGACGTGCGAAACGGAGGAGGAGCTGTTCAGTTTTGACCACACCTCCATTGGAGAACATCTGCTCTGTGCCTGGAATCTGCCAGAAGAGATCAGCAGGCCCATTCGTTACCATCATTCCTTTGAACGTGCCGGGGAGTATATGGAAGAGGCGCGGGTTCTCTATTATGCCGACCATATCTCGGCCATCTATCACAGCGAGCACAGCAACAGCAAATGTGAGACTGCGCATGAAGGGCTTGTGGAACATTGGGGGCTTTCCGGGGAGGAAGCCGACGAACTGATTGATTCCGTCGGGGAAAAGGCAAAAGAAGTTTTGGGGTTGTTTTCTATAAATCCCGGTGCGATGCAGCCGTTTTCTCAGATCATTCAGGCGGCAAATGTTGAGCTTGGGCGGTTGAACTTTACCTATGAACAGGTTGTCCTTGAGCTGAAACAGGCTAAAGAGAGTGCCGATAAACTTGCGAAAGAATTAAAAGATGCCAATGATTGTCTGCGTGAACTCGCCGTTCGTGACGGACTCACCAATCTCTACAATCACCGCTATTTCCAGGATTGTCTGGAGTCTGAACTGAAGCGTTCCCACCGGTACAAACATCCTCTTTCTCTGCTCATACTTGATATCGATTTCTTTAAAAGGGTAAACGATACCCATGGGCATCCCGCTGGTGATTATGTCTTAAAAACAGTGAGTCATGAGCTTGTTAAGCTTGTGCGTGACTGCGACACCGTTTGCCGCTATGGAGGTGAAGAGTTCACCGTTATCCTTCCTGTAACTGGTGCCAAAGGAGCAAAAGTCCTGGCACAGCGTCTGCGGCGCGGCATTGAGCAGATAAGGATGGAGCATGACGGAAAACGTATCAGGATCACCGTCAGTATCGGGTTTTCCGCCACAGATATGTGTGAAAGGGAAGTCGATCGTGCCTATCTTATTGAAAAAAGTGATCAGGCATTATATCAGGCTAAAAAGAATGGCAGGAACCGGGTTGAGTCGACGTGATCTAAGCCTTTTAATCTTCCAGCCCGCACTCTGCCGCCAATCATATTTCCACGTCCCTTTCCTGGGTTTGATTCTTCTCCTGTTTCCCCTCATTCTGCGGATATTCCACCTTCTTCTCTTAAGAGATGTCTCCGGCTGATAAAAGTTTATTAAAATTTCCTTTTAGATGATATGCTTTCCTATAAACAGGCAGGTCGTCCGTATGGTGCAGATCTTTGTGATCTACTACATTTTGTGTATACAGTCTTATGACTCTTGTGAAAACACGGTTGAATCCCATGCGGGAGATCGCGGGGTGAGATCCTGCATTTCCATTTTGTCTTACCTGGATCCCAGCGGGAGTCAGGTTCATTTCTGTCAGGAGTTTATGGTTCGTGTTTAAGTCAAAACTTTTTCTTAAAGCAATGCTGATGGTGGCGGCGATTCTCCTTGCTTACACCCTGGCACTCTTTCTTGTTGTTATTCCCGGGGTGGAAAAAAGTACCCGTTTCCTTGAAGAAAAAAACGGGAAAGAGGGTCTCAACAAGATTGTCCTGCTTACCACCAATATGCAGAAAAATCTTGAAGATTTCCAGAAAAATGCCCTGGAATACCACAAAGAGGAGCTGAGGGAGCTTACCGACGTGTTCTGGTCCATGGCTCAAACAAAATATGAGCAGTCGCGACCGGAGAAAATCGGTTCGATTCTTCGCAAACGGGGGGAAGAATTCCATGGAAATCTCAGCCGTTTTTATCTGCAGAACAAAGATGATATGAGACGGGAAGAGTTGAAGCGGGCAATTATTAATTATGTGAATATCTTTCGCTATGATGACGGTTCCGGTCATTTTTTTATCCATAAGGGGACCACGGTGGTGGAACATCCCATTTATCCGGAGTTTACGGGCAGAGATTTTTCCTCCATCCAGGATCAGAACGGGGTGTATTTTGTACGGGAGTTTAAAAGGATCTGTGATGA
The DNA here is from genome assembly GCA_024763035.1 of Desulfocapsa sp. Classification (GTDB taxonomy): domain Bacteria; phylum Desulfobacterota; class Desulfobulbia; order Desulfobulbales; family Desulfocapsaceae; genus Desulfocapsa. The sequence goes on along the minus strand of JANTGG010000011.1, from coordinate 12,992 downwards.
GAGCGGTTCCGGGATACTGAAGTATCAGTGGAAACATGCAAAGACGAAGGAGCTGGAGGAAAAAGTCGCCTATGTCTTTAAATTTGAACCCTTTGACTGGATAATAGGAACAACGGCTTCTGTTCGGGATCTGCAGAGCGAGCTGAGAAAAGAGGTCATTTCCCTGGCAGAGAAAATCCGCTACGGGCAGAATAACTATTTTTTTATTAATGGCTACGATAATCGGGTGATTGCCCACCCGTACGTGGCAAAGGGGAAAGATTACAGCAGTAAAGTTGATTGCAGAGGGAATCTGATTGTTCCTCCCATGATCCGGGTCGCCAGAGAACAGCAGGAAGGTTTTACTCAATATTGGTGGACTAAAGATCCTGAAAAGGAGGAAACTTCCTTGAAACTGACTTTTTCCAGGGACTTCCCGGGCTGGGAGATGGTTATCAGTACAGGAATTTACATAGATGATATCCAAAAAGAGGTGGCTAAGCGCAAGGAGGAACTGACCCGTCAGCTTCGTCAGATTATGGAGCAGACTGTTATCGGCAGGAGCGGGTATCTTTTTATTGTTGATGATCATGCCCGGATGCTTATTCATCCTAATCAGTACATGGAGGGAAAAGATACTGGTACCATGAAGAACCCATCCACCGGTCATAACATATTTAATGATCTGACCACCGCTGCCCACTCCAATCAACCGCTTTACTTTCAATGGGATCGTCCTGATGACAAAGGGAACTATGTATACGAGAAGGTCGCCTGGGTTAAATATATACCGGAACTGCATTGGTACGTGGCATCATCAGCCTATGTGAGTGAATTGCAATCCATATCCAGAGAGTTGAGGGACAGAATTCTCTTGATCGGGCTTGTGATCCTCTCCCTGGCATTTGTTATCAGCATGTTGTTTTTCAGAAGAATGTTTCAGCCTGTTTTAGGACTTTCCGCTTTGGCCAGCCGTGTCACCCGTGGAGATTTCTCTGCCCGTTCCCATCTTCAGAGAAATGATGAACTTGGAGTGTTGTCCCGTGAATTTGATGTAATGGTTGACACCATTGAAGACAGCATCCAGAACCTCGATAAAAATGTGGCTGCCAAAACAGAGGAAATTGAAGAAAAGAACAGGGTCTTTGAAACACTTTTTTACGAATCAAGTGATGGAATCCTGCTGATACAGGATGGAAAATTTATTGACTGCAACCGGGCGGCGTATGAAATGCTGCACTATGAAAACAGAGACGAGCTGATACGTCTGCACCCTTCCGAGATATCACCCCGACTGCAGCCTGACGGCAGAAATTCTCAGGAGAAGGCTGACGAGATGATGGCTGCAGCATTGCAGCAGGGAGGAAATCGGTTCGAGTGGGTGCATGTGTGTAAAGACGGCAGTGAAACATTTGTTGAGGTTGTTCTTACCAGCATTGTTATTCGTGATGCCCATCTTATCCATGTCGTCTGGCGGGATATCAATGCCAAAAAAGCGGCAGAAAAGAAGCTGCAGAAGACCCTTTCCGAGTTCAGCGCGGTTATGGATAGTATCAATTACGGTGTTTTGTTTATGGATGATCAGCTGCAGGCACGGATTGTCAACAAGGCGTTTCGCGATATCTGGAAGGTAACTGATGAGTTTGTGGCGACAACACCGACCATGCGGGAGCTGATGGAGTTTAATCGTTATAACAACCTCTATCCTGTTCCCGACAGCGAGTTTGAACACTACCTTGATGAGCAGGAGACAGCGGTGCGTAACGGAGCCTTCGGACCGGTTCCATTTGAACGTAAAGACGGCATGGTTCTGCAGTATCAGTGTGTTGTCCTGGCTGACGATTGGAGAATGCTCACCTATTTTGATATTACCGAGTTGAAGAATACCCAGAATCAACTCGCCCGTGCCCAGAAGATGGAGGCGATAGGGGTGATGGCGGGAGGTGTTGCCCACGATCTGAATAATATCCTTTCAGGGATTGTCAGTTACCCGGATCTTCTGTTGATGCAGCTGCCGGAAACAAGCAGCCTCAGAAAGCCCATTGAGGCTATCCGGGAATCCGGAAAACGGGCGGCAACGGTGGTGGCGGATCTGCTGACTGTGGCAAGGGGTGTGGCAAGTACCAGAAAACCGCATGATCTGAATGTGATTGTCCACGAGTATCTCTGTTCGCCGGAAGGGGAAAAACTGAAATCGCTGTATCCTGATGTGGCGTGTGTGGAGGATCTGCAGGCGGAGCAGTCAGTGATCTCCTGTTCTCCGGTGCATATCAAGAAAACGGTGATGAATCTGGTGGCAAATGCCGTTGAGTCCATCGGAAATACGGGGCGGGTAGATGTTGCCACCTCAAATATAGTGGTAGAGAATGACCGGAAAAACGGTGACGGAGTACCGGCAGGAAAGTATGTGGTTCTCACCATTCGGGATGATGGTCCCGGGATCGATGATGAAGATATTCTGCATATCTTCGAACCGTTTTATAGCAAGAAGGTTATGGGAAGAAGCGGTACCGGCCTTGGGCTTACAGTGGTCTGGAATACCGTTGAGGATCATGGCGGGCAGGTACAGGTTGTAAGTGGTGCCGAAGGGACATGCTTTACGCTCTATTTTCCGGTGAGTTCCGACGAAGAGATCGCGCCGGAAGAAAAGAAGAGAGAAAAACTGCACAGCACGGCAGGAGAACATATTCTTGTTGTGGATGACGAGGCACAGCTGCGGGATATAGCTGTGCAGATTCTGACAGGTCTTGGTTATCAAACCAGTATGGCTGCTTCGGGTGAAGAGGCCATCGGCTTTTTGCAGAAATATTCAGCAGATCTGCTGCTCCTTGATATGCTGATGGAGCCGGGAATAAATGGACGGCAGACCTATGAAGCAGCCCTGAAATTGAATCCTGATCAAAGAGCTATTGTTGCCAGTGGCTTTGCCGAGAGTGAGGATGTAAAAGCTACGCTGCAGATGGGAGCCTGGGGTTTTATTAAAAAACCTTACTCTCTTTTTCAGCTCGGCCGCATGGTAAAAGAAGCCCTGGCAGACAGATCTGGTTCCTGAATCGTTGCGCACAACCGGTATTGCTGTACCGGTTGTGTCAGCTATGACAAGCTCGCCTCAAAAAAACCTTGCCTGATAGTTACCAAACAGAGTAGTTTGCTAGGATTTTGCAGGGAAGCCTGCAACTTTGCGGATTGCAGAAATGTCAGTAAGTGAACAGCTGCGACCTGCATATTTCTTAACTAACGGGAATGGTAATGAAAAAATATATTATAAATAGTTTCATGCTCTTTTGCTGTCTGCTGTGTCCGTTTCTCCCCGGGACGGTTCAGGCAGAATCCGGACAGAATGCTATGGCGTTGCTGCCGTTCACGGTGAACAGTGGTAAAGACATGAGTTACCTGCGCGAGGGCTTGCGGCAGATGTTGAGCAGTCGTCTCTCTGCAGAGGCTGGAGTTTCTGTGCTTGCAAGAGAAAAGGTTGATTCTGCCTTGAAAACGGCAGGGAAAGATCTCTCTAACGAAAAGAGCGCAGCTTTTGCCAGGAAAGTGGGTGCGGGCTATGTTTTGTCCGGTTCTGTTACTGCCCTTGGCGGCGGAATGAGTTTTGATGCCAAGGTATATTCTGCAAAGGAAAAGAAGAGTCAGACCTTCTATGCCACCGCCTCCACTGAGGCAGAGGTGATGGATGCCATAGACAAGCTCTCCTGGGATATCGCCGCAGATGTGTTCGGCAGACAGCGACCTGCAAAGTATAGGGCGAACGCAGTGCAGGCGGCAGCACCTGTTAACCCTTATGAAACAGCACATCCCGACCGCAGTTATATAAAGAGTGGCGGGTTCTCGGGAGTTTCAAGCAAATGGCTTGATGGAGGACAGCGCTTCGTAAAGACACGCAATATCAGCCTCTCCCTTGAAGCCATGGCGGTGGGAGATGTGGATGGTGATGGTCAGCTGGACGTGGTTATGGCGGACAGGCAGACTGTGAAGGTCTTTCATCTGAATAATAATCGTCTGAATGAATTCGCCAGCACCAGTCTGCTTCCCCGTTACAAGATTCATGCAGTGAACACGGCTGATCTGAACAATGACGGCAAGTCTGAAATATATATAAGTGCTGCAGACACCATCGTTGCAGGTTCCCGCGGAGTGGCGTGGGACGGTGAGAAGCTTGTAAGCCTTTTTGATGAAGCCCGCTACTTTATCCGTCCGATGATGGTGCCGAGTCTTGGGGTGACCCTGGTCGGTCAGAAAAAGGGTGTCGATTCAAAGCTTATTGATGGTCCTATTTTCACCCTTATTCGTAACGGTGATACGCTGGTCACAGATGAGGTCATTCCCATTCCGCAGGGACTTAATGTATTTAATATAGCCTTTGCAGATCTTGAAGGAAATGGCGACTGGAAGGTTGTGGTGGTCGATCAGTTCAGCAGGATTCGTGTCCTTGAAACCAGTGGTAAGATACTCTGGAAGAGCCAGGACAGGTATGGTGCCACCAGGAGGTATGTGGGTGGTGAAAATACCGCTAAAACACCAACGTCTCAGAATTATTCAGAGATGCCTGACGGCACGGCCGGAGACGCATTTGAAAAAATATGGATTCATTCCAGGATCGTGGTGAAAGATCTTGATCAGGATGGAATTGACGATATTATTCTTAATAAAAATAAGGAGACAGCCACCAATGTCGTACGGGATATGCAGACATTTCCTTCCGGCACGGTGATGGGCATGAAATGGAATGGTCTGGGACTGGAAGAGATCTGGCAGACCAAACGCATAGACGGCTATGTGGTGGATTATGAGCTGGAATCCGGACACACGGACAGTGCCGGTGAAAAGGACAGGCTCTTTGTCGGCGTTGTGACCCAGGGTGGTTTTCTGGATATGATCTCCGGTGATGATTCCACCCTGCTTATCTATCCATTTGTCCCGAAAAAAGACTGATTGTACGAAAACTTTTCATTTTCAAGATAACTTTACAAAACAGGTGAACGAACGTGACAGACGATAATTCGCTCTGGATGTCCGGCAATGAGGCCATTGCCATGGGTGCCTATGAGGCGGGAGTCAAGGTGGCTTCCGGCTATCCCGGAACCCCATCCACAGAGATCATGGAGAATCTCTCCAAGTATGAAGGGGTGTATACCGAATGGGCACCCAATGAAAAGGTTGGACTCGAAGTTGCCATCGGTGCTTCTTTTGCGGGGGTACGTGCATTTGCAACCATGAAACATGTGGGGGTAAATGTGGCGGCGGATCCGCTCTTTACCGCATCCTACACTGGTGTTCGAGGGGGACTGGTGGTTATCACCGCAGATGATCCAGAGATGCACTCCTCCCAGAATGAGCAGGATAACCGCAACTATGCCTATGCTGCCAAACTGCCCATGATTGAACCGTCAGAACCGGCGGAGGCAAAAGATCTGCTAAAAGATGCCTTTGAGTTGTCCGAGAAATTTGATACTCCGGTGCTCTTTCGCATCACCACCCGTGTGGCACATGTGAAAGGTGTGCTTCAAAAAGGTGATATGCGTGAATCTGCAGCAACATGCGGCATAGAAAAGGCACCTGCCAAGATTGTGATGCTGCCGGCAAATGCCCGCGCTCGGCGTAAGGTTGTGGAGGAGCGGACAGCAAAACTTATGGAAGTGGCAGAGGGTGACGCCTTTAACAGGGTGGAGGAGGGCGATCGTAAACGTGGTTTTATCACCGGCGGCGTTTCCTATCTCTATGTAAAAGAGGCATTCCCCGAAGCCGCAGTGCTGAAACTGGGCATGAGCTGGCCCCTTCCTGAGAAGAAAATTAAGGAATTTGCAGCTTCTGTGGATGAGCTTTTTATTGTTGAGGAACTCGACCCCTTTCTGGAGTATCATATCAAGGCAATGGGCGTTGAATGTCACGGCAAGGATCTTATCCCCAATCAGGGTGAGCTGAACACCGCAATCGTTCGCAGCTCCATTGATCCCGATTCCGCCCCTGAATTGTTTGCACCGGCGGAACTTCCCATGCGTCCGCCCAATATGTGTGCTGGTTGTCCGCATCGTGGCGTGTTCTTCAATCTCTCCAGGATGAAGGATGTGTTCGTGTCCGGGGATATCGGCTGTTATACCCTTGGGTTTCTCCCTCCCCTGTCTGCCATGGACTCCTGTGTCTGTATGGGTGCCTCTGTGACCATTGCCCATGGAATGGCAAAGGCACTGGGAGATGAGGGCAAAGGAAAACTGGTCTCGGTGATTGGTGATTCCACCTTTATTCACACAGGAATCAACGGTCTGATCAACTCCGTATATAATGATTCGAAAACGGTGCTTGTGATCCTCGATAACCGCATCACCGCCATGACCGGACAGCAAAATAATCCGGCCTCCGGCCACAATATTAAAGGCGAGGCGGCAAATGCCATTAATATTGAAGAGCTGTGTCATGCTGTGGGTGTGAAACATGTGGAGGTTGTCAATCCCCATGATATCGCGGAATGCCGTAAGGCATTAAAAACCGCTCTGGAGCTTGATGAGATGGCAGTGGTTATTTCCCGTGCTCCCTGTGTATTGCTGCCTGAAATGAAAAAGGCAGAGCACAGACCGTATAACACCAAAACAGAAAATTGTGCCGGCTGTATGGCCTGTGTGAAACTTGGCTGTCCTGCAATCAGCTGGACGAATATCACGCCGGAAGAGGCAGTTGCCAAAGGCTATAAAGAAAAACAGAAGGGTTTTGCCGTGATAAACGAAGTACAGTGCAATGGCTGTGGTCAGTGTGCAGCTCTGTGTAAATTTGAAGCAATCAACAGGGAAGGAGAATAGACAATGGCTGCAACAGGAAATATTCTTTTTTCCGGAGTGGGCGGGCAGGGGATTCTCCTTGCCAGTGAGGTGACGGCGTATGCTCTCCTTTCGGCTGGATACGATGCCAAAAAAAGCGAGGTCCACGGTATGGCACAGCGGGGCGGGTCTGTTACTGCTCAGCTGCGTTACGGTGATAAGGTGTATTCACCCCTTATCGAGCCCGGCAGGGCAGATATCCTGATCTCTTTTGAGATGATGGAAGCGGCGCGCTACCTTCCCTATCTGCACGCAAAGAGCAAGGTGGTTGTCAATACCCAGCAGATCAAGCCACCGGCGGTTGCCATGGGAAAAATTCCCTATCCTGCGGATGTGCTTGACAGTATCAGCTCCAGGGGAATAACGGTTGTCAGCGTGGACGCCTTTGATATTGCCCGGGATGCCGGTGAGGTGAAGGCTGCCAATATTGTTATGGTGGGTGCCATGTCTGCCTTTTTGCCCATGGATGTCGAAGTATACGAAAATATCATTACTACCCGGATCCCCGAGCGTTTTCGTGAAGTCAATATGAAGGCATTTGCAGCAGGCAGAAAAATTACTGCCTGAGAAAAAAAACTTTTTACCAAAAAAAAACGAGGCTAAGTCATGACACTATACTGGGAAGAGGAGATGGAGACCCTGCCGCGGGTAGGGCTTGAGTCCATTCAACTGAAGCGCTTGCAGCATCTGGTGGCACGTGTCTATAAAACCGTCGCTCCCTATCGTGAAAAGATGGATGCGGCGGGGGTGAAACCCGATGATATCCAGTCCCTTGCAGATCTTGCCAGGCTGCCGTTTACCGTGAAAGAGGATCTTCGCGATAACTATCCATTCGGTCTCTTCACCGTTCCCATGGATCAGGTTGTGCGGGTGCATGCCTCTTCCGGGACAACGGGGAAACCCACCGTTGTCGGGTATACTCAAAAGGATATCAAAACCTGGTCCGGTCTTATGGCACGGGCCCTTACCTGTGCCGGAGCCACTGCACAGGATATGGTGCATAATGCTTATGGATACGGGTTGTTTACCGGCGGTCTCGGTGCCCATTACGGTACTGAGCGCCTTGGTGCCACTGTTATTCCGGTTTCCGGCGGCAACACTAAACGACAGATCACCATTATGAAGGATTTTAAATCTTCTGTGCTCCTTGCCACGCCCTCCTACGCACTTAACCTTGCCGAGACCATGGAAGCTCTCGACGTTGACCCGAAATCCCTTTCCCTGCGTGTGGGGGTCTTTGGGGCAGAGCCCTGGAGTGAGAATATGCGGGATGAAGTTGAGCGTAAACTGAATATCAAGGCTGTGGATATCTACGGCCTTTCCGAGGTTATGGGACCGGGGGTCGCCATGCAGTGTCTTGAGGGCGAAAAAGGCATGCATATCTTTGAGGATCATTTTCTCCCTGAGATCATCGACCCGGATAGTGGCGAGGTGCTTCCCCCCGGTGAAAAAGGGGAGTTGGTATTCACCACGCTGACAAAAGAGGCCTTTCCCATTATCCGCTATCGCACCAAGGATATTTCCAGACTGATGTATGATACCTGTGCCTGCGGGCGTACCCTTGTTCGTATGGAGAAGGTGACCGGACGAACTGATGATATGCTGATTATCCGCGGTGTCAATGTCTTTCCCTCACAGGTGGAGCATGTGCTGATGGGAACCGAAGGTGTTGAACCCCATTACCAGATTGTGGTTAACCGTGAAGGAAACATGGACACCATGGCAGTGGAGGTGGAGGTAAGTGACGATATCTTCTCCGATGAGATCAAAACCCTTGAGAATCTCAGTAAACGTATCCAGATGGATATCAAGGATATGCTTGGTGTCACCTGTAAGGTGAAACTTGTGGAGCCGAAAACCATCCAGCGTAGTGAAGGAAAAGCTCAACGGGTCATTGACAACCGAAAATTATAAGCAAAGGGGTCTGCTATGCGAGTGGAACAGATTGCAGTATTTTTAGAGAATAAATCAGGACGTCTGGCGGAGATTACCGCAAAACTGGCCGAAGAACATATCAATATCCGTGCTCTCTCCGTGGCGGATACGGCAGATTTCGGTATTCTCCGTCTTATCGTGGATAATGTGGAGAAGGCGAAGGAAACGCTGAAAAAAAATGGTTTTACGGTGGGAGTCACCAATGTTATTGCCGTGGAGGTTGCTGATAAAACCGGTGGACTTGCAGGAGTTTTAAAGACCATTGAAGAGGAAAAGCTGAATGTTGAATACATGTATGCTTTTGTGAATAAATCAGGGGAAAATGCGGTTCTGATCTTTCGTTTCGATGATATGGACAAGGCCATTGAATCCTTGCGGCGCACAGGCTACACCATCTTAAGCAGTGAGGAAATCTGTGCTCTGTAGGCGGAGAATCAGTCTTAGTTGTTGAAATTGTTGGAAGTCCTGTTTGTCCTGTTAGCTGGTTGATTTGTCGATGTTAATATGGTAAAAGAAGGGTTTGAACCACCTCGCCTCAGCCGATATAATCAAATTCCTGCTGCTGGACAAGTTGTTTAGGCAGCGGAATACTATTTCAATTTTCAAAGGAGAAGAAAGAGATGAAGAAAAATATTGCCCTGGTCCTGATGGCCCTTCTGTGTTTTGCCGTTCCGCTGACGGCAGTCGCCAAGAAAGATCCTCTTGCAGCCTGGAAACCGAAGTTTGATCCGAGTACAGCGAAATACACATATATCCTTTCCAATGTTTCCCATCCGGTTATTGAAGGTGTTGCCGTTGGATACAGGATTCGAGACGCTGTCTGGGAAAAAACAAATGGTCAGATTTATGTTGATTTCCGCCCCCTTGCTCAACTGGGCGGTGAAAAAGACGTTATCAGTAAACTGAAAATCGGTGCTGTTCAGGGTATGCTCTCCTCTTCCGTGGCTGCTGCCAACGTTTCCGACCGTCTCGGTATTGTGAATCTGCCCTATGTGGTGGACACATTTGATAAACTGGACACATTCAGGAATACTCCTGAGCTGTGGGAACCTTTTGCCAATGGTGCTCAGCGGCAGGGTCTGCTGGTTGCAGATATCACCGGTTACGGAATGTACGGCTGGGCAACAACCATTCCCGTGAAAACACTGGCCGATGCCAAAAAGGTTAACTTCCGTATTGCTGAAGCTCCTGTGAATACCGACAGTTATAAGGCGTGGGGACTGAAATTCACCGTTATGCCTTGGCCTGACGTTCCCCAGGCACTGCAGACCGGAGTTATTACAGGTCTTGACCATACTGCCATTGTCTGCAATATCACCAAAAAATTCACCATTGCCAAGAACTTCACCGAGTTGAATTATGCCCAGGGACTCTTTGTTCATCTGGTGAATAAACGCTGGCTCCAGAAGCTGCCGAAGGACTTGCAGGATACTTTTCTCAGTGTTATTAAGGAGGAAAGTGCCAAAACCCGTGAGCTGACCAGAAAACAGCATGCCACTCAGGTTGCAAAGGCGAAGGAGGCCGGTGTTAACTTCTACAAACTCAGCGATGCAGATATGGCCTCCCTGAAAAAAGAGGTGGAACCCGTCATGGAGAAGTGGAGCAAAAAAATTGGTCCGGAGTATCTTGCCAGGGTTCAGGCTGCTTTAGGAGAGTGATCACCGGATTTCAAGGTCAGTCACTCACGTGAAAATGCTTATGCAAGGGTCGATGTTCAGCATCGACCCTTTTTTTGGTCGTCTGGAAAACGAATGTTGAAAAAAGTCTTTATAAAAATTGATCGCATCTTTCTTTTTTTCGAGGAATGGTCGCTCTTTGCTGCGGTTGTTATAGCTCTTTTGACAGCCATGGCCAATGTCGTTTTACGTAAGGCCACCAATGACTATAATCTTTACTGGTCCGATGAGGTTGTGCGGAAAGTGATCTACTTCTCCACCTATATCGGATGTATTGCCGCCATTCGCAGTCGTTCTCTGATTCGTATTGATGCCCTGCCGCAGATGCTGCCGGTGTTGAAAAAGCCCCTCACCCTGTTGTCGCATGTCGCGGTACTGGTGTTTTCCGTAATCATGATTTACCTGGGGATGCAGATGACAGTGATGATGTATCACGACGAGTATGCGCTGACTGCAACTCTCAGGATTCCGGAGTGGATCTTTTACGGTGTCCTGCCCCTTATGGGTGTGATGATGTTTATCCGCACCCTTATTGTCGCTTACGAAGACTGGTTTGGCGTAAACGATATCACAGGGGGCTGACGGGGTCATGAACAACAGTTATATTCTGATCTTTGCTTTTCTCCTTGGCTGCCTTGCCTCTACCATGCCGGTGTTCATGGCACTGTTCTTTACCGGTGCCATCGGGCTTGTCTATATGGTGGGGATTGATCCCCAGATAGTGATTGAAGTGCTGTACCGTTCGATGGATAAGTTTGCCCTTGTGGTGGTGATGTTTTTTGTGCTCTGCGGCAATATCATGACCACGGGTTCCATCGTGCAAAAACTCATCAAGACTGCCAATGCTCTTGTGGGTTTTCTCCCCGGTGGGCTAGCCATGGCAGGGATTCTTGCCTGCGGGTTTTTTGGTGCCATCTCCGGCTCCACTGTTGCCACGGTTGTTGCCATCGGTGGCTTTATGATTCCGGCTCTGATCGAAAACGACTATGATGAAAAATTTGCTGTGGGAGTGATGACCACGGCTCCCATCCTCGGGGTTATTATTCCACCTTCCATCGCCATGATTTTGTATGCCATGGTGAGCAATGACCAGCTTGAGGCCCTTTTTCTCACCGGTTTTATCCCGGGTATCATCATCATGATTGCCATGTCCCTTTATTCCTGGTTTGTCTGCAGGAAAATGGGGATGAAAAGAAAAAAACGACCGCCTCTCAGTGAGACACTTGCCATTTTGAGAGAGAGTGTCTGGGCTCTTTTTTTGCCTGTTCTCATCTTCGGTGGTATTTATTCCGGTCTTTTTACTGCCAACGAAGCAGCAGTGGTTGCCTGTTTTTATGCCTTTTTTGTGGAAATCGTTATTCATAAGGATATGAAACTTGCGGACGTCAAAAAGGTTGTTGTCTCTTCTGCCGTTACCTCCGCTACTTTGCTGGTGATTGTTGCCGGTGCCTCAGTTTTTGGCGAATATCTCACCTTCGAACAGATTCCGGGAAAGATTGCCACCATTGTTGTGGAGAACATTTCCTCCCCCTGGGTGTTTCTGCTCTCTGTCAATGTTATCCTGCTCTTTATCGGCATGTTCATGGATATCATCTCGGCAACCCTGATCCTTACTCCAATCTTCCTGCCCCTGCTCGCCCAGTTCGGTATTGACACCATGCATTTTGGTCTGCTGATGACGATCAATCTCGGTATCGGCTACTGCACCCCGCCCCTTGGTGTCAGTCTCTATATTGCAGGAGCGACTGTCGATAGGGATATTGTGTATGTCTCGAAGGCGGTCATGCCTTTTCTGTTGATTCAGATTATTATCCTGATGTTTCTGACTTTTCTGCCTGATATTGTGCTGCTGCTGCCGAGACTGGTTTACGGATGATGGGTCTTCCCGTATTGCTTTTACTGTCTCTGAATCTGTTATGTAAACGAACAATTTACTCACCGAGGAGAAATAAATGGAACCGAAAATTCTTATTCCTGTGGATGATTCACCGACTGCCCAGGCAACCATCAGCAGTGTGATTGCTCAGCAGCAGCGTTTTTCCCGCACCATCACTCTTCTTTGTGTGGTCAATATGAAGCAGCTAGCGTATAAAATGATCCCGGAGCTGCAGCTTGAGATGGTCAGGGAGAACACCTTGAAGGCAGGAAAAAGACTGCTGGAAAAATATGAAGTCCAGCTGCGGGAAGTTGGATTTGACTGTGAATTATTGCTAGAGACAGGTGAACCCCGTAATATTATAACAGATATTGCCAACAGTAGAGATTTTGATCTGGTGGTAATAGGGCGGCATGAAGGCGGTGGCGAAATCCGCGATGTGCTGTTTGGCTCGGTGGCCAATTATGTTTTGCATAACGTGCGTTGTCCGGTGCTGTTATTTTAGTACCTTACAGATAATTTTCTTGTTTTTTTCGCAAGAAAATTATCTGTAAGGTACTTATACCCCTCAAGGGGGTACTGAAAAGAGTGCCGGCTTACCGTTTATCACCGGTGTTAGTGCCTTACTGCTGAAAAGCTGTAATAAAAAACAGGTAAGCGAAGACTCCGAGAAAATAAATGACCCTAAACCTCGAATGGTAATGACAGCAA
>JANTGG010000010.1 GCA_024763035.1 Desulfocapsa sp. | reverse complement strand
CCGGTACATTTCGTCCCGATGTGGGTGTGCTCTTAAATATCAGCGCAGATCATCTCGACCGGCACAAAACGATGGCGGCCTATACTGCGGCAAAGCTAAATCTTTTTGCCAGGCAGAAAGAGGGCGACATAGCGCTTGTCTATGATGACCCCGAGCTTGTCAGGCTGCTAAAGAATTATATAAACGATGAACAGATAGTGACCTTTGGCAGGGCGGGAAATACAAAGAGTGTGGTGATTTCCCGGGATGGCGGCAGAGAAGAAATCTACTCACTCAAAGGTTCAGAGCTGGACTCCCGCACCGGAAGACTCAACGCTGAGGCAGCCATACTTGCGGCGGTACTTCTGCACTGTGATCAGGCAGGGATCGAAAGGGGACTGCAGACATTTACCCATGCCCCCCATCGTCTGCAGCTTGTAAGGGAACTGGGTGGTGTCAGGTATTTCGATGATTCCAAGGCAACCAACAGCGGTGCTGTACTCAGTGCCCTGCGTTCCTTTACCGGCCGCGTAATACTTATTGCAGGGGGCAAGGAAAAAGGGGAAGATTTTTCTATCCTCTGTGCTGCTGTAGAGGAGAAGGTGAAGGCAGTAATCCTTATTGGTGAAGCGGCGGATTCCCTCGAAAAAATCCTGCATGGGAAAAGTCCTTGCCGGCGCGCAGATTCCATGGAAGAGGCCGTTGTACTGGCAAATGAGCTTGCCCGGGAAGGTGATGTTGTGCTCCTCGCGCCGGCATGTGCCAGTTTTGATATGTTTGCAAATTACGGAGAACGTGGTGATGTCTTTACACGGGCTGTAATGAAACTCCGGGTAGATCAGAAAGAGGCGGTGTGTTTATGACTGCTCCCATTCGCCTTATGCTGACAGGCGGCGGCACAGGAGGACATCTCTTTCCGGCAATAGCAGCTGCGGAGGCATTATGCCGGCGTATCCCCGGCAGTCAGGTTCTCTTTGTGGGAACAAAACGAAAAATGGACAGTACCGCACTTGAGCAGTATGGCTATGCCACTGCTTCCATTCATTCCATGGGGCTGAAGGGAAAAAATTTCTTTTCTCTTCTAAAAGGAGTGGCAGTTCTCCCCCTCTCCTGCCTGGAGGCGATGCTGCATATTATTCGTTTCAGGCCGGATCTTGTTCTCGGTGTGGGGGGGTATGTAACGGGTCCGGTCATTGCCATGGCAAGGATTATGGGAAAACCAACCCTTATCCATGAACAGAATTCAATACCGGGGCTTGCCAACAGAAAGCTCGGTGCTCTTGCTGCCAGGATCTGCCTGTCGTTACCCGGCAGTGAAAAACAGTTCCCGCTCAAAAAGACAGTTCTTACCGGGAATCCGGTACGCAGCGGGATTCTTGAGCTTGCCGGAAAAGAGGAAAGAGAAGAAGGTGGAAGGATAACGATTCTGGTGCTTGGCGGCAGCCTCGGTGCACATCGGGTGAATGAACTGCTTCCTGAGGCATTCGCAGTGGGCGGTGAAGCCTTGAAAACAGTAAGGCTTATCCATCAGACCGGAGCAAATGACGCAGAAATGGTGACGTCTTCCTATAAAGAAAAGGGCATAGATGCAGAGGTCGCACCGTTTTTTACCGATATGGCAGCGGTTTATGCAAAGGCGGATCTGCTGGTTTCACGGGCGGGAGCAACCACCCTTGCCGAACTGGCTGTTCTCGGGAAACCGGCAATTCTTATTCCCTATCCCTACGCCGCTGATAACCATCAGGAAAAAAATGCAGAGTTTTATGTACAGGGTGGCGGGGCTCTGATGTTTAGAGAAAGAGAGCTGACAGCCTCAAAACTGGCAGATACTCTTACAGAGCTTGTTACAGAGAAAGCACGGCTGAAGAAGATGGGGATGGCCATGCGAAAGAAGGCCTTTCCCCATGCTGCAGAACGAATTGTGGACGAATGTCTGAACTGTATAACCGGAAAATGCGGAAACTGATACCAGCTGCTTATGTATAATAAAACTCATAAAATTCATTTTGTTGGTGTCGGCGGTATCGGTATGAGCGGCATTGCCGAACTCCTGCTGAATCTTGGCTATCAGGTGTCAGGCTCAGATCTGAACGATTCCCTTATTACCAGAAACCTTGCAGCTCTCGGCGGTAAAATCCACCAGGGACATAAAGACAGCTGGGTGGAGGGGGCGGATGTGGTTGTTACTTCTTCTGCAATTTCCAAAAACAATCCGGAAGTTGTTGCAGCCCTTGCTGCAGGGATTCCTGTAATACAGCGGGCAGAAATGCTTGCCGAGCTGATGCGGCTGAAAAAATACGGTATCGGCATAGCTGGGAGTCACGGGAAAACAACCACCACCTCCATGGTCAGCTGGATGATGAGTGAGGCAGGTCTGGATCCGACCATCGTTGTTGGCGGTAAGGTGGACAGCCTGGGCGGTAATGCCAAACTCGGATTGGGGGATTTCTTGGTGGCAGAGGCCGATGAGAGTGACGGCTCGTTCCTGAAACTCTCACCTGTTCTGGAAGTTGTCACGAATATCGATCGGGAACATATGGATCATTATGATGATCTCGATCATGTCAAACGAACCTTTCTGGAATTTATAGATAAAGTTCCCTTCTACGGGGCAGCGATCCTCTGTCTGGATAATGAAAATATAGCAGATATCCTCCCTGAGATAAGGAAGCGGAAGATTACCTACGGCTTTACGGCACAGGCGGATCTCTCGGCGGAAGATATAGTTTCAAAAGACGGCAGGGCAGAGTTTACCGTACGTTTTCGCGGAGAAGTGCTGGGAACCATAGATCTGGCACTTCCTGGAAAACACAACGTCCACAACGCACTTGCCGTAATCTGTGTGGGACGTGAACTTGATATTCCATTTGCTGTTATCCGCCGTGCCCTTGCCAGTTTTGAGGGGGTACAGCGGAGGATGCAGCTTAAAGGGGAGGGGCACGGGATTACTGTCCTTGACGATTACGGACATCATCCTACGGAGATACGGGCAACACTTGCAGCCATAAAAGAGGCGTGGCCGCAGAAACGTCTGATAGTCCTGTTTCAGCCCCACAGATACAGTCGTACGCTGAAACTCCTTGATGAATTTAAGACAGCATTCCATCGGGCAGATATTCTTGTGATGACAGATATCTATGCGGCGAGTGAGGAGGCAACTGATGAGATTTCCACAGAGATTCTTCTTGACGAGGTAAAAAAACATGGTCAGCGACAGACCCGCTATGTGGCTGAGGTCAGGGATCTTGCAAAAACTCTGCATCCTGAACTGCAGGAAGGGGATCTTGTTCTGACTCTTGGTGCCGGCAATATTGTCTCTGCGGGTGAGGCACTTGTGGAAATGATTCGCTGAGGCGGAAGTGATGGATCAAAGGGTTAAGGAAAGAGTGGACGGTCTCACAGTAAACCCGGTATTGTGGGACTGTTCACTTGCTCCTTTTACCTCTTTTGGAATAGGTGGTCCGGCTGAGGGCGTGATCACGGTGGAAAGTCCCGAAGAGCTGGGAGTTCTGCTGCAGTTTTTTGCCCAAAACGGAATTGCCCATCGATTTATCGGCAGGGGCAGTAACCTGCTGGTACGGGATGCCGGTTTCAAGGGAATTGTGCTGCTTCCCGGAAAGGGGCTTTCGACGATAGAGTTGCTTGATGCCGACACAAAAACTGTGGTTGTTCGGGCCGGATCCGGATGCAGCCTGACAAAGCTCCTGAACTGGTGCAGCAGAAACAGTTATGCCGGTCTGGAGTTTACGGCGGGGATACCCGGCAGTTTGGGAGGTGCGGTGGTTATGAATGCGGGTGCCTGGGGAGGACAGATGGCAGATGTTCTCCTTCGTCTGGACACGATGGATACAACGGCTGAGCGTGTTCATCTGGAGAAAGAGCAGTTGGATTTCTCCTACAGATCGTGGAATAACCTGGATGTATATGGCAAAAGCTATTTCCTGCTGGCAGCGGACATTCTGCTGCAGCGTGGGGTGCAGGAGGAGATAGCTGATACCTGCAGGCAGTACCGGGAAAGACGCGAACAAAAACAGCCCAAAGGAGTGAAAAACTGCGGCTCATTTTTTAAGAATCCGCCGGGAGATTCGGCGGGACGGTTGATTGAATCGGCAGGCTTAAAGGGCAGATGCTGCGGGGATGCAATGATTTCGGAGGTACATGCAAATTTCCTGGTAAACAGAGGGGCGGCGACGGCAGATGATGTCCTGCGGCTTATGCGGATTGTGCAGGATAAGGTAGTGGAAGAGTGTGGTATTCTGTTAAAAAGTGAAGTGCATTTTTTGTAAGAGAAAATAATGAGTGTATTGCAAAAAATAAAAGAACTGTCTGGACGGAGGCGGAAAAAAAAGGGGAGTGTAACGGCCTATTCTGAGAAGATGCAGAAACAGCCGCGTTACACTGCCAGATACGTGGGTGCAGAGGTAGGTAAGAAGAGTTTGAAGGAGAGACTTCTCAGACATCGGGACCAAAGGACTGCTTCCCGGAAGGGAAGTGTCGTGAAAGTTGTCAGGAATGTGCTGCTGGCAGGTATTGTTGTTGCAGCTTTTGCCTGGATGGGACAGCAGATTCTTATGGGACCCCTGCAGGGAATCTTCGACGACTGGGAGTATTTCCGGATTCAAAAGATCGAAATCACCGGCTGTCGGGCAACGAGTTCCGCCGAGTTAAAAAAACTTGCAGGCATCAGCTATCAGTTGAATATGCTGACCCTTGATCCCGCTGACCTGAAAGATCGGCTTTTGCAGCATCCCTGGGTCGCAAGCGTCTCCATCCAACGGGTGTGGCCGGATGGTCTGGTTGTCCGGGTAAAGGAACACCATCCCGAGGCATTGGTCGTCTGCGGGGAAACAAACAGCTTTTCCTATCTGAACCGCAAGGGGCAGATTTTTAGCGCAGTGATGCAGGGACAGGCCCTCGACTTTCCTGTTATCACAGGACTGGACAGCATCGAAGGCAGTAGCAGAAAAAAAGAGATGCTGGCGGACGTGCTGCTCTTTTTAAAACTGACGAAACGAAATAACCCCAATCTTCCAGTACAGAATATCTCGGAGATTCATCTGACAGAAGAGGGGGGCCTGATAGTGTATCTGGTGAAGCATCCTTTCCCGATTTATTTTGGCAGGGGAAAAATAAATAATAAGTACGTCCAGCTGTGGAAGGTACTGGAAGTGCTGTACCAGAAACGGCGTGGCGGTTCATTGATTGAAAAAGTTGCATATATTCGTATGGATTATCAGGATAATAAGGTGCTGGTTGCACGAAGCAGTACAGGGTAGGGGCTTATGGAAGATGAGATGGAAGTTGGGCACGGGATAGAGATGGAAGAACGGGCAGAACGGCGGGAACCGGGGGAACTGGTTGTCGGGCTTGATATTGGCACCACAAAGATCTGCTGTGTGGTGGGGGAGGTCTATGATGATGCCATCGATATCATCGGAATAGGTACTGCTCCTTCAGTGGGGCTGAAGAAGGGAGTGGTTGTAAATATTGAGGCAACCGTCAAGTCCATCAGAGAAGCTGTGCTGCAGGCGGAAGAATCTGCCGGCTGCGATTTGTCCACCGTTTACGTGGGGATTGCCGGTAACCATATCAAGGGATTTAACAGCCCCGGTATTCTGGCCATTAACGGCAGGGAGATACGGGAAAGTGATGTGGCGGATGTTATCAGTGCCGCCCGCACCGTAAAAATTTCCGAGAATCAGCAGATTATTCATGTGCTGCCCCAGGAGTACATGGTTGATGACCACACCGGTATCCAGAATCCTCTTGGGATGACGGGTGTTCGTCTGGTGACAAATGTGCATATTGTCACAGCAGATATGGGTGCTGTTCATAATCTGTACACATGCTGTCAGAAGGCAGGGCTGGAAGTTGCGGATATGGTACTCGAATCCATTGCTTCTGCTCATGCGACGCTCAGTCTGGATGAAATGGAACTCGGAGTTGCCCTGCTTGATATCGGCGGTGGTACCACCGATCTTGCCGTATTCTGTGACGGCACGATCCGGCATACCTGTGAGATAGGTCTTGGCGGACACAACCTGACCAACGATCTCTCCATCGGGCTTCGCACGCCGCTTCAGGACGCTGAACGTTTGAAGGAGGATTACGGCAGTGCCATCTCCTCCATCATCAAACCCAATCATGTGGTTGATGTGCCGACAGTGGGAGACAGGGAGCCGCGTAAGGTGACCCAGAAAGTTCTCGTTGATATTGTGCAGGCGAGAATGGTTGAAATCCTGGAAATGATTAATCAGGATCTGATCAACTGCGGTCTGAAGAATAGAATTAACGGCGGCATCGTGCTCACCGGAGGAACAGCACTGCTGGCAAACCTTGTGGAACTTGCCGAACAGGTATTTGATCTGCCCGTGCGTATCGGATTTCCGTCCCATGTCGGCGGTCGGGTGGAGGAGGTCAGTACGCCTCGTTGTACCACTGGAGTGGGGCTTGTTATGTATGGCAGACAGCATAATGTTGACAGGCGATACAGCGAGAGTTCCATGATGGGAAGGATGAAGGGCTGGTTTAGAAAAATCATGTGATTTTTTTCCGTTATTGGGGAAAAAAATGTTTCAGGGGGAATCAGTAGATGCTATACTTGATCTACTGAGATTTTGTGGATATGCCGTATCGGTAACGCTACGGATTTCTTGATTAAGGGAGTGGTTATGCCGTTTAGAATGGCTGAAACAGAAGGGGTTGCAGTTGTTAAAGTGATAGGTGTCGGTGGTGGTGGCGGGAATGCCATTAACACGATGGTGACTGATCGTCTGCAGGGTGTGGAATTTATCACTGCCAACACAGACAAACAGGCACTGGCCCAGTCCAAAGCTGATATCTGTCTGCAGATCGGTCCAAATATCACGAAGGGTCTTGGTGCGGGAGCGGATCCGGAAACTGGAGAACTTGCCGCCCAGGAATCCCTTGAAGAACTAAAGGACAGCCTCAAAGGGGCAGACATGGTTTTTGTCGCTGCCGGATTAGGCGGCGGTACCGGTACCGGGGCTGCGCCCATTGTTGCCAAAGCCAGTAAGGAGATGGGAGCGCTCACGGTGGCGGTTGTTACCAAGCCGTTTAACTTTGAGGGCAAGTTCCGCATGCGCAATGCCGAAGGCGGATGGGAGCAGCTGCGCAAGTATGCCGATACCATAATCACCGTACCAAATGACAGGCTGCTCTCCCTGATGCAGAAAAACTCCAAGCTATCCGACATGCTGACCATGGCAGACAAGGTTCTGCTGCAGGCGGTAAAGGGAATTACGGATCTGATTAATGTTCCCGGCATGATGAATGCTGATTTCGCCGATCTGCGAACGGTTATGCGGGAAGTTGGACCCGCTATTATGGGTTCCGGGGTCGCTGCGGGCGAAACACGGGCAACAGAAGCCGCCAAGCGTGCCATTGACAATCAACTCCTTGAAGATGTCGGTATAGACGGGGCACGCGGTCTGTTGATTAATATCTCTGCTTCGGAAGAAAGCTTTACCATGGCAGAGTTTATGGAAGTTTCCGCCTTGATCCATGACAAGGTGGATGATGAGGCAAAAGTGGTCATCGGGGCAGTGTATGATGAAGCTCTGGGTGACGAACTGCATGTAACGGTGATTGCAACCGGTGTTGGAGAGGTGGTCTCCAAAAAGGAAAAACTGGTTCAGGTGAAAGTTCCTGCCAAAAACACCATTGATACCAGTGAAGAGTCAAGACCGGAGCCCGTACAGAATACTCAGACAGCTCAGCCGAACAAACCGAAAGGGGCGGCACTTTTCAGCTCGTCGAATTTTAATAATTTTGAAAATCACGGGATCACTTCGGGAGAGAGTGGTCAGGGGAAAACGGAACGAAAACCCTGGGACGAGGCGCATATGGAAACACCCACCTATCTGCGGAAAAAAGCAAACTGAGTTGAGACTGACTCCGGATGCTGTGAGAGAAGACCTTCTGCGGGGATTGACTTATCAGACAGAAAAAAAAGGGGGCGGATCTTTCACACCTGCTTGACCTTGAATCCGGCACGTACCTGAAAAAATGGACAGACCGGCTGCCGGTGGCTCTTCTTTATCCTAATCGATATGAGGTCGGGGTGTCCAGCCTTGGCTTCCAGCTCGTTTATTCACTGCTGAACGAATATGAGCATCTGGTGTGCGAACGTTTTTTTCTCCCCGAAAGTCCTGCTGTTCCGCTTCGCTCCTTTGAATCCGGAAGGCTCCTTTCTGATTTTCCTTATATCTTTTATTCCATAAGTTTTGAACATGATTATGTGAATCTCCTGCGTCTCTTCCTTGCCGGCGGGTTACCGCTTTTTGCCAGGGAAAGAGGAGATGCTCCCGCTGCCAGAACGAACCCCCTTGTTATTGGTGGCGGTGTTGCCACCTTTATGAATCCTGAACCCCTTGCTCCCTTTACCGATCTTTTTCTGTTGGGTGAAGCAGAACCGGTGTTGCCGGATCTTATCCCCATTCTCACTGACCATCTGCAGAAAACAGCTAAACCTGACCTGCTGCACCTGCTCAGCAGGCGTGTTCATGGTGCCTATGCACCTGCACTGCACACCCCTATTTATGGAGAAGACGGCCGACAGAGCGGATCCGTTCCCGCAGATGGTCTGCCTGAACGCATTCCCAAAAACAGTCTTGCAACGCTTAGCAGGGCAACCCATTCCCAACTTCTCAATCCCCGGGCAGAGTTTTCCAGTCTGTATCTCACTGAACTTGGTCGTGGCTGTTCCAGGGGCTGTCGCTTTTGTGCCGCGGGGTTTATTTACAGACCGCCCAGGCTGTGGGGGGCAGATGCGGTGATCCGCGGGCTTGAAGAACGTGGGAGGGCGGTGACCCGGGTGGGACTGCTTGGTATGGAGATGGCGAAAAGGGAGGAACTCGAAGCCCTTTCCTCATACCTTCTCGACAGCAGCTGTGCCCTTTCTTTTTCTTCCCTGCGGGCGGATCGGATATCCGGACCACTTCTTGAGCTGCTTGGTGCAAGTGGTCTGAAAAGTGTTGCCATTGCTCCAGACGGTGCTTCAGAGAGGCTGCGCAGGGTGATTAATAAAAATCTCACAGAGGACGATCTGCTCCTTGCAGCCAGACGCCTGGTTGAAGCAGGCTTGTATAAGTTAAAACTTTACCTGATGATTGGGCTGCCCACAGAGACCTATGACGATCTGGAGGAGATGCTTGAGCTGATAAAAAAAATAAAGGAGGTGATGTTGCCGGCAGGTCGCAAGCGGGGAAGGTTATGTGAAATTACCCTTTCTGTGAATTGTTTTGCACCAAAACCCTGGACCCCTTTTCAGTTCCATCCTTTCGGCAGCCCTATGGTCACAGCCGGGGAGGATATGTCTGCTGCAGACGTTGTAAAATCGATGAAAGATAAGATTCGCTTCCTGAAAAATGGTCTGCGCGGCGAAGCCAACGTGAGGATGAACCATGACAAACCGGAATCTGTTTTGTTTCAGGCGGTGCTGGCACGTGGTGACCGGCGGCTGGGGAAAGTCTTGGCAAGTATGGCAAGTCATGGTATTCCATGGAAACAGGCAATGCGTAAAAACAATCTGCGTGCTGAGTTTTTTGTCCTGCATCACTATGAGGAAGATGAGTATCTGCCCTGGTCCATTGTAGATCATTCCATCAATGATGACTATCTGTGGCAGGAATATCAGAAGAGTTTTCGGGAAAAAACAACAGTCGCCTGCGATACTGACAAATGTCGGCGATGTGGTGTCTGCAATGACTAAAACCGAGAAATCATACACAAGTAACGATCCGGAACATCTCGAACGACTGCGGGCAGGGCTTATGCCTTTTCAGCTGGTGAAGTATTTTTCCTTTTCCAGTCTTGGTGTTATTCTTATCTTTACTCTCTTTCTTTCCTGGGTTATTTCCAACCATGCCCGCGAGGTGATGCTCGAACAGTCTGAGGCGTATTCACTTCTCCTTGCAGAGAACCTCAACCAGCAGGTGTTCCGGCGCTTTGTCCTTCCCACCGTTGTTCGGTTTGGCAAGATCGCCCTTTCCAACCCCGTGCAGTTCCAACGCCTTGACAGAGTGGTACGAAACACAACGGAAGGAATGAAGATGGAGGCGGTGACCATCTATGACTCAACCGTTAACATTATTTCCTACTCAACAGAGGCGCAGCAGGTTGGGAAAAAGGGCGTTGGCGGGATTGAATACACCAAGGCACTTGCAGGGGAGGCAAATTCCCAGATCATCTCCAGTGGTTCGGTTTTCAGCCTGCTACCCGGGGCACAGTCTGCATATTGCCGCCTGAAGAGCTTTGTTCCCTTTCGGCAGGTGCGTGATGATTCCAAGGGACTCGCCCCTGTTATGGGGGTCATTGAGATTACTCAGGACCTCTCCAGGGAATATGCCGCCATTATTCGCCTGCAGGGCAGAATTATCATGGTCTCTTCTCTGGTGATGGGGATCCTCTTCCTCGTCCTGCGCACCATAGTCGGGCGGGCAGACAGAATTATGGAGCGTCGGGTTCACGAACGGCTGCGTCTGGAGGAAAAACTCAACAATGCCGAACGGCTGGCACATCTGGGTACCATGGTGGCCACGGTCTCTCATGAGATTAAGAGCCCACTGGGGATAGTCCGTTCCACCGCTGAGATTCTTCATAAACGCATCAAGAAGATTGCCCCGGGGAGCGAAAATCTGACAGAGATCATCATCTCGGAAACCACCCGCCTAAATGGTATTGTTATGGAATTTCTTGACTTTGCCAGACCGCAGAAGGTAAAACCTGCTCCGGTGGATATCCATGACACCCTTCGTCAGGCGCTGGGCTTTGTAGAGCCGAAACTGATAGAAAACGATATTCGACTGGAAACGGAATTTGATACTCTGATCGGCAGGATCAGTATTGACTCGGATCTGATTTACAGGGCTCTACTGAATTTACTGGTGAACGCCATTCAGGCTATGCCTGACGGAGGAACACTCAGGGTGAGCAGTGGAATCGTTGAAGAGGACGGTTCTGTCTTTGTAAGTATCCGGGACTCGGGAATGGGGATGGATGAAGAGACTGTTTCGCAGATATTTAAACCGTTCTTTACCAGAAAAAACCGTGGAACCGGTCTTGGACTTGCCATCACCAAGAATATTGTTGAACAGCATCATGGAACACTTACAGTGAAATCTAAGGAAAATGACGGAAGTACATTCACCATTATCCTCCCCTGATGCGGGAAGCGGTCTGCATATTGACCGGCTCTGCTTTCTTGATAGCGGTCCTTTCAGCCTGCATGCATCCCATGGTGAGTGTGTGGGGATTACCGGACGTTCCGGTATTGGTAAAACACAGCTGTTGCGTGCTGTTGCCGATGTGATAGCACATGACGGCGAATGCTGGCTTGACGGGCAGGCGTGTTCCTCGGTGAAAGCTCCGCAGTGGCGAAGACGGGTTGCCATGGTTCCTGCTGAATCTTTCTGGTGGTACGATACGGTGGCACCCCATTTCCCATCAGGGCTTACCGAAGAAATGACGCGTGTAAGACTTCGCAAACTCGGATTTGGAGATGATGTCGGCAAGTGGCAGGTCAGCCGACTCTCTACGGGTGAGCGACAGCGACTCTCACTTGTACGCAGCCTTGTTCTGAATCCAATGGTGCTGCTCCTTGATGAACCCACATCTGCCCTTGATCTGAAAACAGCATCTCTGGTGGAAGAGATGGTGAAGGAGCTCTGTTGTCAGGAGGATATGATATGTCTCTGGGTCAGCCATGATCTGGATCAGCTTGGACGCGTTGCCCACAAAACGCTTACGCTTCACAACCATGGATTTACGGAGGAAAAACGCTGATGCATGTAATCTCCTTAACTGCGTCTGATCTCTGTCTCGCCGCATTTTTACTGCTCCTCCTTGCTGCGTCAAGTTATCATATCCGTCTGGGTCTGGAAAGACGAATGCTCTTGTCCGGGCTGCGGATGACGGTTCAGCTGCTTCTTATCGGTCTGGTTCTTAAAGGGCTTTTTGCGTCGGCCAGTTTTCCGCTGGTTGCATTTATGTCCCTGATAATGCTGCTGGTGGCAGGGTATGAAGTAAGGGCACGACAGAAACGCAGACTTGCGGGAGTAAACGGATATCTTGTTTCCACCGGTTCCATGCTTATCTCTTCTTTCACCGTCACCTTTCTTGCTCTTACTGTGATGGTTGGGGTGGAGCCCTGGTATACGCCCCAGTATGCCATTCCTCTTCTCGGTATGCTCCTCGGGAATACCATGAACGGGGTCGCACTGGCTTCAGACAGGTTGACTTCCGAGATGTATGCCCGGCGATCTCTGGTGGAACAGCGGCTGCTCCTTGGACAAAGCTGGCAGGAGGCAAGTGGTGATATCAGAAGAGACTGCATGCGTACCGGCATGATTCCCATCATTAACTCCATGGCGGCTGCCGGTGTGGTCAGTCTGCCGGGAATGATGACCGGACAGATCCTTGGCGGTTCATCACCTTTAGATGCGGTCAAGTACCAGATCCTTATCATGTTCCTTATCGCTACAGGTACAGGATTCGGGGTGCTTGCAGCCATCTGGTGGATAAGCCGCCTGCTTTTTGATGATCGGGAACGACTTGTTCTCGAGAACTTAAGCACAGTAAAATGAGGGGGCGACCGCCCCTCTGTCATTCTTTTCTCCTTGTAATTTCTCCCTATATATTGTTCATTTGCAAGCGTCGTAGTAAAACATTAAATACTGTCTGTTTTTTTCATATTCTTCGTGGAGGCTTGTTATGGGTAAGAAAATTGTAATTGTTGGCGGAGTGGCTGCAGGTCCTAAGGCGGCATGTCGTGTGAAGCGGCTGATGCAGGATGCTGATGTCACAATCATTGATCAGGACACTCTTATCTCCTATGGCGGCTGTGGAATCCCCTACTATGTCTCCGGTGATGTTTCCGACGAATCAGAGCTTCGCTCCACAAGCTTTCACATGGTTCGCAATGAAGAATTCTTTAAAAATGCCAAGGGGATCACCATAAAGAGCGGCACCCGTGCCCTTGGTATCGACCGCAAAGAAAAATGTGTCAATGTTGAGGATGTTGCCAGTGGAGAGAAAGCTGATATCCCATACGATATCCTGATGATAGCCACCGGCTCAAAACCCTTTGTCCTTCCCATACCTGGAGCAGACCTTGACGGTGTCTTCACCATCTCCGATCTGCATAAGGCCATCGAGATCAAAAAACGTATTGCCACCGGCAAGGTCGATAAAGCTGTGGTAATCGGTGGTGGTGCCATTGGCCTTGAGATGGCTGAGGCGTTCAAGGATCTCTGGGGAGTGACAACTTCCATTGTGGAGTTTATGCCCCAGGTGCTGCCGCGTATTGTGGATTTCCCCATGGCTTCCATGGTCACGAAACACATGCGTGACAACGAGGTGGATATCTTTCTTGGTGAGGGAGCTGAGGAGATCCTTGGAGAAGATGGAAAGGTTACCGGACTGCGTACCGGAAATCGTACCATTGATGCTGATATCGTTATTATGGCGGCAGGAGTCAGACCCCGTTCGGAAATTGCAGGTGAAGCCGGACTGCAGCTTTCTCCCATGGGGGCCATCGTCGTCAATGAGCGGATGCAGACGTCCGATCCTTCCATTTATGCCGCTGGTGACTGCGTTGAGGTGATGCACCAGGTCAGCGGAAAGAAATTTTATGCTCCACTGGGTTCTCTTGCCAATAAAGAAGGCAGGGTGGCTGGCGATAATATGGCAGGTATCCCCAGTAAATTCAAAGGGGCTGTGGGCAGTTTTATCATGAAGGCCTTTGATGTGTGTGTGGGGGCTACCGGACTGAGCCTTGAGGTGGCACTGGCAGAGGGCTATGACGCAGATGTGGCACTTACTGCTCCGTCTGATCGTGCCCATTTCTTCCCGACAGAGGCAATCGTCTGTTTTCAGATGGTATTTGATCGCCGAACCAGAAAGGTGCTGGGGCTCCAGGGGTTTGGTCCCATGGGGGATGGTATCTCTGCCCGTATCGATGCTGCTGCAGCGTACATCTCCATGGGAGCAAGCATTGATGACTTTGCCAACCTCGAAATGGCGTATGCTCCTCCTTTTTCTGCAGCCATTGACTCCATCAACGCGGTTGCCTATGTCGCCGATAATCTTTGTGACGGTCGTCTCAGAAAGACCAGTATCGAGAGTTTTCTGAGCTGGATGGACGATGAGTCCACACAGGATAACTGGCTTGCTCTTGATATCAGGCACCCCCTGGAGGCTGGTCCGTGTGTGGAGAAGTTCGGGGCGGAGAAATGGCTCGCCATCCCCTATAATGAGGTTCGGGAGCGTTACAATGAACTGCCCCATGACAAGACCATGATTATTCTCTGTGATGCGGGGACCCGGTCCTTTGAGATTCAGAGTTTTCTTAACAGCGTTGGGTATGAGAACAGTCTGGTGCTGAGCGGTGGTTTTAATATGATGCGTCGCATTGGAATAGATTGGTATCCATCTTAATGACGGGTACTCTCCGGCAGGGGGAATTCCTTTTTCCTCCTGCCCATTTTTTTAGTTTCTCTTTTTGTCCGTTCTGGACAGTGCTGTTTCTTTTATGATAGTATATTTAAAAATCGTTCTTGATCAATTGGGAGCGGAACAGAATTTTTTTTGTTCAGGTGGTTTCTTTTTTGTTTTGAGAATAATTTCCTGCGAAGGTACAAGTCTCATATCTACCTTTTGCTAATGGTGAGATCAATCCTTATGCATGTGTGAAATGCAGAGTTGCTTGTAATGTGAAATAGAGGGAGTTTATGGCAGAGTTGAATACCCAGCACATGGTTGAAGAGATACGGGATAATATCAAAACAGGGGATACCCTGAAGACGAAACTTGTCCTTTCACATCTTGGAGACGTTGACCAGAAAACCCAGAACAGACTGATCTATGAATTATCCCGTGGTGAGGTATCTTTTACCGTACCCATCCTTCTGCATCTCATGAATGAACATGTGGAGATTGTGGATGCACTGCCGATTATAAAAGAGACTCTGCTTTCCAATCTTCTCGCCTATCCGGAGATGCTCATCGAGTTTCTCTCTGACACCAGCATCAAAGATAAGACCCATCTGATACATGTTGCAGGCGAACTGCGTTTTGAAGAGGCAGTGCCGGCACTCCTGTATCTTGTCGCCAATTCTCAGGATGAACCGGAGATTAATCTGATCATCGAAACCTTGGGACTGATAGGTGATCCCCAGGCAATCAATACCCTCACCGATTTCCTTTATGCTGCAAATCGGGATCTTATTATTACTGCCATCCAGGCACTTGGGTTGGTGGGAACGCCCACTGCCATGCATCGTCTGGCTGAACGGATGGGAACGGACAATGAGATCGACTATATGATCCTCTCCATCTTTGCCGATGTGCAGGATCCGGTTTCCCTGGAAAAACTGAACGACACTCTGCGCTCCCATCATGCTCACATGCGTATCTACGCAAAACAGGAGCTTGTCCGGATCGGTGCCAAATCTGTACCGGCACTTATCGATAATCTTCTCCATGACGATCCGGATTTTGTTATTCACACCCTCAATGTCCTTGGCGATATAAAAGATGAATCTGCTATTATGCCCATCAGAAAGCTGCTGGGCAGAGATCCGAAAAATGCCAATATCCGTTTTGCCGCCTACGAGGCCCTGGCTCTTTTACCCCTTAGAAAGGGTGCCTATACGCTGACAGCAGGTCTTACCGACCGGGAGGATCATGTCTGTGTGGCAGCTGCCCGTGCCATTGACCGTAACTATTCCGATATCCTGACGGCGGGTATTAAGAACCTCCTTCGTTCAATGGATGATGAGGCACGGCATATCACCAAGATTATAGTTAATGCCCAGGTGGATAAAGTCTTCCTGAGTCTTATGCCGGAGGATTTTTTTCAGGAACTGGCTCTTATCTATCTTCCCCATACCCATCAGGATACGCTGAAGCATTATATAGAAATTCTCAATGCCAACGGCTTTGAGGATTTTGCCAGGAAATTGAAAGGGGAAGAGGAGGTAGGCACGAAAGTGAAGGTCGTTGCCGTTGACGATTCCCGGATGATTCTGAATATATACAAGGCGACCCTCCATGAACTTGGTTTTGAGCCTGTTCTTTTTGAGTTTCCGGTAACTGCCATCGAATGGCTGCAGAATGAGAAACCCGCCATTGTTCTGACAGATCTGAATATGCCTGAGATTACTGGTATTATGATGTCTGCTGAGATCCGTAAAAAATATTCAGCCGAAGAGCTGCCGATTATTATGGTGACAACACAGAATGAGGTAAATGATAACGAGGCAGCCTATGCTGCTGGTGTGAATAAGGTTATGCAGAAACCATTTAATGCGGAAACACTGAAGGCTGCCATGGACGAATATCTGTGATGCTTGTCCCTCAGTTGTTCTGCAGCCGCTGAAATTCCCTGCCCACATCTTCCGGTTTGTGGGCATCTGATCCCGCAAGAAACGGGATTCCCCATGCAGCTGCTTCTTCGAGAATAAAGTCTGCAGGAAACTGCTCTCCACGGATGGGAAAACCTGAGGTGTTTATTTCAAGGGACATGTTGTTTTTTTTCACTGCTGCCAGGAGTGTTCGTATTTGTGCAAGCCGGCGGTGATCAATGCTGCAGTCGGGCTGAAAACGAAGGGCTGCGTCGAGATGACACAGTACTGTACCCGGAAGTGTGTGAACCGCTTCTGTCAATGTCTCGAAATAGTTGTCCAGAACTTTCTCGCATCCTGCCTGACTGACAGCCCGTATGTTTTCCTCTTTTCTGCTGACAATATTCAGGTGATGACCGCCATCCGGATTTGCCATAAAGTGATAGGATACCCCAATTCGATCCCATTGCCGTTGTCCAAGCCGCTGCAGAAGTTCCTCCGCGTGATCCGGTGAATAACCGACCTCAACTCCCAGAAGTACCCGTATGGATTTTCTGTAGGTTTCCTGTAGACGTTTTCCTTCTGCAAAATAGATATCAAAATCGGCCTCGCTGAGCCAGGTGCTTTCAAAGTAGTGAATCCCCGCCTCCATATGTTCAAGGAAGCAGATTTCCTGCAGACCTTTGTCGATTGCACAACGGACATACTCCTCCATCTCACCGGAGGCATGATGGCAGTATCTGGTGTGAACGTGACCGTCGGAGAGGACAGGCACCCGATATGGAAAAGCATTCATGAAAGAAATGGAACAGATGGAAAAGGAATGCGCTCAGGCATTTCCCCTGGGGAAAAAATGAACAACGCCGTCGATATCAGAAGTGTCGCAGATATGTCCGACATCAAGCTCAAGTTCCAGAAATTCTGCGATCCCTTCAGGGGGGAGGTTAAGCGTGGGACCTTCGGGAAGATGATAAACCAGAGTCTGTACTCGGGAAAAATCCACGGGGCGGACAAAGAGTTTCATGTGTTGTACCTGTATCAGAAAGACCGGAACTGTACCGGAGGAAGGATTCACTGTGACTGAAGAATATAGTCAATTCCTGGTAAATGGCAAGATATTAGTGTCTTGCCTCTGGAAAGATGTTGTAGGAACAGTCAGTTACGTATCTGTTTTAATGATGGAATGTTATACGCATCACCAGGGCACATACATCCCTTAAGGGATACTGAAAAGTGTTTCGGCTTAGCATTCATCACCGGTGTTGGATAGGAATGCCCAATTCCACAGCTCTCAGGGTAATCAGTTGCTGAAATAGGTTTGACACTGTCCTCCTATGTGTTTAGTATATGAGGTTCGTGTGACTGATCCCCTGAATACAAAAGAGAATACTCTTCAATTTTACATAAAAAAAGGTGTGGGAATGAGTGAAAAAGATATGAATGCTAAAGAAAAAACGTTGTTTGGCAAGGGGGTTACCAACCCCTCCAATATTATGCCGAAGAAGTTAACGCTTGAGAGTAAAATAAAATTCCGTTGTCATCCCGGGGTGAAATGTTTTACTGCCTGTTGCGGTGGTATCAAAATTATTTTGACCCCCTATGATATCCTGATGCTGAAAAAACGTCTGGAGATTCCTGCCCATGAATTTCTGCAGCTGTACACGACTCCTGTCTATCTCGAAAAGACTGATATGCCGGGTGTCGCTCTGAAACTCACTGAAGATGAAAACCGCTGTCCTTTTGTTACGCCGGAAGGATGTACGGTCTACACTGACCGCCCTTCCGCCTGCCGTTATTATCCTGTTGGAATGGCTGATTTTCACGAAGGACAGGGAGGCATGGGGGCTGGTGCCGATCATAAGGACGAGGAAAAATTCTTCTTTGTGGTAAAGGAAGATCATTGCAAGGGCTTTGAAGAGGACAAGGAATGGACGGTTGCCGAGTGGCGTGCTGATCAGGGAGTTGATGTTCGTGATGAGATGAATAAAGACTGGCTGCGTCTTGTTATGCGCCGCAAATCATTTGGACATCAGGCATCTCTTTCCGATCAGGCAAAGCGCATGTTCTTTATGGCCTCTACAGATCTGGATCATTTTCGCAGATTTATCTTTGAGTCCTCTTTTCTTGATACCTATATCATCGATGAGGAAACCATTGAAAAAATCAAAAATGATGATGTGGAGCTGATGCTCTTTTCTTTTAAATATCTCGCCAACGCTCTCTTTGGTGCCGAGGGTCTGGACATAAAAGAAGAGAAAGTCCAGGCGAAGGTGAAGGAGATACAGGAACGTCAGGGTGATTCAATACGACAGTCCGTCAGTGATTATAAACAGATGAAAAAAGATCGCGGTGAGGAGGTTGATCCCGACCTGTAGCAGTGAAGAGAGAAAATACGGTAGAATAAAGAAAAGGGACAGTGGAAGAGTATTTCTTCCACTGTCCCTTTTCTTGTTTTGACGGGCAGCTGTTCCCCAACCGTTATCTGTCAGGAACAGGATAACGGGCAGGGAAGGTGCAGTCTGTCTTATTTCTCAGGATCAAGGGATGCAGCCCGGGACTGGAGGAATTTCCAGCTCTTGGTCACATCGTTCTGAGACTGTTCCATAAGCTCTTCAGCATGCTCAGGATTCATCATCTTCAGCATACGGTAGCGGTTTTCGCCCAATGCATACTCTTCAAAAGTCATTGTAGGCTCTTTGGAGTCAATGGAGAGAGGGTTCTTACCTGCTGCTTCAAGATCAGGGTTGTAGCGGTACAGCGGCCAGTGACCACATGCAACAGCCTTTTTCTGTTGATGCAGACCCTTGGTCATATTGATGCCGTGGTTGATACAGTGCGCGTAAGCGATAATGAGGGATGGACCGTCATAGGCTTCTGCCTCTGCAATGGCCTTGGCAACCTGGGTCGGATTGGCACCCATGGAGATTTTTGCCACGTAGACGTTACCGTAGGTGGAAAAGATCATACCGATATCTTTCTTGGGCATTTTCTTTCCGCCTGCTGCAAACTGGGCAGTTGCTGCACGGGGCGTGGACTTGGACATCTGTCCACCGGTGTTGGAATACACTTCGGTGTCAAGAATCATCACGTTTACATTTTCGCCGGAAGCAAGAACGTGGTCCAGTCCGCCGTATCCGATATCATACGCCCAGCCGTCACCACCGAAGATCCATACTGATTTTTTCACAAGGTAGTCGGCACAGCCGAGAAGGCGTTTGGCGACTACACTGTCTGATCCTTCCAGTTTGGCTTTCAGCTTGGCGACACGATCGCGTTGTGCTTCGATATCGGACTGACTCTTCTGGGCTGCTTTGTTGATATCAGTCGCCATTTTCTTGGTGATCAATTTTTCTGCAACAGCTTTCTCCATCAGCTCTACAGCCTGAGAACCAAGTTTGGAAACGGAGGCACGCATACCAAGACCAAATTCCGCATTGTCTTCAAAGAGAGAGTTGGCCCATGCGGGTCCGCGTCCGTCTTCACGTTTACAGTACGGGGTGGTGGGCAGGTTGCCGCCGTAAATGGAGGAACAGCCGGTGGCATTGGCAATCAGCATTCTGTCACCAAACATCTGGGTAACGAGCTTGATATATGGGGTCTCGCCACAGCCGGCACAGGCACCGGAGAACTCAAACAGCGGACGGAGCAGCTGGCTTCCTTTAATGGTGGCAGGGTTGACATCCGTTGGTGCGACTTCCGGCTGAGCCAGGAAGTAGTCAACATTTTTTGACTGGACGTTGCGGATCTTTTCAGAGTTGGGAACCATCTCCAGTGCTTTCTTTCCTTTTTTGCCGGGACATACGTCCATACATTGTGTACAGGAACAGCAGTCCTCGGTGAAGACCTGAACGGCAAATTTTGCTCCCTTGAATGCCTTTCCAACAGCAGGAATGGATTTAAAGCTTTTGGGAGCCTTAACCATTTTTCCTACTTTTATGCGGATTGCAGCATGGGGACAGACAAGCGAACACTGGCCACACTGGATGCAGTTCTCGGGAATCCATTCGGGTACATGCACGCCGATGTTACGTTTCTCGTACTGGGTGGTGGCAGTGGGCCAGGTTCCGTCGTTTGGCATCTCGGAGACTTTAACCTGGTCGCCTTTACCTTCGATCATCTTGGCAGTAACGTTTTTCACAAAGTCAGGTGCCGATGCGGGAACGGTGGGAGGCATCTCATGACCGTTGGTGGATTTGGCAAGTTTCACCTTGACGATGTTTTTCACAGCGGCATCAACAGCTTCGTAATTCATATTGACGACCTTTTCGCCTTTCTTGCCGTAGGTCTTCTTGATGGCATTTTTGATGGCAGTGATTGCCTCTTTCTCGGTGATGATACCGGAGATAAGGAAGAAGGCAGTCTGCATGATCATGTTGATGCGTGCACCAAGACCAAGGGCCTGACCCAGTGAGAGGGCGTCAATGATGTAGAATTTTGCCTTCTTGTTGATCAGGTCTTTCTGTACGTTAGAGGGCAGTTCCTTCCAGATCTGCTTGGCATTGAAACTGGTGGTGAGCAGGAATGTTCCGCCTTCTTCCAGGTTACGAAGCATGTCATACTGATCAAGGAAGGTGAAATTATGGCATGCAATGAAGTTTGCCTTATTAATAAGGTAGGGAGCAACAACCTGGTTTTTCCCGAATCTCAGATGGGAGGTGGTAATGGAACCGGATTTTTTAGAGTCGTAAACAAAGTAACCCTGTGCGGAGTTATCCGTTTCCGTACCGATAATCTTGATGGTGTTTTTGTTTGCACCAACGGTACCGTCTGATCCCAGACCATAGAACATGGCACGATATACGTCGTCGCCTTCAATGGAGAAGTCGGGATCGTAGTCAAGGCTGGTTCCGGCAACATCATCATTTGGACCAACACAGAAATGGTTTTTAGGAGCCATTGCTGCCATGTTGTCAAAGATGGCTTTTGCCATGCTGGGGGTGAACTCTGCAGAACCCAGTCCGTAACGTCCGGAAAGGATAAGGGGCTGGTAGGCGGCAGTGTTGTTCTCGGTGGCTTCGCCGATTGCGGCCCGGACATCGAGGTAAAGCGGTTCGCCGGCAGATCCCGGCTCTTTGGTGCGATCCATAACAGTGATGCGCTCAACTGTGGAAGGCAGGGCATTGGCCATGGCTTTACAGTCAAACGGTCTGAAGAGACGGACAATTACCAGACCAACACTTTTTCCTTCGGATACCAGATGGTCGATGGTGGCAGAGACGGTTTCACAACCGGATGCCATCATGACAACCACGTCAGTTGCATCGGGGGATCCGTAGTAATCAAAAAGGTGGTACTGACGCCCGGTGATTCCTGCGAATTTGTCCATGGTGTCCTGGACAATTTTGGGAGTGGCGGCATAAAATTTATTCACGGTCTCACGACCTGTGAAATAGACATCGGGATTTTGAGCAGTACCGCGCATGGTCGGGCGGTCCGGGGTGAGTGCACGGTTACGATGTTCGATGATCAGATCTTCGTCGATCATGGCACTCATATCATCTGTGGTCAGCTCCTCGATTTTCTGGATTTCGTGGGAGGTGCGGAAACCATCAAAGAAGTGGATGAAAGGAATGCGGGAGGCAAGGGAAACCTGAGTTGAA
Organism: Desulfocapsa sp.; assembly: GCA_024763035.1. Classification (GTDB taxonomy): domain Bacteria; phylum Desulfobacterota; class Desulfobulbia; order Desulfobulbales; family Desulfocapsaceae; genus Desulfocapsa. Next base: position 24,730 of record JANTGG010000010.1, on the reverse strand, counting down.
ATCAGGGCCATATCCATACATTCCTGAACATTCTGGGAGCAGAGCATACCCCAGCCGGTTTGACGGGCTGCATAGATGTCGGCATGGTCGCCAAAAATGGAAAGTCCCTGGGCAGCAATGGAGCGTGCTGTCACATGGAAGACGGTGGGGGTAAGCTCACCGGCAATCTTGTACATATTGGGGATCATCAGAAGAAGACCCTGGGATGCGGTGAAAGTGGTACACAGCACGCCTGTGGAAAGTGATCCGTGCAGGGAACCTGCAACACCACCTTCAGACTGCATCTGGGTTACAACCGGGATGGATCCCCAGATGTTTTCCTGTTTTCCTGTGGCTTTGGTATCTGCCTCAGCAGCCATTGGTGAAGAAGGCGTAATGGGGTAGATGGTAATAACTTCACTGGTGGCGTAGGCGACGTGGGTACATGCCTGGTTGCCATCAATTGTGACCATTTTTCTCGACATTGGGAGATCTCCTTAGTTGGTTAATAAGATAGTGTTTGTTTTTTTTGGGTTTGTTTTGATATTAATGTTTTTTTGGTAAATTCTTCAGGTCGTCAATGCCCTGGCTGACGATGGTACAATCATCAAGTTTCTGGAGCTCGGTGGTTAATTCGTCGATTTCACCGTTATACGGCATGATACGCACGGAAACCCGTTTGGATCCTGCAGGGGCATCATCAAATGAGGTGAGAATGGAAAGAACCCGTGCTCTGTTTTGACGCAGAACATCGATGAGTCTGGATACGGAGCCTCCGGCATCGGACATATCCATGACGATCTGAAAGGCACCGTCCTGGATTCCTGTTGCGTGGATGAAGCCGCGCAGCACATCAGATTCCGAGAGCAGTCCCACCAGGTTATCTTCGGTATCGACGATAAGAAGACCGGAGATCTTTTCACTGAGCATGACCACGGCGGCTTTTTCAAGGGTATCGTTCTGGTTCAGGCAGATCGGGTCGTCGGTCATAACGTCCTGTACTTTCATCTCTGAAAGAAGATAGTACATTTCGTGCATATCCATCTCTGTTTTGGAAGAAGGAGATGCTTCTTTCAGGTCACGATCCGTGATAATTCCGGCGAGTTTTCCCTGGGAGACAACGGGCAGTCTTCTGATTGCGTTGTCTTTCATGGTTCTTCCGGCCCGCATGACCGAGGTGTTGGCATCCACGGTGAGTATGGTGGTTGCCATCCAATCTTTTATCAGCATACTTCCTCCTTCATTCTATGGTGCAGATAATGAAATAATGAGTACCTTAATCTATGAGAATATGAGAGTTCCAATTAGTGCTTTACTCCCTCATTCCAGTCATGAAAAACACGAAGATACGAGAGTAGTGTGTTTTTAAGTGGTAATAAAACACCAGCAAGGTACCTATACCGGTCTACCATTCGTTACCAGTGCTGGAAATACGAGACCATCTGGTGCCTAACTGGAAAATAGTAACGCAGAATCAAACAATATAGAATATTTTTTTAACAGACGCAAGAGTTGAATGGAAGAGAATTGCAGGAATTTTTTTTCTTGAAATTCCAAGACTACCTGCTAGAAGGGTGACATGGAAACTTCCCCCCCCCTTTTATTATTCGCATTTGAGTATGATACCGATATCGCATAAACAGCTTGGCTCTCTTCTGACCTGTCTGCAGAAGGAAGAGGATTATGTCTTTTTGGACACGTCCCGCAGTGATGCGGCTAATACCCGCTCAATGCTTTTTATGCATCCCCTTGAGCGGGTGGAGTGTTTTTCAGGTGATGATCCGGAACAGTTTTTTAAAAGGCTTGAAAAACAGCTTGTCCAGGGGAGGTATCTGGCAGGCTGGACAGCCTATGAGTTTTCTTCACTGCTTGATCCGGCGTGTTTTTCCAGGATCTCCAGACAGAACGACTCCTTATCACCTATTGCCTCTTTTGGTGTTTATGATAAACCTTTTTTCTTTAATCATCAGACGGGTGAAACCGATTTTCCCTTTGCACGCGATGTTGAGCCTGCTGCAGATTTCAGTGTTTCCAATCTGACACTGTCCCGGAAAAAAGATGAATACCTGCAGGCCATTGAAAGAATAAAAAGCTACATCGCCGCCGGTGACACCTATCAGGTAAACTACACGTTAAAGCTTCTCTTTGATTTTTCCGGTTCAGTTGAGGCACTGTATCGGACACTACGCTACAATCAGTCTGTTGCTTACGGGGCGTTGCTGCGTTGCGGCGGGCAGTATATCTGTTCTTTTTCCCCCGAACTGTTTTTTGCTGTGGAAGGTGACACTGTCCGGGTTCGTCCCATGAAAGGAACAATGAAACGTGGACTGACCCTTATGGATGATCTGAGTCAGGCTGAGCTACTTGCCCGGGATGCGAAAAACAGAAGTGAAAACGTGATGATTGTCGATCTGTTGCGCAATGACCTTGGGCATCTCATGCGTTCAGCCGGTGATGAAACGGTGGTCACCGATTCCCTGTTTGATGTGGAACGTTACGAGAGTCTGCTGCAGATGACCTCTTCCATTCACGCTGCAGCAAAAGGCAATATTCTGGACAGGGTGCCTCTTGTTGAGCTGTTTCGTGCTCTTTTTCCCTGCGGTTCGGTGACCGGTGCTCCGAAGATCCGTACCATGGAGATCATTGCAGAACTGGAAACACACAGACGTGGTGTCTATACGGGGGCAGTGGGATATTTTTCTCCCGGGGGAAATGCGGTCTTTAATGTTCCTATCCGTACCCTTTGCCTGGAGGAGGGGAAAGGGCAGATGGGGATAGGATCCGGAATCGTTTCTGACTCCGACCCTGCCGGGGAATGGGAAGAGTGCCTTTTGAAGGGACATTTTTTGACACAGCCTGTCCCTCCCTTTTATCTTATTGAGACGCTGTTGTTTGAGCCGGGAACAGGCTACTGGCTCCTTGACAGACACCTGCGGCGCCTGCGTGATTCTGCCGCATTTTTCTGTTTTCATTACGATGAAAAGACGCTGCTTGCAAGACTAGAAGAGTTGAGCCGAACATTTACGGCGGGAGCAGTCCGGCTGCGGATTGCCCTGCACAAGGATGGATTCATTGAAACCACGAGTCTGTCGTGTGAAAGTCCGCAAACAGGTGAGCTGCCGGGCGGGACCGCCAGTGTATCGGAGGCTTTGCCTGAAGTGCGTTTATCCGGTAAACAGGTGGATTCAACTTCTGTCTGGCAGTATCACAAGACCAGCAATCGTGATCTTTTTCAAAGTGAATTTAAGTGGGCGCAGCAGGAAGGTCTTTTCGATGTTCTTTTTCTCAATGAGCGGGGGGAGCTGAGTGAAGGCTGCATCAGCAATGTGATCCTCTTTCTTGACGGCCATTACGTCACTCCGCCTGTACAATCCGGATTGCTTTCCGGAACCATGCGTCAGAATCTGCTGGAAGGAAGTGTTCCCCTGCGGGAACAGGTCCTGCACCATGACGATCTTCTGCGGGCAGATGCCCTCTATTGTTGTAACTCTGTGCGTGGTCTGGTTCGTGTGCAGCTTGTGCCTGCATAGTCGTTCGGATTGGAGGCATGGAGGGGAAGCTGTTATTCCTGCTGGTAACTTTTTCCAAGAGATTTTGGGGCCCTTGACATAAACAGAAGTCCCAGGCGTCTCTGCAGTCTGTTCGCTGGTTTGGTACTGATTCTGCTTTTTCGAGTGGAGTAGTGCATAAAGATCAGTGTGAAGATCATCAGCGGGAAAGGTGCTGTCTGGAAGACCTGGGCAGGAATGCTCGGAAAGATATTCTGGAGACTGATTCCGCTCACCTGTAAAAAGGCAAAAAGCATCGCCCCAAGTGCCACCCGCAATGGATGCCAGCCCCCGAATATTACAAGGGCAAGGGCGATCCAGCCGATACCTTCCGCACCCTGCGGACGTCCCCAGCCGGGTTTCAGGGAGAGAGAATATGCCGCTCCTCCCAGCCCGACCAGAAATGATCCTGCAAGGACAGCAAGCATCTGCACTTTGTTTGGATTAAGACCTCTTGCAAAAGCAGCCGCCGGATTTTCACCAACAGAACGCAGGGCAAGTCCTGATCGTGTGGCGTTGAAGAAATACCAGAGCAGAGCGATTAGTGTGAGTGCGGCAGGCACTGTAAGCGGCTGGCTGAGGATATTTTGCAAAAAGGATGGCAGAGTGTCGTGAAATGGCAGCCTGGCAGCAAGCAGGGTCGGGCCCTGAATGCGACTGTAGGGATTGCCGAGGAAATAGGCAAGATCCCGGCAGAGCAGAGAGAGGGCAAAGCCCACTGCCACCTGGGACAGATGCAGGTAGATACTGAGATACCCGACGATAAGCCCCGTGATCATTCCTGCACATCCGCCAGCCAGAAAACCGGCACCGAGTGAGCCAGTTTCTTTTGCTGCAGCAAAGGCTGCCATGGCGGAAAAGAGAACAACACCGTCCAGGGAAAGATTGATCACTCCGCTCTTTTCGGTGAGAGTCTCACCAAGGGCAATTATGATAAGCGGCGCACTGGCCGCAAGGACAGAGGCAATCAATACTGAAACGGGCAGATCTGCAATCATTTCTGCCGCCTCTTTTTTTCAAGTCCCAGAATAAAGAGGGCGCTGAGTACGCAACACCCTTGAATGACACCTGAAAGAGCAGAGTCAAGCTGCAGCACAATGGGGAGCTGAATCGCTCCAACATTTAAACCGGCAAAAAAGAGAGCAAGCAGGGGAAGTGGACCGATTCGATAGCCTGCAAGCATGACCAGGAGCAGTCCGAGGTAGCCATATCCACTGGAGATGTTTGGGATCAGTCTGTGATATACAGCAGTAATCTGTAAGAAACCTGCCATACCGGCACAGGCTCCGGCAAGTGCAATGGAGAGAAGATAATAGCCCTCCGGAGAAATGTCGTAAAGCAGAGCGGCACGCGGGTTTTGACCGATTGCTTTTAGTTTCAGACCGAGCCTGCTTTTTTCGAGCAGCAGCCAGGTGAGAAGGAAGACAATGCCTGCGATAACAAGTCCTGCAATGGCGATTCGCCATCCGGGCAGTGTGGAGAGCCAGAGTTTGTGTTTTAGAAGCTCTGTACCGCTCATGGAGGCAATTCCCGGACGTTTCCAGGGGCCGAAAATAAGCCAGAGTATAAAGCCCTGGGAAACAAAGTTCAGCCCCAGGCCACCGAAGATCTCGTGGACCCCGCCCCGCGTCTTCAGCAGTCCCGCCAGCAGTCCCCACAGTCCGCCCGTTACCATTGCAGCAATAAAGGCAAGGGGGAGAAGAAGGGTGGGGTTGCTTATACTGTCCATACGGAGCACCGCCATACCACCGATGGCACCCATGATGATCTGTCCTTCAATACCGATATTCCAGAGATTTGCCCGGAAGGTGAATAGTAGGCCACAGGAACAGATAATCAGGGGAATACAGACATTCAGCACCTGCCCGATTTTCATGGAGGAGCCAAACGAACCCAGCCAGATGTTTTGAAAAGCGGCAAAGACCGGTGCACCTGCTGCGAGGAGTACAAGGGAGGTGAAGGTGAGCACCAGCAGGATGCCGAGAACTATGTCTGCACTTAGTTGCTTCATACTTCACTGTACCCCTGTCATGGCGGCTGCGACGGCATCGTGATTGGTGTTGTGTACGTCGCTATCAAGGACAATCTCACCATCATGGAAAACAAGGATACGGTTGCTGTAATGCAGAATCTCGTCAAGCTCCGGTGACGAAAAAAGAATGGCGGTGTCGGGAGGAAGCTCATTTCGCAGGTACTGCCACACCCATTGACCAGACCGGATATCCAGTCCCCTTGTGGGGTTTTCAAGAAGAACAAGCCGGGATTCTGGATCGAGCAGTGCCAGGAGCAGGCGTTGCTGATTGCCACCGGAGAGATCCTTTGCCATGTCTTCTGCCTTTCCCTTAATGGAAAAGGTGGCGATGTCTTTTTCTGCCTGCCTGCAGCTCTTTTTCCCGGATTGCAGAAACGGCGGGTTGTGTTCTTTCAAGCTGAAATGCTCACTGAGGCTGATGTCATGAAACAGTGCCTCCTCAAGTCTGTCTGCCGGCAGAAAAGCCGTTTGCTGCCGCTGAGCAATATGACTGGCACTGCTGTTACGGGGAAGGACGGAGCCAAAGAGTGTCACGTCTCCCTGCTCAGGAAAAGTAAGACCCGCGGCAAGACGCAACAGTGTGGATTGCCCGGCACCATCGAGTCCGGCAAGACCGATTATTTCTCCGGCACGAACGTTTAGCGTGCAGCCGTGCAGCCCCAGTCGTTCCCCTTCGGCTTCAACGGTATGAAAAGACAACACCACATCTCCGGTGTCTCGTGGTGCTTCCTTGTCGTCATGTTCTGGAATTGAGCCGAACATGGCGTGCAGCAGCTCTGGAAAATGAAAAGGTGCTTTGGTGTGGTGGGTGATGCGTCCGTGCCGCAATACAGTGACCTCATTGCAGAGAGCAGCTACCTCCTCGAGTTTGTGAGAGACGAGGAGGATTGTCATGCCCTCTTCGGTCAACTGTTTCAAAACCGGGAAAAGAGCCTCCTTCTGGGCAGGAGAAATTCCTGTGGTAGGTTCATCAAGTATGAGAATACGGGTTTTGCAATGGATCAGGCGCAGCAGCTCGATCTGCTGTCGTTCCCCTACGGTGAGGAGTTCCACCATTTGTTCAGGGACAAGGTGAAAAGCAAATCGTGTGGAAAGTTCAAGCAGTGATCTCCGCAGATGGCTTTCAGACTGTGGCGGGCAGCCAAGGGAAAAATTGTCAAGAACCGTGAGCGAGGGGAAATCCATGGGTTCCTGGTAGAGCATTCCGATACCAAGGTCGGCGGCCTCTTCAGGGGACTTGAGTTCCACCCTGCTGCCGTCTATGAAAATCGCACCTTCACTTCGGGACTGATAGCCGGTAAGGATTTTCATAAGAGTGGATTTTCCCGCTCCGTTTTCCCCGATCAGTCCGTGAATGGAACCGGATATCGCTCTGAGATTGATATCCTTGAGTGCCTGTACCGCCCCGAAGCGTTTACCTATATGTTTGAATTCTACGTCCATGAAGGGGAGTGGAGACTTTGGATTGTGGTGTTACAGTGATGTCAGAATGATAGGGTAACGCTACTCGCCCGGGATGGAAATGCAGGTGTTAAAAAAACTGGAACATATAAAGTACAGGGGAACTTGCCCCTGCAGGCGATCAGTGATAGAAAAGGTCGCTTGCGGGGGCCTTTTACTGTACAGTACCGGGCTTATCTGGACGTTCCTTCCATACCTTCAAGAAGCTGGGGAAGATTCCAGATCTGTTGATCAGTGGCAGTCTCTCCTGTTTTTAAGAAGACGCTGTGGTCCTGAAAGTTAAGCGGTCCCTGAAAGAGGACTATGGATTTGTCACCCAGCCCTTTGACAAAGCTGGACAGCGCATCCGAGGCATCACCAGAGAGTGCAGCACCATTTAGAAAGTTGATGGAAGAGGTGTCTGTGTCGTCCATGCTGCTCCAGTCGGGACCGAGCCAGATCCATTCTTTCTTCCATTTGTTGGACACAGCAGCCTTGATATAATATGTATAGCCGGGAATCCAGTTGAAATAGGGGACGCCGAGACAGGCATCGGGTGCAGTTTTGCAGGCTCCCTGAAAATCGTAGGGAATTGCGGCGACATCAGCCCCTTCCTTCTTCTTCTGGTCGGCAACGATCAGTGCTTCTGTGGTGTCAATTCCGGAAATAACCACATCGAAGCCGGAGTCGAAGAAATTCTTGGCAACCTGAGTCGGATCGGAGGTTACACCAGGGATATTAAACCAGAATCCTATCCAGGAAACTTTAAAGGTGAGGGCCGCGGGATCTTTTTTCAAGATCCGGGTCCAGGCATAACGGGCACCAAGGTAGCAGGAGGCAGCAAGGCGTTTTGTTTCATCGTTGATGAGAGGACCAAGGTAGCCAATTTTCCCTGTTTTGCTGCTCATTGCCGCTGCAAATCCCGCCATCATCTGTCCGTATTCCATTCGTCCCATGAGGTTTGCGAGGTTTTCCGGAGAGTCGGGATCAAGAGCGGAGTCACCAGAGATATGGACAAATTTGACTTCCGGGTGCAGCATTGCCGCTTCCATAATACCGTCGGTCATATCATCAGAGTTGCCGATAATCAGTTTTGCACCCTTGGAGATCAGGTCGTCCACCAGAAAAGGGACCGTGACGCCCGGTCTGTCTGCAGGATTGACTTTATCGATATAGATCATCCTGGTACCGGGGATTCGTTCTTCGATGGCCTTGCCCGCCTCAAAGTGAGCCTGACTCCATCCGTGATCGTTGGCAGGGCCGACCATGAGCAGTCCGAAAGTAAATCCTTTCTCCGAGGCGTGTCCATGGTCCGGCAGAAAGAGCAGTGCCAGAGCGGCAAAAAATACCAATGCTGTTCCTGTTACAGTGTGTTTCATCCTTGAGTCTCCTTGGTAGATGAAGTAGTGGTCTATGTTCGCTGCAGAATCGGGATCTTGCAGGCAAAAAGAATCCGGCTGAGCCTGAACAGTGATCTGTTACTGAAGCAGTGTCTGCTCCTCCTCTTGATTGATCTCAACGGGAGGAATTAACAGCTTGTGCTTTTTGCCAAGCTCACGAACCGTGGCCATAAAGCTTGAAGGCAGCGGCAATTCACGATCCTTTGGGAGGAGGCGACAGCTTTCGGCAAGTTTTAAAACCTCTTCGGAGTGTAATCCCTCCTGATGGTCGCACAGCGTCTGGATGCGCAGGGCATCGGCAAGAAATGGAGTAAATTCTGCGAGTTCCTGAGAGAGGCTTATCATCTCCTGTTCGATTTCTCCCCGATGTTTTCGGCAAAAATCCTGGAATTTTGTTTCCTGATTCTGTGTACCGAACAACTCATTGGTGACAGCACCCGTGAGCATTGTTCGTGTGGTAGCATCTTTGTCAGGATGTTTTTTCTCAATGACCGCTTTGAGTTCTTTAAAAAAAATCATCTGAATTACCGCCACTCCTTCACGAAGAACGGGAATGAGCCGGGAGGCTTTTTGATCCGGGGTGTCCATGAAAATTCCTTGTTGCTGTGTGTTAGAGAACGACCTTTACTGCCGCATGGTTCTTAAGATTCCGGTAGTGGGCGAGGCGACTGGAGTCATCTTCCACAATCAGCTCTACATTGAGACTGCAGTATTTGCCGCCGGAACTGGTGTGGGATCTGGTAATAAGCAGGTTTTTTGTGCCGCATACAGTTTCTATGGCTTTTCTCAGATGTTCCTCATCCAAACCAATGACTTTATAGAGCCAGGAACAGGGGTAGTCTATCTGAGCTTTTTCTTTACAGCTGAAAGGTTTGGGAAAAGGATCCATGGTCATCGTATAGTGTGAGTGAAAAAAAATCTGTGAGACGTTCTTTTACTCCATATCGAGTGTCCGGTAAAAAGAAAAATGATTTCAGGTGAAATTATCCCTAAACCGCCTGCATTTACGTAACCCCTCTACAGACAGTAAAGTTAAGAATGAACATCTTTTGAGAGGCAGTCTTATCTGATTGCAATTATAATAGATATATTCAGATATCCCTTTAAAAAATTTAGATTTGAGGGTAACATTATATTTCTATACGGGTGAGAGTGTTCTGCTGGAAAGCATCTGCCGGCCCGGATGTATCTTTTTTTGTTAGCTAATTTGTTTTGATGGAGGTTGTATGATCTGCCTGGGTCGCCTTCTTAATCAGTGTGTAAAGGGAAAGGTCGTCGTTCCTTCCCTTGTTGCACTTCTTCTATCTGCATCGTTTTCCTGTGCCGAGATCCCCGAGGATTTCAGCGAGGTTGACGAACTGCTCCTTTTTCAGGATATGGATCTGGTGGTCTCCGCCTCCAGACAGAAACAGCCTGCCAATCTTCTTTCTGTCCCCGTCAGTGTCTTAAAGTCAGACGATCTTCATTACGGAGGTCATACATCTATCTCAGCCGCTCTCCGGTATGCTCCAGGTGTTGATGTCATGCAGGTGAGCAGGACACGTTATGGTGTCGGAATCCGTGGTCTGCAGGGAACATTCTCAGACCGGATGATGACGCTGGTTGACGGTATGCCCGCAGACAGTGCCGCATTTGGCGGACCCGAGTTTTCTTCAATCGCTGTAATGATGGAAGATATCGACCGTATTGAGATTGTCCGCGGCCCTGGTGGTGCAGCCTGGGGTGCCAATGCCCTTTCCGGTGTAATTAATATCATTACCAAGAAACCAGAAGATGTAACCGGGCTGTTTGCCACAAGTACCATCAGTGAATATGGAGATTCATCTTCACAGCTCCGTTATGCCGACACTGCCGGCAACTGGAGCTGGCTGCTTTCCACCGGGTATAATGAGACTAAATCATCCGCCGATGCCCTTGATCTTGAAGAGAATTCCACCAACCGTGATTATCAGAGACAGGCCCTTGCCCGGGGCGAACTGACATATCGTACAGACTCTGATATCAAACTGGTGATGGGCGCAGGAACAACTCAGACCGATGACGGTGCCTTTGCCACCGAGGGTGTATTCGTAGAGAATGAAAATGATATGAGTTCGGTGAACGGCTATCTGCGTGCTGAAAAGGAATTTAACTCCGGGACGTCTGCGTATCTCAGGTATGCCGGACGATATCAGGATATGGATCGCCCGTCCTATGGCGGGGCAAGATATCAGCTGGATGAGCATGATATTGAGGGGCAGGTGGATATCGCAGGAGTTGAACATCACTCTCTTGTTGTGGGGGGGAATGTAAAGACCACCTCGATTTCCTCACGTCCGGAAGAAGATGGCGTTTTCACCCTTTCCGATGAATACAGCAGGGAGAACTGGTTCGGGCTGTTCGGCAGTGATCGCTATCAGTTTGATGAACAGCTCTTCTTTGAAATACAGCTGCGCGGAGATTATTTCTCGGAAGGTGATACCGATTGGTCCGGCAGGCTCACATCACTCTACGGTCTGGATACCGGGATGAAGCATGTGCTGCGCTTCAGTGCTGCAAAATCATACAGACAGCCCATCGGTTTTATCAGAAATGCTATTTTCTCAGGAAGTACAGATGGTTTCAGGTTGAGTTTTTCAGTTGATCCTGATATGAAATCCGAGCAGGCATGGTCGGCAGAGAGTGGATATAACTGGAAAATTCGAGATTCCCTTCAATTTAAGGGAAATCTGTACTATATGTGGTACAAGGATCTCATCGGCGCTCGCGGCGAGATGGATGGAACCGTCGGCGGAGTGCCCCTGCTGAAGCTCTTTGTCGACAATACAGGGGATGCTGAGGGATACGGCTGTGAGCTGGAACTCGAATACAGCTCCGGTCCTGTACTGGGAAGTGTCTGGTATGCCTACAATGAATTTGAGACGGAATATGAGAATCAGTCCATACGCTCTTTTCTGCCGGCAAAAAATAAAGTCGGTGTGAAACTGCGTTGGTTTGTTGACAGCAACTGGACGATTAACGGGCAGTACGCCTATTCTGACATCGTCTATGAAGATGTCGGCGGGAGCAGTGTTGATCCGGTAAATCAACTTGATTTGACAGTCACCAGAAGTTTGTTTGCAGGGAAAGGTGAAATGATGATCGGGGTGATGGATCTGCTTGAAGAGGATCATGATGCCGTTAATGAGACAGAAGTTTCGGATAATACTGTGACCCCGGGCAGGACATTTTTCTGCCGGATGCAGTTCAGGTTTTAAGCCCATTTCTGATATGATGAGACCAATGCAGAAGAAGAAAAAGAATCCACTGAAGCGGGCGGGGCTGATCTCGTTGTGCTGCTGTTTCCTTTTCTTTTTTTCACTATTGAACTGTAGTGCAGGGCAGAACATAGTCCGTGTGGTTGTCAGCTCAGGTGCCGGTCCGTATGTGACGGCTGCCGATGCCCTGACCAATATGCTGAAAAAACAATCGGTTCTCATCCAGTCCTTCACCCTTGATGCCATAAAGGATGGCTTGCCGGCACCTGTTTCCGGAACAAGCAAGGTCGTTTGGGTGGCCATCGGCTCACGGGCAGCCGACGTCCTGAACTCCACCCTGGCAGGGAAGACCCCTCTGGTATACTGTATGGTTGCAAAACCGGAGTTGATCGGTTTAAAAGGCAGGCTGGATAATGTGGCGGGAGTTTCCATTACGCTGCCGGTCAACGAGCAATTCTCCCTGATCAGACAGGCCTTGCCGGATTTGAAAACAATCGGTATGCTTTATCGTTCCACATCTCCTAAAAGTGTACGTTCCCTTGTCGAAGTGCAGGAGCAGTTGCCGGAAGGGTGGCGGCTGCAGGCAATCAACATTGATGCCTCCGGTTCCATGGCAAAGGCAATCCAGAAACTCTTCAATCAGCAGGTCGATCTGATCTGGACCGCGGCGGATTCGTCGGTATATAACCGCAGTACGGTGAAGGCCCTTCTCCTTGCCTCTTTGCGGAATAATACGCCGGTTTTCGGGTTCTCGGGATCTTTTGTGAAGGCCGGGGCACTTCTTGGTCTTGAGGCAGACCCGGCTCTGCAGGGAGAGTATGCAGCAGCACTTGTGCAGCAGGTATTTGGCCATCCGAATAAGCCCAAGAAGGCGGAGATGGCAGGTGTAAACCTTGCCGTGAATATGATAGTCGCCGACAGGCTGGGGATCTCCCTTCCTGCCGCAGTTGTGCAACAGGCCCGTGTTATCGGGAATCTCAGATAAGCGGTACAAAACCATTCTTAACTACCAGAAAATCTCCCTTCGCGGTAAGGCCACGCTTCTTATTATCTTTGTTGTTCTTGTCAGTCTGAGTCTTGCCACCGTAATTAATATCTTTCAGACAAACAACCTGATTGCCTCCGAGCAGAAACGGGCGGGTGAGGCCATTGTGCAGGGACTTGCACAGGCGGCAGAGCTTCCCATGATTGTTCAGGATAATCAGGAGCTTGACCGGCTGCTTGGCGGTTTCCTGTGGAATACCCAGGTGCAGTTTCTTCTTATTTTTAATGAGAAGAATGAAATCGTGGCAAAGCGTATACTGGACGAGACTGCCTTTGCAGCTTTTTCCTTAAATGACACTTTTGCCGGCTCTCTGGTTGTTTCCCACCCCATTTATTTCCGGGCAAATGAGCTGGAAAATGAATGGACCGTTCCTGCCGATAGTGATATCTCAAAAGACGAAGTGGGTAAGGTGTTGGTTGCTCTGTCCAGTGAAGCAGTGCGGCGGGCACAGTTTAAACAGTCACTGGTATCACTCTTTGCCGCATGTCTTGCGGTGGGGCTGGGGATTTTTCTTATTTATCAATTGATCGGCAGGTGGGCAAAAAAAGTTGAAGATCTGGTAACGGCTGCTGATGCCATGAAAAATGGTGATTTCAGCCATCAGGTCAGTGTGGATTCCGGGGACGAGATCGGTAAGCTGGCGTCGGCGTTTGAAGCCATGCGCATTGCCGTGCGGGAACGGGATTCCGAACTGCGTGATCTCAACGATTCCCTGCATGATCTGGTACGGGAACGGACTGAAAAACTGAAACGGGCAATGGTGGAGGCACAGACTGCCAATGATGCCAAGTCCAGTTTCCTTGCCAATATGAGCCATGAGATCCGCACCCCGATGAATGCCATTATTGGAATGGTTGGCTTGGCTCTCAATAAAAAACTGAGTCCCAAGCTGCGGGAGTACCTGCTGACGGTTCGCTCTTCTGCCGAATCTCTGCTGGCAATTATTAATGATATCCTTGACTTCTCCAAGATCGAAGCTGGAAAGATCCGTATTGAAAACGTTGGTTTTCATCTGCCGCAGCTCTTTGATAAGCTCGCAGATCTTTTCAGTGACCAAGCTGCAGCAAGAAATATAGAACTTGTTATCGCCTGCGAACCCGGTATTCCCGGAGCACTTCTCGGCGATCCGCTTCGTCTTGAACAGGTGTTTATTAATCTTCTGGGCAATGCTATTAAATTTACCGAACATGGCGAAATCTTTGTCCATGCTACCATCGATTCGGAAACTGATGACAGCATCCGTATTCTCTTTTCCATCAGTGATACGGGAGTTGGTATCCGGGAGGAACAGTATAAAACCCTTTTTGATCCTTTTACCCAGGCAGACGGTTCCACCACACGGGAATACGGCGGCACAGGTCTCGGACTTTCAATCTGCCGCCGCCTGGTGAATCTGCACGGCGGAGAGATCTGGGTGGACAGCAAGCCGGGCAAGGGAACAACGGTTTTCTTTACTGCAGAATTTTCCAGACAGCCGGAAGACCGTGAAATCCAATACCTTGTCCCGGCAACCATCAGGGGGCTGAGGGGACTGGTCATAGATGATAATGCCACGGCCCGATGTATCACCACCAAGATGCTCGAATCCTTCCACTTTGAAATTGATGTGGTGTCTTCTTGTGAGGAGGCAAACCAACTGCTGCAGGGAGACTTCAGTCGTTACGATTTCTTCCTGGTGGACTGGCGGATGCCGGAGGTGGATGGTATTGAGTGTGTGCGGAAGTTCCGTCAGCTGGAAGGTGCCGATGAGATCCCCATTATTATGATGACAGCGTTTGGTGGTGATCGGGAAATGGTGATGGCACGTGAAGTGGGAGTGGACTACTTTTTGACCAAACCTGTGAAGCAGTCTCTGCTCTTCGATACCATTATGGAGATTTTCAATCATCCCGAGGCGATGCACGCAAGCCTTGAAGAGCGGGAAGAAAATATCCGAAGTCTTGTCAGTTCTGACCATCTGGCAGGTGTGCGTATTCTTCTTGCAGAAGACAACAGAATCAATCAGAATGTTGCAAGGGAATTGCTCGAGAGTGTCGGGATTATTGTCGAGGTGGCGAATAACGGAGAAGAGGCCGTTCATATTCTGCAGGATCGTGGTGATGAATTTGATGGAGTGCTGATGGATGTGCAGATGCCCGTTATGGACGGGTATGAGGCGACAAAAGTTATTCGTGCCAATCCGGTGTTAAACGAAATCCCCGTTATTGCAGTTACCGCCCATGCCATGCAGGGTGACAGGGATAAATGTCTGCAGGCAGGCATGAATGATTATGTGGCAAAACCCATTACACCCGAGCTCCTGTTTTCTGTGCTCACCCGCTGGACCAGACCTGAGCATATGGAAACCATGCGGCGTAACGGTTTGTCGGCAATTACTGGAAGCGAGGGCAAGCATGATTACCCTGATACCTTGCCGGGCATCCATGTGGAATCCGGTGTTGCCCGGATGGCAGGAAATCTGAACTCCTATGTACGGATGCTGCAGGATCTGCACAGTTTTGGTAATGAAGTCGTTGCAAAAATGCCCGCTCTGATTCGTGAGGATCTGCAGGCGGCGGCACGCGAGATTCATACCCTGAAAGGATCTGCTGCAAATCTTTCAGCCTACCAGCTGCAGGATATCAGTGTGAAATTTGAACTGGCAATCAAGGAAATGATAAACTCACAGGGAGAAACAGACATCGGCCTGATGTCTGTCCAGGATGAGTACCTGGATTCGGTGGCGACTGCCCTTGTCCAGCTCGCAGAAAGTATGAAACAACTCGAGGAGATCTGTGAGAATATGATTGCCGGGAATACGGCGCAAATTGTCTCTGAAGCCACTACTGAAGAGTTGATTGAAGTGCTCGATGAACTGAAGAAGATGGTGGAAGAGTACGATCCGGTCGCTGAAGAGTACTGGCTCGAGAAAAAAGCACTTTTTTCAGCTGAAGGTATTGACGAGGAGATGGTGCGTATGGAAAATCAACTGCGCAACTATAATTTTGAGCGTGTTTCTGATTTTCTGCGAAGGATTCGCCGTCAAATTATGAAAGGGGAGAATACCGCGTGAACAAAGAGCGTAACACCATCCTTCTTGTCGATGATATCCCTGCAAATATAAAAATTCTAGTGGGGACACTGCGCGAAAGCTATCAGCTTATTGTTGCAACCAATGGTCCTGATGCCCTTAAAGCAGTCCACGAAAAGAAGCCCGATCTGATTCTGCTTGATGTTATGATGCCTGATATGGACGGGTATGAGGTGTGTAAAAGGCTGAAGGAAGATGAAAACTTCGTTGATATTCCGGTAATTTTTGTAACTGCCATGAATGAGGAGAAGGATGAAACTCGTGGCTTTCTTCTCGGCGCTGTTGATTATATCATAAAGCCTGTGAACCCGGTGATTGTCAAGGCAAGGGTGCAGACCCATATTGCCCTGCGCGTCGCCCAGCGTGAGTTGCAGAAACATCGCGACGAGCTGGAGGAAATGGTTCTTGAACGTACACGGGAGCTAAGGGAAACACAGATCGAGATCACCAACAGACTGGTACAGGCGGCTGAGTACCATGACCATCAGACCAGTCGGCATATTACCCGAATGGCACATTATTGCGTAATCCTCGGGCGGGCACATGGCGCCAAGGAGCATGAGCTGACCCTGCTCTTTCATGCTTCTGCCATGCATGATATTGGCAAGCTGGGGATCAGTGATGCCATTTTGCATAAAAAGGGAACCCTTACGCCCGACGAATTTGAAGAGATGAAACGGCACACCCTGATCGGAGCAGATCTTTTATATGGTGCTGATAACGAGCTGATGAATATGGCCCATCTTATTGCTCTCACCCATCATGAGAAGTGGGACGGAACGGGATTTCCCCTTGGTCTGAAGGGGGAGGAGATACCATTTTTCGGCAGGATTGCAGCGTTATGTGATGTCTTTGATGCTCTTTCTTCTAAACGACCGTACAAAGAGGCATGGCCCCTTGAGGAAGCCAGGAAGGTAATAGTTGAACAGAAGGGCATTCACTTTGACCCCTATGTTGTGGAGCTGTTCCTCGATAATTATGCCAAGGTTGAAGAAGTATTCGAGCGGGTGAAATAATCCGTACCTGCTTTTTTACTGTTCTCCGTATTGCTGTTCTGTGTTCACCAGACTGACCTGTTCGTTTAAATTCCAGAAATCATAGATTATCCCCACCATAAAAAATCCGCCTGTCAGCAGATACAGGATCCCGGATATCCACTTCCCCTGATAAAAGCGATGGATGCCGAATATCCCAAGAAAAGTGAGGAGTATCCAGGCGATATCATAATCCACAGGTCCTGCCTGATAGGTATTGCTCGCCTCTTTGCTCATGCCGGGAATAAGAAACAGATCGATAAACCAGCCGATAAAAAACAATCCGAATGTGAGAAAGTAGATCGTTCCTGATATTTTTCGTCCGTAATAGAAGCGATGCGACCCGAGAAAACCGAATATCCAGAGGATATAGCCGATAAGCGGGCTGTGTGTTTCCTCAGCATGCTGCATTGAAGTCATTGTTCTTTCCCCTGAGCATTTCTTTTGCCAGCTGTACCCGTTTCCATGCCTGCTGTATCCGCTCTTCAGAGATCTTCTTTTCCTTTACTGCCTGCAGGACGGCTGATATCAGCTTTTGTAATATGTGCGGATCATAATCCAGATTATTTCCAACAATAATCATATCCACCCCGGCCGCAAGGGCAAAACAGACAGCTTCTTCCAGACCGTAGGCATTGGTGATTGCTTTCATCTGCATGTCGTCGGTGAGCAGCAGTCCATCAAATCCCAGCTGTTCGCGCAAAAGTGTTGTGACAACGGCCGGAGAAAGACTTGCGGGAAATGTGGGATCAAGTTCTTTGTGGAAAACATGGGCAAGCATTATGGAATCGGCATGCCCTGAGCGTATCAGACTTTGAAACGGCAGCAGTTCTTCCCTGTTCCAGCTGCTGCTGATATCGGTAAATCCAAGATGGGAATCAGTCCTCGAGCTGCCATGACCGGGAAAATGTTTCAGGCAGGAGAGGATGTTTTGTTTTTTGTGGACCGCAACCCACTGCGAGGCATGAGTGATAACGGTATCACTGCTGCTTGAAAAACTTCGCTGAAGTGCTCCGATTACCGGGTTTGCAGGATAGATGTTCAGGTCAGCCACCGGTGCGAGGTTGAAGTTTATTCCTGCTTCACTGAGCATCGCCGCAGTACAGGCAGCATGGATACGGGTCTGGCTGATATCATTAGTGTCTCCAAGTGTTTGTGCACTTGCTGTTTCCGGAAAGCCTGCGGCAGGTTTCAGACGTTTTACGAGCCCCCCTTCCTGGTCGACCGCAATAAGCAGCGGGCAATCTGCATACCCTTGGAGTGAGTGCGTCAGGGAACGAACCTGGGAGGCACTGATGATGTTGTTTTGCGGCTGTTTTCCGGCAAGGAATCGGTCAAAAAGAATGACGCCGCCCAGGTTTCGTAGCCTGATATCTTCTACTATGGGAGAGTCTTCAGTCACTGCTGTTCCTTGAAAACCAATCAGGAAGAGTTGTCCTATCTGCTGTTCAATGTCCATGCGAGTGTGCGTTCTGTGTGATATTTGCATTTTCCATGCTGTATGGCGGCAGTACAGCTAACGCCTTTGTTTCAGCCCGGAGGTGGAAACCTGTTCAGGCTGCAATATTTTCAGAGCTACAGCTGTTGATCAGATACGCGTGCGATGAAACTGCAGGAGCCCGGTTCCGTGAGTGATATCCCGAACCGGTCTGCCAGTAGAATTGCCCTTATCTGTGTTTTGCCGGTTATTCCGAAACATCATTTTTAAACTGTAGCATCCTTTGGAGTAAAAGACAGTAACAAAAATGAAACTGTTAACGTTCGGGAATTATACGCTATACTGTAATATTGTCAAAAAAATGACAATATGGGGATGGAGGCGGGGGGGTGAGTCTGTCTGGAGGCGGCATGAATGTCATAATTTTGAACAGAGTAATTAAATTCAAGAAAACACAATACTAACCTGTGGAAAATATTCAAAAATGAAGTTTGTGGTGTTTTTTTGGAATATTATTTGCATAGTTGTGGCTGATTGAAAAAAATGCATCCCGGTTAACGGTATGTACTGCGGCATTCTTTTCAGTACTCAGCTGGGGAAGGAGCACCTTACAGATAATTTTCTGCAAAAAAAATAGGAAAATTATCTGTAAGGCACTAAATATTTTTATTCAATCAGTCGATACAAGAGTAACTGAAAATTAATCCAATACAGGGAACTGATAATGAGTATTATAACATCCATGCAAGAAGACAATTCAATCGGGCGTCATGACGGTGAATTTGATCAGGTCATGGTGGAACTGGATCATTTCAGACGCCAGACAGAACGACTTGATCTGATGAATAAACTGCATGCCCGTATGGCAGGAGTTCTTGAACTTGCCGGCATGATTGAGGCGTATTCCATCTGGCTCATGCCCCATGTTGAACATGAATTGATTGGTTATAAAAATCAGTCGCGTGATAAAAAACACCTGTTCTGCTCGGGACATGGTCCTAAAAGACGTTCCATAATGGCTTTTGCTGAAGAACTGTTTAATCATTCCGATCGGAATATCAGCTGTTGCGTCAGTGAAGACGGACGCTACGGTCATAAGTGGCTGATTGAGACTGCAGAAGATTCCGGTATCCTTATCATATTAAAAGATGATGTGGCATTAAGCGATAACGAGATTAATCTGATTAATGAGTCACTCCTGATTCTTGCCGAATCGCTTCGCCGGGCTCTGGAGTACGAAGAGCTGTTTGACAGTGCACGCAAGGATGCCCTCACAGGCCTTTCCAACCGCAGGGTTTTTGATGAACGTATCGTGGAGATCATGGATGCCGCCAGGCGTCACAACCGTGCTGTCACCATGGCATCTCTTGACCTTGATCACTTTAAACAGATCAACGATAACCTTGGACATCAGCAGGGTGATAAAGTTTTAAAACAGGTCGCCGAGGTCTTTAAAAAGGGTGTTCGTACCACAGACCTCCTTGTCCGTATCGGTGGAGATGAGTTTATTCTGGTCATGGACAGTACAGATCGTGACAGCGGCAGAATCCTTGCCGAGCGACTCTGTCAGGCAGTAAGTGATCTTGATATCCGGGCGGATGCTGATACCAGACTGGGTGTTTCCATCGGCATGGCACAGTGGCAGAATGGTGAGAGCCTGGATCAGTGGATGGAACGGGTTGACGATATTCTCTACAACGCTAAAGCTGAAGGCCGATCACGGGTGAGTGTTGCATAACTCCCAATAGCAGGTAGAAAAGTAAAAAAGGGGGCTCGGTTCTTTTAAAGAATCGAGCCCCTTTTTTTGTGAATCCGTTTGTTAAAAGAAAGAACGGCTTATTCCAGGGTAATATTTATGGGAATAACGTGCAGTGCCTTGCTTCGCTGTTCGGTAAAGCCAAGACTCCATTCCTTACAGCTTGTTGCATCGCCGAGTAGTTCGTCAATATCGTTCACCAGACCAGAAACATTGATGATCGGATGCCGGCTGAAAACCTGGGGCAGTCCCTGGGTCAGGTTGCAGGCAAGGCAGCAGCCCGGGCGCTCATGCAGGTGGAGTTCCATCACCAGCTGTTCACCATTGTTTCCGCCATAGGCGAGTTCTATATCGTATGCCCCTTCACTGGCATCACCAAAGAGCGCATCAAAGAAATCATCAGTTCGTTCTTTTGGAAAAAGAGTGCTTAAAGTATCCCGGGTGAAAATGGCATCTATTTTTGCGGTATCCATAATGTCGTATTGGTTGAATTGGTCTCCATTCCGTTGTGACGGAATTTTTCAAAATTTCACGTTATTATAAACCGCCTGAACGTTCTGTCAACCGACGTTGCGGGGAAAAAGAGTGTGTGGTAGTGTGGGGGCATGAATACTGATTCCATGCATACACAAGCGGGACAGGGCGCAGCCTCTGTGAACCTTGATGAGTTAAACCCTGCCCAGTGTCAGGCGGTAACCTCCACCGAGGGGCCACTGCTTGTTATTGCAGGGGCCGGCAGCGGTAAAACCAGAACGCTTGTCTATCGGGTTGCCCACCTTCTCGAACAGGGGGTTGCTCCGGCAAAGATTCTGCTGCTCACTTTCACCCGAAAAGCCTCCCAGGAGATGCTCTGGCGTGCGGGTAACCTGCTCAACGATTCCTGCGGGAGGGTGACCGGCGGTACTTTTCATGGAATAAGTAATATGCTGCTGCGGCGGTACGGGCATTATCTCGGGTTTGGGTCAAGCTTTACCATTATTGACCGCGCTGATGCCGAGGGGATCATTAATCTGTTAAAAGGATCGCTCGGGCTCAGCGGCAGAAACAAACAGTTCCCCACTAAGCGGGTGCTTATCAATATCCTCTCGGGTTCTGTCAATAAATCCATTGCCATAGATGATCTTATCTACGATCAGTATTCCCATCTCAGTGAGCATGTCGATGAGATCCTCAATCTCGACAAACACTATAAAGAGTTCAAGCTGAACAACGGGCTGATGGACTATGATGATCTGCTGGTAAACTGGAAGCGTCTGCTGTCAGAAGTCCCTGAAGCGCAGGAGGAGATTGCTGCCCGCTATTCCCATATTATGGTGGATGAGTATCAGGATACCAACCTTATTCAGGCGGATATTGTCCGTCTTCTTGCCCATGGTCATGACAACGTGATGGTGGTGGGGGACGATTCCCAGTCCATTTACTCTTTTCGGGGTGCTGATTTTTATAATATCATGCGCTTTCCCAAAGTGTTCCCCGATACAAAAATCATTAAACTTGAGGAAAACTACCGTTCCAGTCAGCCCATTCTTTCGCTCACCAACGATATTATCAGAAACGCCGCTGAGAAATACACAAAAACGCTCTTTACAAATATAGAAGGAAAGCTGAAACCCGTGCTGTTTGCAGGATATGATGAGCGGGAGGAGGCACTTTTTGTGAGAAAAAAAATTACGGAGCTGCAGGGGCAGGGGATTGATCTTGAAAATATTGCGGTTCTCTTTCGATCGGGTTTTCATTCCTATAAACTGGAACTCGAACTGAACTCCTGCGGGGTGAAGTTTGAAAAACGAGGCGGGTTGAAACTTACAGAATCCGCTCACATGAAAGATGTGATTGCCTTTCTGCGGCTGCAGGTAAACCCGCGGGATTCACTTTCCTGGAATCGTATCCTGCTGCAGCTCAATAAAGTCGGCCCTAAAACTGCCGGAAAAATTGCCCATGCGGTCACCAGCAGTGATGCTGTTGTACAGGCCCTTGCTGAGTATCCTGCCGGGAAAACCTGGAAGGAGGGGATGAAAAAGCTGGTTCGTCTTTTTCGGGATATGGAAGCGGAAACTGCTCCCGGTGTGTTGTTTGAGTTGATCATGGCATACTATCAGCCCCTTTTTGAACAGATTTATCGGGACGATTTTCCCAAACGGCAACGGGATCTTGACCAGTTAAAGGCAATTATCAGCGGCTATGACGACGTACAGTCCTTTGTTGATGACACCACCCTGGATCCACCCGAGACCGGACAGGATCAAAAATCACAGGCAGACAGGATGATCCTTTCCACCATCCACTCCTCAAAGGGGCTGGAGTGGGATGCTGTTTTTGTGATGGGGCTGGCAGAGGGTCGATTTCCCCACCAGATGGCGGGAATCGGGGAGCAGCTTGAGGAGGAGCGGCGGCTTCTTTATGTGGCAGCTACACGGGCACGTAAATATCTCTTTCTCACCTATCCACGGCAACTCATGACTCCGGACAGGAAGTTTAAACGGGTGGGGATGTCTCCTTTTCTATCCGAACTCCGGGCAGGGCTTTTCCAGCGACTGGAGGTGGACAACAATCGGGTATCGTTCGCCCCCCCTTTTGCTGGCAGCGGGGTCTCTTCTGTACCGGCATATCCCGTAAAAAAGAAAAAGAAGAATCAACACAAAAAGTTGTCAGCAAAAGATCTGAAAGAAGGCATGCGGGTAAAGCATCCCTTCTTTGGCGAAGGAACAGTTCAAAAGAGCGGGCAGGGACATTCTGTTGATGTTGCTTTTGAACGTCACGGCATAAAAACCCTGCACCTGGACTATGCCAAACTCTCCCTCATCTGATGTGGGTTTCACAATAGTTATGAATTATCAGCAAGCCTGGGACTATCTCGACAGTCTGCAGTTCCACAAGATCAAGCTCGGACTCGATGCCATGCGTTCGTTTATGGCAAAGGTGGGAAATCCTGAACAGAGTTTGAACATTGTGCATGTGGCGGGCACGAATGGTAAGGGCTCTGTCAGTGCTACCCTGCTCACCCTGCTCAGCCATGCCGGATATCGTGTCGGATTATACACTTCTCCCCATCTCAGCTCTGTACGTGAACGCTTTCGGATTAACGGGAGCTTTATCAGTGAAAGAAAATTTGCTGAACTTTCTGAGAAAATACGTTCTGTGCTTGCCGGGGAAAAGATTACCTATTTTGAGTTTACCACAGCCCTGGCTTTTCTCTGGTTTGCCGAAGAGGATCCTGATTTTGTGATACTTGAAACCGGTCTTGGCGGCAGGCTTGACGCCACGAACATCGTGACGCCTCTGGTCTCGATTATCACCAATATCAGTATGGATCATGAGGCATATCTTGGCAACACCATTGCTGAAGTGGCTTTTGAAAAGGCGGGTATTATCAAGCCGGCTGTACCGCTGGTTTCTGCTGTTACGCAGGATGCGGGGCTTACACAGGTAACGGAAAAATGCAGGGAAGTGGGGGCACCTCTGTATCTTTTTGGTGAAACATTTCATATAACGGTGAATGACGATGGCAGCTGGAACTGGCAGGCAGCAGATTCCTTTTCGCCGGTATCGTACAGAAACCTGCATTGTTCCATGAAGGGGAATTATCAGAAGGGGAACGCTTCCCTTGCCATTGCTGCTATTGTCCTTTTACAGGAACACGGTGTGGAGATATCGGAGGAGCAGATCCGCGACGGTCTGACAGCGGTTTCATGGCCGGGACGACTGGAGTCTTTTACCCTTGAGCGAACAAGCAGGAGGCTTGCCCAGGATGCGGGGAGTGACAGCACGGTCTCTTTTCTGCTCGATGGTGCTCATAATCCTGCGGGTGTGGAAAGTCTGGTACAGACCCTTATAACTGAATGCAGGTATGCAAAGCTGATTCTGGTCTGGGGGGCAATGGCAGATAAAGATCTGCAGCAGACCCTGCCTCCTGCAGCGGAATGTGCAGATCTTATTATACTCACAAAGCCCGTGGGAGAACGATCGGCTGCTCCGGAACAGTTGAAGGAAAATGTACCGGCCCATCTTCTGCACAGATGTGTTGTGAAACCCACTGTGGAAGAAGCTCTCACTTTTGCCGAGGAGACGGCACAGGTTGATGATTTGATTGTTATTGCCGGTTCATTGTATCTGGTGGGAGCTTCCAGAAAGATTCTTCTTGGAGAACTGGTTGATGCCTAGGGAGTTTTTCGATTTTGACGCCCCGGATGATGCGGAAATCCGCAGGGAACGGGCAAAGGCAAGGGATCTTCGTAAAAGTCGCTGGTGGCAGCAGAAAACAGCATCGGGAAGATGTTATTTTTGTGAAAAAAAAGTGAAATTTAAAGAACTCACCATGGATCACCTGCTGCCCCTTTCCCGGGGCGGTAAAAGCAGCAAAGATAATATCGTACCCTGCTGCAAAAGTTGCAACAGCAGAAAAAAAAGTATGCTGCCCCTGGAATGGGAGGAGTACCTTAAGGAAAAACGTCTGAAGTAGGACCGGGAAAAGGTATCTTCTACTCCACGTAAGATTTCGTCCCTGCAGGCTATGGTAGATCTTATTGATTCCTCCGTGTTATTTTGTGTCTCCCTGGGTCTCAGTGATAGTCAGGAATTACTTTGCCTGCCGGAAAGAATATAGTGGATATATACAAGAATAATTGGTATGAAAATGCCACGTTCCATACTTTGTTTGTAAGCTGAAGCTCAGGTAAATGCAAAATGGAGCTGTAGGAGCTCGCCCCTGCGAGCGATTTTTCAGGTCTGGCAACAACTTGAATCGCTCGCAGG
>JANTGG010000009.1 GCA_024763035.1 Desulfocapsa sp. | reverse complement strand
TTCCAGTCGTCAAGGTTTGTTTCTATGATCTCAACAGTGTGACTCTCTGTTTGTGTTGCTGCTGTGCCGATGAGCAGGCGGAGAAGATTGGGCTGCCCGTCTTTCAGGGTTTGGCTGCCTGCACCGTATCCGCATGCCTGTATCTGCATTGGTGGAATGGCTCCAAAATCATCTGCCAGACTTACCGCAATGGCTGCTCCAGTGGGCGTGACCAGTTCAAGGGATTGATCGACCCCGTACACCGGTGTGTCACCAAGCAGTTCACAGACCGCAGGGGCGGGCAGGGGCAGGGTGCCGTGCGCACATTTGACAAACCCCCGTCCCATGGGCAGGGGTGAGCAGACAATCCGTTCAATATTGAAAAAGCGGAGGCCGATAAGGGCACCCACAATATCAACAATGGTGTCGACGGCTCCCACTTCATGGAAATGAACCTTGTCCCGGTGAATGTCGTGGACTTTTGCCTCGGCGTTCGCCAGATGTATAAAAATCTGTTTGGCTTTGGCGGTAATGGTTTCGGGGAGACTGCTTTTTTTGAGCAGGTCGAGGATATTCGGCAGGTGGCGGAATGTCTGGTGTGAAGGGGAGTGAACCTGGATCTGTCTGCAGCCGATTCCTGCCTGTACCGTTTTCCTGATGCTCAGCTGAAAGTCGACACCTTCCAGTTTCCTCAGCTCCGATACCAGAAAATCCTGTTCCAGGCCGGCATGGAGCAATGCCCCCAGAAGCATATCGCCGCTGATTCCTGAAAAACAGTCCAGGTAGGCGATGGAGGAGCAGGCAGTCATCGGTCAGGCAGCATTGAACTGCTGCCCTGGCGTAAGCTTTTGCCCGCAGAGATAGGCTTCCACACTCATGCGTTTTTTCCCTTCCGGCTGGATCTCGCTAACACTGAGCACACCGTTTCCCGTGGCGATGGAGAGTCCGTCGCGGTCTGCCTGGACAATAGCTCCCGGCAAAAGATCCGTCTCTCTGGTACTCACGGTCGGGGAGAAAAAACGAAACCGTTTTCCGTCAAGAAAACTGTAGGCTGTGGGCCAGGGATCCATCCCGCGGATAAGGCAGTGGATTTCTTCGGCGGATTTTTTCCAGTCGATACAGCCGTCCTCCTTTTTTAAGGGAGGGGCTTCGGTTGCCAGGCTGTGATCCTGTTTGACGGGTGGAAGTTTATCCTGCCGCAGCAGATCGAGTGCCTGCAGCAGTGCCTTGCCGCCGAGTTCCGAGAGTTTGGTGAAAAGGCTGCCTGCGGTATCGTCTTCCTGAACGGGAATGGAGGCGGGCAGCAGCATATCTCCGGTGTCCATGCCCACATCCATCTGCATAATGGTGACCCCTGCCTCTTTGTCACCCGCAAGTATTGCCCACTGGATGGGGGCGGCACCCCGATGACGGGGGAGGAGGGAACCGTGGATATTGATGCAGCCCATGGGGGGAAGGTCGAGGATGGACGACGGCAGAATCCGGCCGTAGGCGGCAACAATTATAAGGTCCGGATTGTATGAGCGTAATTGGGCGGCAAATTCTTCAGTTTTGATTTTTGTGGGCTGGATAACGGGAATCCCGGCTGATTCGGCCAGAACCTTTACCGGCGGCGGGGTGAGTTTCTTGCCTCTGCCTTTGGGGCGATCGGGTTGCGTGACCACTGCAGTAACGTGGTCCGGACCGTCGATTAACGCCTGGAGGGCAGGGACGGAAAAATCAGGTGTGCCCATAAAGATAATACGAAACTGTTTATCTGCCATGATGCCCCTATTTTTTGGATGCCAGCTGTTTTTTGATCTTCTTCTTATACATGGTTCGTTTCAGTGTGGAGAGATGATCGAGGAAGAGGATGCCGTGCAGATGGTCGATTTCATGCTGCAGCACTACCGCAAAACGGTCTTCGGTGGTGAGGGTCTGTTCTGCACCCGATGCATCCTGGTAGGTCACTGTGATTTTCCGGCTTCTTTTTACCGAAGCAGTGAGATCTATCACGGAGAGGCACCCCTCTTCATCCACCTGATGGCCCTCACGTTCGGTGATTTCCGGATTGATGAGAACCGTGAATTTTTGTTCGTCCTCTTCTTTGGAGACATCAACCACAATCAGCTGAATGGATTCTCCGATCTGGGGGGCGGCAAGTCCGATGCCGGGAGCATCATACATGGTTGCCGCCATATCAGTGATAAGAGGGCTGAGGGAGTCGTCAAAGACGGTGACCTTTTCCGCTTTTTTGCGAAGGACGGGATCGGGGAATGTTAGAATGGGGCGCAGGCTCATAATGGAATGATTTGTAGTAGTAATGAGATGGTAAACTTTTTGTAATTGTCTCTTAAATGTATCACAGCATACGTGTAAACGCCATCAAAGTTGTGTTCCTGCCTGATTTGCGTTACTGTCTGCAGTGGTGGTTTTTGTCAACATGGATACAACGTAATACATACAATTTGAGAATCAACACATTTGAGACGGATATGGGTACATTTTTTATCATTTTTATTCTTTGCTATCTCGCGGGTGCCGTTCCTTTCGGACTTTTGTTCGGGCGTGCTGCCGGCAGAGATGTGCGCAATTCCGGCAGTGGCAATATCGGGGCGACAAATGTTGCCCGTCTGCTGGGAAAGAAACTGGGTATCCTCACCCTTTTGTGTGATGTCGGCAAAGGCTTTGTGCCGGTTTATCTCGCGTCACTTTTTCTGGAGCAGAATGCAAATTATGAGACGTATATTGCCCTTTGCGGACTGGCAACAGTTCTTGGACATATGTTTCCGGTGTATATCGGGTTTAAGGGGGGAAAGGGTGTTGCCACAGCACTTGGCGTGTTTCTGTTCTTTTCGCCCCTCTCCATTCTCTTTGCCCTGTTGCTTTTTATTGGAGTGGTGGCAGTCTCGGGTTTTGTGTCGGCAGGTTCCCTTGCTGCCGCAGCCGTTATTCCCCTTTGTATCTGGATGCTGAATGGCACAACCCCTATCCTGCTTGCTGCTGTGGTGATTGCATTTCTGATATGGGTGAAGCACAGTGCGAATATCGGCAGACTGCTGCGGGGTGAGGAGAAGGGCTGGAAAAAGAAGGAAACAGCATGACCACAAAATCAGAGTGGCAGGATCTTCTGGAAGCAAAGGAGTTGCTGGGGCTTGGAGACCGGGCGACCCTGGGGGAGATCAAGCGGAGCTATCGGCAGAAATGCAAAGCGTTTCATCCAGATATTGTGGGAAACGATAAGGAGAAGGGAACGGTCATGCGGCAGCTGACCAGATCCTATGATCTGCTGATACGTCACTGCAGCCAGTTTCGCATTCCCCTTGTTCCCGGTGACGGAGATTCCGTGGAGGCAGATGACTGGTGGATGGATCGATTCGGGCAGGATCCACTTTGGGGCAAAGGAAAAGATAAAGGGAGGAAGTAGCTGCTGCTCTATAAAATTCGGCGGAACCGGCGGGTATTGATCGTAAACGCCGGTTCCGTGTATTTGTAAACTTAGTTGCCGGGAAGAAATACATGTTCCGGCAGAAGCGGGGTCAGTTCGCCATCAAGTTTGATGTATGTCTTTCGGTCTGCACTGGTGTAAGTGTCTACCAGTCGTCTCATTGAAGGAAGTCCCTTGCCGAGTTTTGCGAGAACAAAGCCTTTGCCTGATGGTCGGAGTTGGGTGGTTGCCTGGCTCATTTTTTTTCCTCTCGTTAATGGTTGTACCGGCTTACATTCTGTTCGCAGGTAGTAATAATTTCACCGTCTCTGGTTTATTGTTAAGCAATCGGCGTGCCATGTCGAGAGTTTTTGCTGTTTTCCTGGTCTGTAAAGGGGGGGAATGTACCTTGTTGAGCAGTGAATCCCGGGAAATGCAAAGTGAAGTACTATGATATGATTAAATTTCTCAAGGGGTGAAACCTGATTCACTTCTTGCTGTTTTCCTGCCCGCCCTGCTGTTTGCAGACCTTGGCAAAATGGGCGCAGTATTCGAGGATCAGCTGTTTCCGGTTGCTGGGAGTTAACTGAAAGTATATGGGGCTCAGCATAAGAATTCTGATGGCTTCCTGACTGGTCATCTCTCTTCCTCCTTCCATGGTGGTCGGCTGCAGGTGAAATCGTTTACCCTGTATTCTTCTTATCGACTGTTCTTTTGTATATATTTAGTGCCTTACCGTTTATCACCGGTGTTATCTGATAGTGTTAAATTCCCTCTGCTCTCTGCAGAAGAAAGTTTTTCATGATTACCACTGAAGCTCAGGTAAATGCACAATGGAACTGTAGAAACTCGCCCCTTGCGAGCGATTTTCCAGGTCTGGCAACACCTTGAATCGCTCGCAGGGGCGAGCTCCTACATCAAATCCAGATTAACAGTGCTTTGATGGTAGTCACTCAGTTTTTTTGTCTTTTTCTATATCTCTTATTATCCACTGTTTAAGGAAAAAATACAATAGGGGTAAGTACCCTTTTTTAGTTAGGTAAATATACTGGTTAATTGAAAAAAAATCACACGCTGTGGGATTCATTTCGAAAGAGGATTCGGGGTTGTGGGTAGTGGTGGGGGCTGCTGTTATCAGGATGATTGCGTGAAAACAGGGAATTTTTCTTGACAGTTATTAATTAGTGTTGCTATTATTTAGCTATCCTAATCAATGTAAGTGGACGTATTAAGAGATGACAGGAGTGTTGCCGGTCTATGGTCAGTCAAAAAGCATTCGAGCAGGCACGGTTTATTGCCCGTGCCGGACGTAAACTGAAGAATCATGTGTATTCTATCCAGTCTGGTGTACATCAGGGTGAGGCGAAGTACAAGGGGGAGGAACTCTCCATTGCACAGGTGGAAACACTGATGACAGTACATAACAGCGGGGAAAGCAGCATTACAAATCTTGCCGGAGCGTTGCGTGTTTCACCGCCGTCTGTGTCCTGTATGGTGGATCGTCTGGTGGATAAAGGGTTGTTGTATCGGGAACGGAGCGAGCAGGACAGGCGAAAAGTGGTGGTTCGCCTTTCTGACCAGGCAGCTGCCCATGCCGAAAAAATGGAAAAGGCTGTGCTCGCCACCTTTGTGGAACTTGTGGAAAAAGTGGGACCGGAAACGGCGGAAAAGTGGTGTGAAGTCCTGGAGCATGTGGAGCGGGTGCTTGCGGAAAATGAAATTTTGCAGGATTCAAAGGGCTGCGCGGGAGAAAAGATATGAGCAGGAAGGAGCCTGTCTGGCTGGAGGATATGGACCGTTACGGTCTGTTGCCCTGGGATGGAAAGAAAAAGAATCCGGAAGAGCGGACCACCACGAGGGGGACCGTTGTTCGAGTCCTTGTCTGTCTCGTTATCCTGGTAGCAGGTTTTGGTGGATTTCGTTTTTTAAAGAGTCAGAAAAAAGTGCCGGCTCAGGCTGAAATCATTGAAAGACCCCTGAAGGTGGAGGTTGCTACCGCAGTTTTCAGTTCTGTTCCGGTCATTATAGAGGGGCATGGTGAGCTGGTCTCAACACGTACCGTGGATATTGCGGCTGAGGTGGCAGGTACTGTGGTTGAGGTTCATCCCAGGCTGCAGACTGGTGCTGTTATCAATAAGGGTGAATTGCTTTTTGCCATTGATGACCGGGATTATCAGGCGGAGTACGAGAGCAGTGAGAGTCGCTACGGCATACTGCAAAGGGATAAGGATCTTGCCGAAAAGGAATTAAAGCGGTTGACCACGCTCTATGAGAAGAACAGGGTGGGGACCCGTGCCGGTGTTGAGAAGGCGGAAAAAGCCGTAAACAATGTTGCCAATCAGCTGGCACAGGTGAAACAGATGATGACACGTGCCGAAATCAAGCTGGAGCGTTGTCGGGTCACTGCCCCGTTTACCTGCCGCATTACCAAAAAGAATATTGAAAAAGGGCAATATGTTGCTCCCGGCAAGGTTGTCCTTGGGCTGGCAGACGATTCCACCCTGCAGATTGAAGTTCCCCTTGATGGTAGTGATGCCTTTCGCTGGTTGGGGTTTGGCGGCAGGTCAAAGTCTTCCGGGCCTGTCTCAATGGCATGGTTTTCTGATGTAACCCCGGTTCCCTGTAAGGTGAGCTGGACTGAAAATGAAGAAAATCAAGCCATGGGAACCCTGGCCCGGATCAGTTCCTTTGATGAAAAAACACGGACGGTGAAGGTTGTTATCGATGTGGATTCCAAACAGTTCCAGAACAAGAATATTTCCATGCCCCTGGTTGCCGGAATGTTTTGTCGCGTGGAGATTCCGGGAAAGCCGATGACCCGGGTGGTTGAGTTGCCGCGTCGGGCAGTGAGCTTTGAGGATACGGTCTATGTGGTGAAGGAAAACCGTCTGCATACTGTACCGGTGAAGGTCGCCCGGGTGCAGAACAATAATGCTTACGTAAGTGACGGGCTGAACAGCGGGGATACGGTTATAACCACCCGTCTGGTAAATCCTCTGGAGAAGAGTCTGGTTGAGATTGTGGAGAATTTTACTGGAGCAATAGATGAATAAGCTGCTTGCGTCTTTTGCCCGCAATACGGTTTTTGCAAACATTCTCCTCCTTCTCATTTTTCTGGCAGGTTTCCTTGCCACCAAACTGATGATTCGTGAGAGTTTTCCTGAGTTCTCAATAGACAAGATTGTGATTACCGTTCCCTATCCGGGTGCCGACCCGGAGGAGGTTGAAGAGGGGATCAATCAGAAGATTGAGGAGGCCTTGGAGTCCATTGAGGGAATCGATCAGTACACCACCAAATCCAAGGAAAATCAAGCATCAGTCATCGTTGATGTGAAGGACGGTTTTGATACCTCTGAGGTGCTCGATCAGGTGAGGTCCCATGTGAATGCCATCTCCACCCTTCCAGTTGATGCGGAAAAGCCGATTATCCGTGAGATTGTAAAGAAGCAGGTGGTGATGCTCTTGACGCTTTCCGGTGATCTCAGCGAAAAACAGCTGAAGCAGTGGGGGGACCGTATAAAGGATGAGTTGAAGCTGATTCCTGAGATTTCCCAGGTGGAAACGTATGGAACACGGGATTATGAAATAGGCATTGAGATTTCCGAGGAGCGGCTGCGTAAGTACGGTCTGAGTTTTGACCAGGTAGCGGCAGCGGTACGCAAATCCAGTCTGAACCTTGCGGGTGGTACCCTGCGTACTGCCGGTGAGGATATTCGCATCCGGACGCTTGGAAGGAAGTATACCGGTGAGGAGCTGCAGGAAATCGTCGTTATGGCGCGACCGGGTGGAGAGATCATCACCCTTGGTCAGGTGGCAAAAGTGAAGGACGGATTCACGGAAGATCCGATCTTTGCCACCGTTGACGGGCAGCCGGCAATGTTTGTACAGATTGCCAAGACCGAAGAAGAAGATGCCATTAAAATATCCAATAAGGTGTTGCACTATGTGGATGAAAAACAGCAGACATTGCCCCCGGGGGTGCATATTTCTGTTTTTTATGATACCACCAACTCCCTGCGCGGTCGTATTAATCTGCTCACCAGAAACGGAGTAATCGGACTTTGCCTGGTTTTCTTTCTGCTGTGGCTTTTTCTCGACTTTCGCCTTTCGTTCTGGGCTGGAATGGGTATTCCCACGTCCATTGCCGGTGCCATGTTTATTCTCTGGTCTGTGGGGGCGACCATTAATATGGTCTCCCTCTTCGGTCTGATCATGGTGCTCGGTATTGTGGTGGATGATGCCATCGTGGTGGGAGAGGCAATCTATGTGCACAGAAAGCGGGGGGAGGGACCGCTGCAGGCAGCCATCAGTGGTGTTACGGAGGTTGCCATGCCTGTTTTTGCCGCGGTAACCACCACCATTGTCGCTTTTATTCCACTTTCTTATGTTGGTGGGACGATGGGAAAATTTGTTTCGATTCTGCCGGTGGTTGTTATCTCCTGCCTGCTTATTTCACTTGTGGAGTCACTGTTTCTCCTGCCTGCCCACCTCAGCCATCTCCCGGATTTGAACAAACCCAAAAAATTGTGGCTTCCCTTTGCTTTTCTCGAACGAATTCGCAAGGCAGTGAGTCACGGGCTCGAATCATTTATCGACAACCAGTATGTGCCTTTTGTTACGGCAGTGCTGAATTGGCGTTACGTCTCCCTGGCAGTCGCTGTTGCTGTTCTGATTCTCAGCGTCGGACTGGTTAAGGGAGGTATGGTAAAGTTTCAGGTATTTCCTAAACTCGACGGTTTTGTGATTGCATCTACTGTGGAGTTTCCGGAGGGAACTCCGCAGGACAGAACCTATGCCGCATTGAAACAGATTCAGGCGGCCTTTGACAAGGTGGCTGAAAAGACAATAACCAGCAGCGGCAATCCCCTTGTCCGGCATCGTCTTATTCTGGTGGGGCAGGCATTGGCGGGCGGAGGGGTTGGACCGAATATCGGTGCCGTGCAGATTATCCTGATTCCCTCTGAGGAGAGGGGGATACATTCCAATGACCTGTTGATTGCCTGGGAGAAAGAGGTTGGTACCATTCCCGGTGTGAAAAGTCTTACATACGACGGCATGCAGGCGGGACCTTCCGGTGCTGAGATTGAAGTATGGCTCCAGGGCAGAAAGATGGATGACCTGATTAATGTCTCCGGGCAGCTGCAGGAGGCGTTGGCGGAATATGCGGGGGTCTATCAGATTCGTTCCGATTATGCCCAGGGTAAAAATGAACTGCAGCTGCGCCTGAAGCCTGAAGCCACTACGCTTGGGCTGACGGTTGAAGACCTTGCCCGTCAGGTGAATGCGGGGTTTTATGGCAGGGAGGCGTTTCGTCTGCAGCGTGGGAGTGATGATATTCGGGTAAAAGTACGATATCCATCCGATGAACGAACCCGTGTCTCTGATTTTGAGAAGATGTATATCCGTACCGCAGACGGGAGAGAGCTTCCGTTGCTGTCGGTGGCTGATGTAAGTTTTGCACCCGGCTACTCAACCATTTCCAGAACAGATGGTATGCGACGCATTGTGGTTACGGCGGAGGTGAACAGCCGCAAGGCAAATGCCGGCGAGATATTTGAGCAGCTGTCGCAAACAACGTTTAAGAAGTTGAAGCAGCAATATCCCGGCGTTCATCTTTCCATGCAGGGCTCAAAGAAAAATACCAGAGAATCGTTTTCTTCACTGAAAGTGGGTTTTCCCATCGCCATTGTCGGTATTTTTGTCATTGTTGCAACAATGTTCAGATCGTATGTTCAGCCTTTTATTATCCTGTTCACCATTCCGTTCGGAATTATAGGGGCCATCATCGGCCATCTGCTGCTTGGTTATAACCTTTCCATGATGTCTGTGTTCGGCATGGTTGCTTTGTCCGGAGTGGTGATCAATGATGCCATTGTTCTTATTGAACGGGTGAATGAAAATCTGGGCGCGGGGATGAGTCTTTTTGATTCGATAATCCAGGGGGGTGCGAGACGTTTTCGGGCGATTTTTCTCACCTCCATCAGTACCATTGGCGGACTCACACCCCTGATTCTGGAGACGGATATGCAGGCAAAGTTTCTTATTCCAATGGCTCTGTCGG
Organism: Desulfocapsa sp.; assembly: GCA_024763035.1. GTDB lineage: Bacteria > Desulfobacterota > Desulfobulbia > Desulfobulbales > Desulfocapsaceae > Desulfocapsa. The sequence goes on along the minus strand of JANTGG010000009.1, from coordinate 38,889 downwards.
TGGCGGGTGGTGTGGCATTTGCCACCGGTCTGACCCTGCTTTTGATCCCCAGCCTGATGGTTATCGTCAATGATATCCGCCGGTCCGTGGTAAGAGTAAGCAGCGGGGTGTGGCCAACGCGTGAGGAAGTTGAACCGAGGGGGGTGAAAGAGCTTCTGGAATAAGAGAAATCTGTTGGTGTGAGGAGCGTCGGAAACAACACCCCCCTGCAGCCTGATGAAGGGAGCAGGGGGGATGTTTACTGAAAGAATATCCAGCCAGTGTTACGCAAAATTTTCTCCCGACCGGGAGAGCATGGGATCATCAACCGCAGGTTTCAGCGTCATTGGGATCGTATGTCCAGTCACCGTTTCTGTAGAGATAGTCATTTAAGATCTGGAGGTCGTCGTCACTGAAGGAATTCCAGGAACCGTCATTGGCACAGACCGATTTCCGTTTTGTGAAAAATGCGTTCCAGCCGTCGGATGTGTAGGTTTCCACATGCACAAAGGGAGCACCAGAGCTGTTGTCTTTCGAGTGACAGCTCTGGCATTTATTGCGAAACTGCTTACTGCCCTTTCCCCAGAGGTTGGTGTCCCATTCCAGGGCCCTGCTTGTCAGATCACGACACATTTTGGTTCGTGCGTCATACCGCTTGGTGGGTTTTGCTTCGGCAAACTGGGTAGAAGTGTTTACCAGACAGAAGAGAAAGAGTAGTGAAAAGACAAGATAGCGCATGTGTGAATCCTCCCGTGAAAATGAATATAAGTACTACATGATAGTATCATAGTAGCTGATTATTCTGGAAAAGAACAGGCGGAATTCGTGAGTGTTTGCGACAAAAAAATCAGTGTTTGCGACAGATATCCTGTAAATAGTCCAGCCACCTGTCAAATCCATCGCCGCTTGTGGCAGAGAGGGGGATGACCCGCAGCTTCGGGTTCAGCCGCAGGGCATCTGCTGTGGCGTCGTTCACGGGAAAGTCAAAGTAGGGCAGCAGGTCGGTCTTAGAAATAATAAAAAGACCGGAACTGTGAAAGGCTTTTGGATATTTTGCCGGCTTATCAGGACCTTCCGGGACTGAGACGAGAACCATTCTGTGATGTTCACCAAGATCAAAGGTGGCAGGGCAGACCAGATTGCCGACATTTTCGATAAAGAGGATATCCAGCTGATCGCCTCCTTTTTCTTTTTCTAGGAGATGCAGCCCCTTATGGATCTGGGCTGCGTCGAGATGGCAAGCACCGCCTGTGGTCAGTTGAATTACGGGTACACCTTTGGCACGGATACGCTCCGCATCCCGCTCGGTCTCAATATCACCTTCAATCACTCCAATGCGGATACTGCTGCCGACGGCTTCGATGGTTTTTTCCAGGAGTGTGGTCTTCCCCGAACCGGGGCTTGATATCATATTAATCACCACTGTTCCCGAACTGTCGAAATGGGCCCTGTTCTTTTCAGCCATGGCACTGTTTGCCGCAAGGAGGCTCTGGTGGACTTCGATCATTTTGGAGTCGTGGGTATGGTCGGGTTTCAGGTCACAGCCGCAGGAATCACACATAATTTTTCCTATTCCATTTCAACCCGGGAAAGAATGAGTTCATCTCCGCCCTCCGGGATAAGGAGTGTTTCTGAACAGTTCGGACACTGGTCAGTTTTTTGTTTGTGTTTGTGTTTTATTACCGTATTACAGCCGCAGCAGCGATAGCCTGCATCCGGATTTTCGATAATCAGGACAGCTTCACTGGTCAGCTGCGATTCTTTGGCGAGGGTTTCGAATCCGAACTCGAAGGAATCGATAACCACTCCGGAAAAGGGGCCGATACACATATACACAGTGAGCACCCTGGTTTTCCGGTGTTCTTCTGCGAGCTCATGCAGCTGTTGGAGCAGGTTCTGCACCAGGGATAGTTCATGCATGGGGGTGTACAGTATTTTCAGGTGTTATGTGGTGTCCCAGTTTCTGCAGCCGCTGCACCAGTATCGCGGCTGTTTTTTCCACCTGTGCCGACACGCATTGGGACATTTCAAGACCCATGGCAATACTTTTGGGGACAACGCAGTAAAATTCCACAATTTCCGGCTTGCTGCCACGCAGGGCACAGATGTCCAGCATTTCCAGGACACCCAGTTGATGGGGAGACATGCGTGTCTGCATTGTGCCGTCCTGGGCGTCTTCTGCCGTGAAGGTAAAGAGGCTGCCGGGAGCGGCATCCCGGAGATTGACAACATCAACAATCAGAATCGGGTCGTGGGCTTCCAGGAAGGGAGTCATGTATATTCCAGCTGTACCGCCATCGAGCACTGTCACAGATTCGGGGAAGGTGAACTGCTCTTCCAGTGCTTCCACAACATGCACCCCAAAACTCTCATCAGAGAGGAGGAGGTTGCCGATGCCCAGTATACCGGCTTTCTTGTTTGTTGTATCCATGGCTTGTTCCTTTAACAGATGCGTGGCAGTGGTTCGCCGTGCAGAGGAGTAATAACTCTGGCACCGCCGAGGGAGGTACGAAGAACTACCTGCCCTGCTGTTCCCGTCTGCAGTTTTCCGATGATTGCACTTCCTTTACCAAGTTGTGTGGACTGCATCAGGTGCAGGGCTTCTTCCGCCTGCTCTGGATTAACAATCAGCAGAAATTTACCTTCGTTGGCAAGATAGAGCGGATCCAGCCCCATGATTTCGCAGGCAGCCCGAACTTCCTGTTTTACGGGAAGGGCGTGATCGTCAATTTCAGCCTGCAGACCGGCGGCACCGGCAATTTCATTGAGTGACGTCGCCACGCCTCCCCGGGTAGGGTCACGCAGGGTGTGGATGCTGCCTGCCGGAAGATTGTCGAGGAGGAGAGCAACAAGATTGTGCAGAGCAGCAGAGTCGCTGGCAAGATCACCGTCCATGCTGATGCCCGCCCGTCGACTCATAATGGTGATCCCGTGATCGCCAATTGATCCGGAGAGCAGGATGGTATCTCCTGCCCGTGCGGCAAGGGAAGAGATGTTTACCCCATCAGCTACGATGCCGATGCCTGAGGTGTTGATAAAAATCTTATCACATTTCCCCTTGGGCACAACCTTGGTATCTCCTGTGACAACAGGCACACCGGCTTCATTACAGCATCTTCCGATGGAGGCGGTGATACGTTCAAGGTCGCCCATTACAAGTCCTTCCTCCAGAATCATTCCCAGGCTCAGGCAGAGGGGTTTTGCCCCGCGCATGGCAAGGTCATTGATTGTTCCATGTACCGCAAGAGTTCCGATATCACCGCCGGGAAAGAAAATGGGGTCGACCACATAACTGTCTGTGCTGAAGGCAAGTTTTCCCGGCTGGTTTTCCATCACGGCACTGTCTTCGAGGGAGGCAAGGAGTTTATTGTCCAGGTATTTCAAAAACATCCCGGAGATAAGCTCCTGACTGGCAATCCCGCCGCTGCCGTGATCAAGAAGAATGGTCTTTTCCTTATTCATTTAATGTCCCCTAAAAGTAAACTCCCGCACCCCGCACCCCGCACCCCGCACCCCGCAAACCGCAAACCGCAAACCGCAAACCGCAAACCTCACACCGCAAACCGCAAACCTCACACCGCATACCGCCTCACCCCCCATAGGTATAAAAAGCAGCACAAGTCCCCTCACTGGAAACCATACACGGTCCCACAGGGGTTCCGGGGGTACATCGTTTTCCATACAATGGACAGGCGGGCGGTTCTTTTTTTCCTTTGAGTATTTCGCCGCATAAACAGCCTTTGGGCTCTGCTGCCGGGATAAGGTTTATCCCCAGTCGGGTGACTGCGTCGTAGTGCTTATATTTACTGCGAATACCCAGTCCGCTTTGCGGGATATACCCCAGACCCCGCCATTCCATATCCACGGGTTCAAATATCGCTGCGGTCATCTGCTGTGCACGTCTGTTTCCCTCCCATCGTACGGCACGGGTGTAGGCATTCTCCACCTTTGACTCACCCCGGTTGATCTGCTTTGCCAGCATGATCATGGCCTGCAGGATATCTGCTGATTCAAAGCCACCCACCACGCAGGCGAGCTTGTATGTTTCGGCAAGGGGCACATAGGCAGATGCTCCGATGATGGTGCTCACATGACCGGGACAGAGCAGGGCATCTATTTTCAGATCCGGGTCATCGAGAAGGGCAAGCAGGGGCGGAGGCATGACCTTGTGGGTGGAAAAGACAGTGAAGTTGTCGATTCCGCAGTTGTCGGCAGCCAGTATGGTTGCGGCAATACCGGGCGTTGTCGTTTCAAAACCGACACCGGGAAAAACAATCATCTCGTCCGGATGGCTGCGGGCGATTTCCAGGGCGTCCATGGGCGAATAGACAACATCGACTTTGGCGCCCTTGGCGGAACCATTGGCAAGGGAGAGTCCAGTGCTGCCGGGGACCCGGAGGAGATCGCCAAAAAGTGCTATGCGCATATTCGTCTGTTCTGCTATGGCGAGGATGGCGTCGATATGGGCAGCAGAAGTGACGCATACCGGGCAGCCCGGACCGGAGATAAGCTTTAAGCCTTTCGGCAGCAGGGAACGCAGTCCGTTACGAAAAATAGACATGGTGTGTGTTCCGCACACTTCCATAACCCGAAACGGTTTACTGAATGTACGGTGCAGCTCCTGGAGCAGGGGGGCAGCCAGGTTTTCGTCCCGAAACTCGTCGAGGTATTTCATGGCATTTCGGACGGGTTGTCAGGAATGTCGGTGGCTGCAGCCATTTGCTGCATCAGGCGAATATTTTCCTCCGCCTCTTCCGGTTCAAGGGTGTGAATGGCAAATCCGGCATGGATTATAAGGTAGTCTCCGACGTCTGGCCATCTGTCCACAATATCGAGGCGGATTTCTTTGGAGATCCCGTCGATGTCAACCAGGGCGACCTGGTCGCTTAAAAAATCGTCGGGGTCGCCCTGGATCTCAAGCACTTTCATGGGTACTGCCAGACACATGCAATAAGCCTCCGATAACTGCCTGTCCAAGGGCAATGCCGCCGTCATTTACCGGAATGTTCTGTCCGGTGAAGACGGTGAATCCCTCCTCTTCCAGGAGAATAAAAAGACCTTCGAGCAGCATCGTATTTTGCATGCAGCCTCCGGTCAGAACACATTTTGTGATGCCTGTTTTCCTGCTGATTTCTTTAAGCAATGTAAAAAAATATCGTGTCAGACAGAGGTGGAAGTCAAGACTGATTGCTGCCGCTGTTTTGCCTGCATTCTGCAGGGTTAAAACACGCTGCAGCAGATCTCCCTGTTGCAGCAGCAGTCGTTGTCCGGCGTTTTTCGTTTTGACCTGACAGTTGCAGCTGTTGAGCAGCCCTGGCAGGGACCGGGTTCCTTTTTCCTCCCGGGCAAGTGCTTCCATTTCCATTGCTGCCTGCCCTTCGTAATCCGCTTCGAGACAGATACCGAGGAGTGCGGCGATGCCGTCAAAAAAGCGGCCGCAGCTGCTGGTCACCGGGCAGTTGAAGTTCTGCTCAAGCATCTGTCGGATAATCTGCTGTTTGTTTGCCTCTATTGCCGATAAGCCTGTGCTCTGCCATTTCTGCCTGCTGCCGTGGAGGAGGGATACTCCCATTCGCCACGGAGCTTCTGCTGCCGCATCACCACCCGGCAGGAGCATGGGAGACAGGGAGCCCAATCGTTTGAATCCGTAAAAATCGGCTTCCAGGACTTCACCGCCCCAGCTTGTATTATCATCGCCAAGACCTGTGCCGTCAAGAACCAGAGCCAGCACTTTTTCGTCTATGCCGTGTTCTGCAAGTACAGCTGCAGCATGGGCATGATGGTGCTGCACCTTGTACAGGGGCAGCCCGCTTTCTTTTGCAAAGCGGCTGCTCAGGTAATCGGGGTGCAGGTCGCAGACCACTGCTTCTGGGCTGATCTGGAGAAGTCTCTTTGCATGATAGATGGATTCCTTATAAAAATCCAGTGATTCCAGATTAAATAAGTCACCGATATGTTGGGAGAGAAATGCTTCTTTGTCCCGGGTCAGGCAGAAAGTTGATTTCAGCCCCCCGCCACAGGCGAGAAGCGGCGGCAGTTTGTGGGTAAGAGGAGTTGCAGACGGCACATACCCCCGTGCCCGCCGCAGTATCCGTACGTTTTGTCCGTCTGTCCTGACCACTGAATCATCAACACGGGTGACTATTTCCCGGTTATGGAGAAGAAAACAATCGGCAATACCCGAAAGACCGGTAACTGCCTCCTGATTTCCGGTAAATATGGGCATGGAACTTCTGTTGCCACTAGTCATGACCAGTGTTTGCGGGCAGTTTTTTTCCCTGAAAAGAAGATGGTGGAGAGGGGTATAGGGCAGCATGACGCCGATCTCGTTAATGCCGGGTGTGAGCGAAGCCGCAAGGCAGTTCTCCTTACGGGGGAGAAGGACAATGGGATGTTCCGGACCGCTGAGAAGTCGCTCTGCTGCCTTGCTTATATGGCAAAAGGAGCTTGCCGTCACGAGGTCTGCCGCCATCACAGCCAGGGGTTTTGATTTTCTGCCCTTTCGTTTACGCAGACGATTGACGGCTTTATCTGAAACAGCATCCACAACAAGATGGAATCCGCCAAGTCCACGCATGGCAACAATATGTCCCTGTGAAAGTTCGCGGTTGGTTGCTTCAAGCGGTGAACCGCTGGAAAACTGTTTGCCTGCAGCATCATGGAATGTCAGCTGCGGACCGCAGACGGGACAGGCGTTGGGCTGGGCATGGAACCGGCGATTGTCTGGATCTTCATATTCTTTCCTGCAGAGATCACAGAGAGGAAATGATTTCATGGATGTGCCGCATCGATCGTATGGAATGCTCTTTACAATGGAAAAACGGGGGCCGCAGTTGGTGCAGTTGGTAAATGGATAGGCGAACCGCCTGTTTTCGGGATCAGAGATGTCGCACAGGCAGTCGTTACAGGTCGAGATATCCGCAGGGATTATGGCACTGGTCGTCTTTTTTGCGAGACTGTGCAGGATCGAAAAGTCTGTAAACCCTTTAATTGTGGGGATATTCTTTGTGTGAAGGGAAGTGATTCGGGCAAGGGGCGGCGGATCCGACTGTAGCATTTTTATAAAATCAGTAAGGGCAGACTCTGTTCCTTCTGCCTCAATAACGACACCCTCTTCATTATTCAGGATCGTTCCGAAGATTGTATGTGTTTGTGCCAGCCGGTAGACAAAGGGACGGAAACCAACACCCTGGACTGTACCGCCGAGTGTGATTTCCGTCCGCAGAAGGGAGGTGTCACGCATTCTTCTGTTTAAATTTCTTGCCGGAAAACATGGAGGAAATCAGCCCTTCCGGAGTCCTCAGATCGTTCCATATCACGATATAGACATGGACAAAGGCAAAGAGAATAAAGTACCACATCAGCAGATGGTGGATAAATCGTCCCTGCTGCTGTGATCCGAACAGTGTGTTCCCCAGTGGCTGCCAGAAGCTGCTCTCGGGAAAAAGCATGTAAAATCCGCTGATAAGCTGAAAGATCGCGGCAGTGACAGTGACAATATAAGTCATTCCGGCGAGGGGGTTGTGTCCCGGGCGGGGATCGTGGGTATCACTGATATAGGTGTAGAAGCCAAGGGTGGTTATCAGACTTTTAATATTTCTCGGGGTCACCGGCAGCACATCCCAGATGCGTTCCTGACGGTTGCCGAAGATATAGAGAAACAGTCGTACGATAACGGCGGCAGTAAAAAGATAGCCCGCTAGAAAGTGAAGGTAACGCATGTTTGTCATGGGAAAAGAGACGCTCCCTTCCAGGGTGGTATTAGTCCAGGGAGTATTGATGTATACTCCTGTCACCACAAGGGTGATAATGGATAGAACCAGAGACCAGTGAAACAGGCGGAGTAGAACACTCCAGACATTTTTTATTTCATAGCTCATGATAACCCTCTGTTAATGCCTTACTCCGAAAAAGCAGTAATAAACAAAGCCCTTTCTGAAGTATTAAATGTAAACAGTGAACCGGCAATACGGTTTCTGACCGGATCTTCCCATGCTGGTGCTACAGTGCCTTAACCTTGCTTATTTCCTGCCCGTTCTGATTGACTGTGTGTATGGCACAGGCAATACACGGGTCAAAGGAGTGAACTGTACGCAGCAGTTCCAGAGGTTTTTCCGCATCGGCCACAGGGTTACCCACAAGGGACGCCTCGTACGGACCGGCAACGCCTTCCGAGTCACGGGGACCGGCATTCCATGTTGACGGAACCACGCACTGATAATTTTTGATTTTTCCATCTTGAATGACAATCCAGTGAGAGAGGATGCCGCGGGGAGCCTCGTGGATTCCGTAACCCTGCTGTTCCCCCTGTGGAAAAACCGGTTTGTTGAAAATTTCAAGATCTCCTTTGCCGATATTGTCAACCAGCAGCTCCCAGTGTTTCAAGCTAAGGTCTGCAAGCATGGAAGCCCGTACGGCACGTGCGACATGACGCCCCAGGGTTGAGTGAAGGATTTCCGGGCCGACTGTGACACCAGCAACACTGGAGACCAGTGACAGGGCATTGTCTACATTTTTTATAATGGATTTATGTCCCTGGGCATAGCCCACAAGCATCTGGGCAAGGGGACCCACCTGCATGGGCTGTTTCTGAAAGCGCGGGGCTTTGATCCAGGAGTATTTCCCATCATCCTGAAAATCGGTGTAGTTTGGCACATCATCTTCTTCATATGGGTGTTTCGACCAGTTTCCCTTGTACCAGGCGTGGGCGATGTTCTCCACGACATTGTCACGGAAGTAGTCGTCGTTAAAGGATGTGATTCCCTTCACTGTGCCCAAGTCGCCATTCATGATGGTGCCTCCGGGAAGATCAAACTCTGTGGCTGCACTATTTGTAACCATATCCGGAGCTGCCAGGTAGTTGGTTACTCCGGCACCGTACGGCAGCCAGTCTTTATAGAGGGCACCCACGGCAACAACATCGGGCAGATAGACCTGCTGAATAAATCCGCGTACTTCCTGGATAAGCTGTTTTATCCAGTAGAGACGCTCCATATTCAGTGCGGAGTCGCTGTCAGGGTTGAGTGCCGTGGTAACACCACCCACAGACAGGTTCTGAATATGCGGGTTCTTTCCGGAAATGATGCCCAGTGCCTTGGTTGCCTTTCGTTGATAGTCAAGGGACTCGAGATAATGGGATACTGCCATCAAGTTTGCCTCAGGCGGCAGTTTCATGGCAGGGTGTCCCCAGTAGCCGTTGGCAAAAGGACCGAGCTGACCGCTGTCCACCAGTGCCTTCACTTTTGCCTGCACCGCTGTAAAGCGTTTTGCACTGTTGTTTGGCCATTCTGAGAGACTGTTGGCAAGGGCGGCAGTCTTTTTAGGGTCGGCGGAAAGGGCGGAGACTACATCCACCCAGTCCAGTGCAGAGAGCACATAGAAATGGACAATGTGATCCTGCAGGGCATGCACAGACATAACAATATTTCTGATATATTGGGCATTGATGGGGATTTCCAGCTGCAGGGCATTTTCCACGGCGCGCACGGAGGCAAGGGCATGAACAGTGGTGCAGACACCGCAGATACGCTGGGTGAAGAGCCATGCGTCACGGGGATCACGACCCTTGAGGATGGTCTCTATCCCGCGCCACATCTGTCCCGATGACCAGGCTTTGTTTACCTGCCCGTTTTCTATTTCTGCATCTATTCGTAAATGCCCCTCAATTCTGGTGATGGGGTCGATGGTTATTCGTTGAGCCATTGTCTGTTCTCCTTATTCAGGTCGTCAGTGTCTGGAAATATTCCGTTTTTCTGTTGTCTGATAACCTTATTCGTCCTTTTTCTTGTTTGTAATGGATTTCCCTATTCCTACTGCGGCATGAATGCCCACAGCCGCTGCCGCCACACCCAGTATTTTCCTGCCGGCACTGTCAGCGTCGGCGACAATACCGGTGCCGGGAATGGCAACGTTGGGGAGTCGTTCATAGAAGGGAGTCATGGAATCCCAGAAGTTTGGCTCAGTACAGCCCACACAACCATGACCCACGGAAACGGGCCACACATCAACATCATTAAAGCGGGCTGCAGGACAGTTTGAAAATGTTTCCGGTCCTTTACAGCCGACTTTGTAAAGGCAATACCCGTTTTTATGACCAAAGTCGCCGAACTCCTCGGCAAAACGACCTTCGTCAAAGTGTGCCCTGCGTTCACAGTGGTCGTGAATTCTGCGGCCGTAGGCAAAGAGTGGTCGTCCCATTTCGTCACAGTTGGGCAGACGTTTGAAGGTCAGATAGTGGAGAACAGTACCGAGAAAGGTAATGGGATTGGGAGGACAGCCGGAAATGTTGATAATGGGCACGTCGGAAATAAGGTCACGCACTCCTTTAGCCCCTGTGGGATTTGGTGCTGCAGCCTGGATACCGCCAAAAGAGGCACAGGTTCCCATGGCGATTATGGCGGCGGCCTTTGGGCCGACGTCAGCGAGAATATCCATGGCGGTTCGACCGGATATTTTACAGAAGTTGCCGTTGTCGGCAGTGGGGATAGCTCCTTCCACAACCAGAATATATTTACCTGCGTTTTTGGCAACGGAGTCATGCAGACTTTTTTCTGCCTGATGACCGGAGGGAACCATGACGGTTTCATGGTAGTCCAGAGAGATTATGTCGAGAATAAGACGACCGATATCCGGATGGGAGCCGCGCAGGAGACTTTCGGTACAGCCTGTGCATTCCTGAAAATGCAGCCAGATGACCGTGGGGCGTTCAGACGACTCTGCTGCTTCCACAAGCTTTGGAATCATGGTCTCAGAAAGACCAAGGGCAGCGGCAGCCACACTGCAGCTTTTGATAAAGCCGCGTCTGCTGAGACCGGAATTCGTCTGTATATTGTCTATCTGCTCTGCCATGTGTTTCTCCTTCCTTTTCCTCTGTTTGAGAGTTCTTTTCGCCGCTGCCTTTGGGTTGGAAGAGGAGACCGTTACCCGGTTGACGACAGCATGCAAACGCAGCAAAACTATGCCTAACACATTTCATGATATACGCTGGCGCAGATGAATGTCAAAATAAAAGAATAGCGTAGAAACAGTAGTGTTGGGGGTATGTATCAATAATACTTATGTAATGGAATTCTGAAATTCCTGACTGTATAAAAATCCTTTTAATCTTTTTTATATTCGTGATAGCCTGCGGTATGGGAAGCATGTTTTCTTAGCACAGAGGAGAAGAGCAATGAAAGGTTCGATGATAAACAGTTTTCGCTTTAAGTTGATAGCCCCGGTTGCCATTACATTTCTGGGAATAATGGCGAGTTCTGTGATTTTTACGGTTATCATGCAGGCGAAGAGCAGTCAGACCCTGAATCAGGAGGTTCGGGATTCCTTTACTGCAGTTGAAGCCACCATCTCAACGGATATGGCAGCTTTGTCCACTCAGCTGGAGAACAAGCTGCAGCAGATGCAGGAGACTGCTGCCACAACGCTTGCCGAATATTCCGGGGAGGCACTGGCTGAAGCAGCGTCATCTGTACAGAAGGGACTTCGCGATGTTCGCCGACAAAGCGGGAAAAATATACTTGAGCTGATGTCCCTTGTTGCGGCAGATGATGTGATTACCAAAGATTATGCCGCATTGAACAGCTATGTGCATAATGCTCACCGGAATCCCGATGTTGTTTTTCTCTTTTACATGGATAAAAACCAGAGACCCCTCACCCGGTTTCTTAACAGAAAAAATGTAAAGCTGAAGGCACTGCTGCCAGAAGGCAGACCCGATATCGCTAAAATTATACAGGCGGGCAAGGATGATCCGAATGTGCTGACCCTTGTACAAGATATCATCTCTGACGGTGAGCGGGTGGGCAGTGTTTCCCTTGCCATAGACATGACCCTGGCCAGGGAGCAGGCGACAGAGATCAGGGATGAATTTGACGATCTTGTTCAGGAGAACAGTGAACAGATCGGCGTTATCCTGAGTCGGGAATCGAAAAGAATCCGGTCTGATCTGCAGAGTGTGATCGTGGATGTTAAGCAGCAGCTCACAGATCAGTCGGCGGAAACGGTGACGGCGATGACAGAGACGAGCAGCAGGCTTGGGGGTCGTAGCCGTAATCTGTTTATGCTCGGTTCCCTGCTTGGGATTGTGGTGTTGCTTGTGATTCTGTTTGTTAACGCAAATGCGGTTTTGAAGCGTCTCGGCGGTGAACCGGAGGAGATGGTGCAACTTGCCAGACGTATTGCCAATGGCGATTTGAAAACGAGTGCTGGCAGTAAGCAGTCTGCACCTGCCAGCCTGCAGGCTGCCCTGTACGATATGACAGAAAACCTGCGCCGTCTGATCGGCAATATTGTTGGGGAAGGGCGGGCACTCAGTGCCACCTCCACCGAACTGTCCCTTGCCGCAGAAGATATGACCGGAGGTGCGGAGCAGTCTGCTGCCAAGGCGGATACGGTTGCTGCTGCCACCGAAGAGATGAGTGCCAATATGGGAATGGTCACCCAGGCAAGTGAACAGGCGGCACAGAATGTGAACGTGATGGCGATTGCCATGGAAGAGATGTCGTCTGCCATCCAGGAAATTGCCGGGAACACTGAAAAGGCAAGCTCCATGACAAGTGAAGCGGTGGGTTATGCGCAGTCCTCTTCTGAAAAAGTAGATCATTTGGGCAGGGCTGCCAATGAAATCAGCAAGGTGACGGAGGTGATCACCGAAATCTCCGAACAGACCAATCTGCTGGCATTAAATGCAACAATTGAGGCTGCCCGTGCAGGTGAAGCAGGCAAAGGATTTGCTGTGGTGGCAAATGAAATTAAAGAGCTTGCCAAGCAGACTGCCGAGGCAACAGGTGAGATCAAAAACAAGATCGAATCCATTCAGTCGTCCACCGATGAGACGGTGACGGAGATTACCGAGATCACCCAGGTGATTAACAGTGTGAATGAGATTGTTGCCACCATTGCGGCGGCTGTTGAGGAACAGACGGCAACTGCCGCAGATATCTCGGGTAACGTCACAGAAGCGGCAAATGGTATCGGTGAGGTAACCGAAAATGTTTCCCAGGCATCTGCTGTTTCCGCAGAAATTGCGCGGGATATCACGGACGTCAGCCAAGTTTCTCAGGAGGCAAGAGAGGGCAGTCTCCGCTTGCAGGAGAGTGCCGATCATCTCAAGGAGATTGCCAATACCATCACCAGGGAAACGGATCGTTTTGACCTGGGAGGCGAAGATAAGGACAGTTTGTCAAACTATTCTGTCTCGCTTTCCCGTCCCCTGCTGCGCTGGACACCGTCCCTGTCAGTGGGGATTCCTTCCATTGACAGTCAGCATAAGAAACTCGTTGATCTTATAAATGATCTGTACGTGAAGATGCATTCGGGAGAGGGAAAGGCGGGTGTGGGGAATGCCCTGGCAAAACTCATCGATTATACCGGCACACATTTTACCTTTGAAGAGGATCTTTTTGCCGCTCACGGATATGAGGATGCTGCAGCACATGCAGCTATCCACAAGGAACTGGTTGCTCAGGTCGTGGATTTCCAAAATCAGTTTGCCAGCGGTGAGGCTGATATCTCGGTTGAGCTGATGGAATTTCTAAAAGACTGGCTGGTGGAGCATATCAAAAAAACTGATGCCAGATATGCTCCTTTTCTGTTGAGCAAGGGCGTGGCTTAGGGGGAGTGTTCAGGGTCCTGCGGTGTGATGTCAGGTTAGTCCCTGTGCTGCTATTTCTTGAAACCGAACACCCCTTTTTTCCTGGAAGAAAAGGCTGGTTTATATCGTTTTCTACGTCTCCCGCGTCCTTTTGCTTGCGAGGGATTTTTTCTGTGCCCGTCCTGTTTGAGGCTCTGTGCCGGGGGAAAATCCAGTTCTGCCGGGTCTCCGGTGACTGATTCGAGATAAAGATCACAAAAGAGGGCGCAGGATTTGTAGTAGCTCTTTTTTCTCAGCCATTTGGGTTGGGAACCGCTGTTCTTATGGCGGATAAATTGAGGCAGATTGGAGAGGAGGGTAACCATTTCCTGGCGGATGGAACGGCGCAGGTTGAGCTGTGCTCCGATATCTGTATCCAGATGTTCCCGTAAAATTTTAGAGAACTTGAAGGCTGCGGCACCTTTCAGCTGCTGGTTGACAAGGTCAAAGCGGGCATTCGCCCAGGGGATAAGGAGCAGTGCCAGCAGAAAGTCGTTGTGTAATCCGTGTTTACCGGATTCTTTGGCAAGTGTCGCTGTCCGGTCGATTACTTTTGCTATATTTTTCAGCTGCTGCCGATAGGGAAGCTCATTATCTGCTTCTTTCTGGCGCAGCGGTTTTTTATAGAGGCTGAAGATATCAAAAAAGAGTTCCGAATCGAGAGCGAGTTCCAGCCATTCACAGAGGGCTGTGGAGTGTACGTCTTTAAAAAACTCATCCCTGATCCTTGACGGGGGACAGAGTGTAAGTTTCTGGTGGTTCTTACAGATGGAGTGCCAGGTTTCTTTTTCGATGGTGAAATTCAGTCGTGCTGCATGCCGAATGGCACGCAGCATTCGAACCGGATCGTGGGTAATTCGCAGCTCCGGTTCCCCTACGATCCTGATAATGGAATGATCCAGATCCCGAATGCCGTCCACATAATCAATGATCGTGTTATGTTCTATTTCATAAAACAGTGAATTGATGGTGAGATCACGACGCTGGGCATCCTCATCAAGACTGCCGAAGGTGTTGTTGGGGGCGAGTACGGCGGCTGGACCATCAAGGTCGTGTTCACTTAAGGAGCGAAGGGTTGAGACCTCAAGCTCTTTTCCGTGGAAAAAGACCTGCACCAGCCGGAATCGTCTGCCTATGGTGCGGCTGTTGCGAAAGAGCTTTCGGATCTGCCCGGGACGGGCATCGGTGGAGATATCAAAATCTTTCGGGGTTTTTCCCAGGTAGAGGTCGCGTACTCCTCCGCCCACCAGAAAACCGGCAAAGCCGTTGTCACGAAGGGTTCGCAATACTTTCATGGCATCTTTGTCTATCATCTGCTGACGAATGGGATGGTCGTCAGCAGTGACAATCAAAGGTTCACCGGAAATAGTCATGACAGGGAAGGGAGGGGCAATCAGGAAGCAGCAGGGGAGAAGCCCTTGCCCTCTTTATATACAGACTCTGCCTGGGTAACAAACTGTTTGAAGATCTCTGCCACCGGCAGGATCTCATTCATCTTGTAAGTATTTGCTCCGGAAAATATCAGACCTTCGTCAATTTTACCATCTCTGGCACTCATCAGCCGCTCGCTGATGCAGTAGTGATGGTCACATTTTTTAAGACATTTATAAACGCATTTCTTCACCTTATCCGCTGTCCCCTCGGCGAGGGAGCGGATAAATCGTGTATTTATCGCCCGTCCGGGCATCCCCACCGGAGACGAGGTGAGGACGATATCTTCCTTTTTGGCGTCGAGAAATGCCTGTTTGAACTTTTCATCCACATCGCATTCTTCACTCAATACAAACCGGGACGCAATCTGTATTCCGTCAGCCCCGTATTTATCCATCATCTCTGCCATTTCATAGCCGTTGGTGATGCCGCCTGCGGCGATAAGGGGTACTTTGGTGATAACTTCCCTGATGGGGGGAAATATTTCCCGCAAGGGGCGGTCTGTACCGAGGTGTCCGCCAGCCTCGCAGGATTCGACAATGATAGCCGCTGCCCCGAGTTTTTCGGCGAGTTTGGCAATACCGGGGGAAGAGACGATCATCACGATGGGTACATTGTGCTCCCTGCCGATTTTGAAGATGTCCCGTGAAAAACCGGCACCGGTGATGATCATATCGATCCCGGCGTCAATGGAGGTCATGACAAGATTATAAAAATCTTTCATGGCGTACATGATATTCACTGCCACGACGCCGTCGGTCATGGACTTTGCTTTGAGAATATCCTTATGCAGATCCTCAGTGGGAAGAGCAGATCCGCCTATCACCCCGATGCCGCCACATTCTGCGACCGGTGCAGAGAGTGCAGCCGTGGAAACACGAATGGACATGCCGCCCTGAATAAGAGGAATGGGGGCAGTAAATCCTCCAATGGTCAACTTGGGTAATTTCATGTACTTTGCAACTCCTGATGGTGCAGGCTGAAAATTAATAGCGTTTATTACGATGGTATCAAAGCAAGCAATGATAATGCCTTGCTTGATATGAATTGTCAAGCATAGTTCCTGGTAAGGCGGTATCCCGGGGCGTTATTTTCCCGTTTTGTGCCACCATAAATGGGTGAATGTACCACAGAAATCGTGTTTTTTCCCCGTGTTACTCGCATATACTTGACATTTTGCTCTATTTGCATTTAATTTCATTCTTTTTTCATTTGAAAAATCTTTATTTATTGGAGAAGGTGTGACAAAGCTAAAAGCCCTGAACGGGTTTAAAGATATAGTGCCCGGTGAAGTGGAACTGTGGCAGCATGTGGAGAACACTGCGCGTGATATTTTTGCCCGCTTCAGTTTTTCTGAGATTCGCATGCCCATTCTGGAAAAGACGGAACTCTTTGCCCGTTCCATCGGGGAGGCCACCGATATAGTCGAAAAGGAGATGTACACCTTTGTCGATAAACAGATCACCATGCGTCCCGAGGCCACGGCGTCGCTGCTTCGCGCTTATATTCAGCACGGTCTGCATGTGCAGAAGCCTGTGCAGCGACTTTTTACCATTGGTCCCATGTTCCGGCACGAACGTCCGCAAAAGGGGCGTCTCCGGCAATTTCATCAGATGGATGTGGAGGTGCTCGGTGCCTCCAGTCCCCGGGTCGATGCGGAACTTATGGCCATGGGGGCTCTGCTCCTTGAGACCCTTGGGATTCACGTGAGTCTGGAGATGAACTCACTGGGCTGTCCCGACTGTCGCCCAGGATTTCGCAAAGTGCTGCTGGATTTTATCAAAGAACGTCACGGGGTGCTCTGTGATGACTGTAAACGACGCAGTACAACCAACCCTCTACGGGTACTCGACTGTAAAAATCCCGTCTGCCGGGAGCAGGTGGAAGAAGCCCCCTCCATCCAGGATCATCTCTGCGATGGCTGCAGTGAGCATTTTACCGCGGTACAGGAAGGGCTGAATCAGCTTGGTGTTCCCTACAGTCTGAATAAATTTATGGTTCGCGGGCTGGACTATTACAGCCGAACCACTTTTGAATTTATTACCACCGATCTTGGTGCTCAGGCGGCTGTGGGAGCGGGGGGGCGCTATGACGGTCTTGTGGAACAGCTTGGCGGGTCGAGAAATGTGCCGGGAATCGGATTTGCCCTTGGTATGGAACGCTTGATACTCCTTCTGCAGCAGCAGGAAGAGCTGAGCACACCCAATGTAATTGATCTCTTTGTGGTGGGGCTTGGTGAGGCGGCTTCGGAGTTTGTCTTTTCTCTGGTGCATGTTTTGCGAAAAACCGGCATGCAGGCAGCCATGGATCACGAAGGCCGCAGCCTGAAAAGTCAGATGAAACAGGCAAACAAGGCAGGAGCGAGATTTGCTCTTATTATCGGCGAAAATGAGCTGGCAGAAGGTATGGCGGTTTTGCGAAATATGGAGAGCCAGGAACAGGAAGAGATTGGGATTGGCTCAAATCTTGAAGATATCAGCACACTGCTGGTAGAAAAAATATAATTGGAACGGGATACAATGGAATCAATGGGAACGCTGCAGCGAAGTCATTCCTGCAATGAGCTGACAAGTGCTGATATTGGAAAAGAGATAACTCTGATGGGCTGGGTTCTGCGGCGGCGGGATCATGGCGGTGTTATTTTTATTGACCTGCGTGACAGGCATGGTTTGACTCAGGTCGTTTTTAACCCCGAAGTAAATCCGGATGTGCACAACAAGGCACATTCTCTGCGCAGTGAGTGGGTGATTGCTGTACGGGGAAAGGTTTCAGCCAGGCTGGAGGGTATGGCAAATACCAAGCTTGCCACCGGTGAGATTGAAGTCTTTGTTGATGAGCTGCGTATCCTGAACAGATCGGAAACTCCGCCCTTCCCCCTTGATGAAGAGAGTGAAGTCTCGGAAAATATCCGTCTGCAGTATCGCTATATGGATCTTCGCCGTCCGGAGATGGCGGAAAGGCTGCTCCAGCGTCACAGGGCGGTGCAGTCCATTCGTACCTATTTGAATGACAATGCCTTTCTCGAAGTTGAAACCCCCATGCTCACCCGTTCCACCCCGGAAGGAGCACGGGACTATCTGGTGCCCAGCCGGGTGAATGCCGGAAAGTTTTATGCCCTTCCCCAGTCCCCTCAGCTTTTCAAGCAGCTGCTGATGATCGCCGGGATGGATCGCTATTATCAGATTGTCAAATGTTTTCGTGATGAAGATCTGCGTGCCGACCGTCAGCCTGAGTTTACCCAGATTGATATGGAGCTCTCCTTTATGAGCGAAGATCAGATTATTGAGATCACCGAGGGGATGATCGCAAAACTTTTTAAAGATACCCTCGACCTTGATGTGAGCCTGCCTTTTCACCGGATACGTTACGACGAGGCGATGGACAGGTTCGGTACCGATCGCCCGGATCTGCGTTTTGGTTTTGAACTCGTTGATCTCACCGAAATTGCCAAAACCTGTTCTTTCAAGGTTTTTCGCTCCATTGCCGATGGTGACGGTACCGTGCGTGCCATTAACGCCAAAGGTTGTGCAAATTTTTCCAGAAAGGATCTTGATGTTCTCACCGAGTATGTTGCTCAGTTCGGGGCCAAGGGACTTGCCTGGGTGAAGATGAAGGCGGACGGTGAATGGCAGTCGCCCATTGCCAAGTTCTTCAGTGATGAGGAACGTGCTGCCATGACCGCAGCCCTTGCTGCCGAGGAAGGGGATCTGCTTTTCTTCGGTGCCGATAAACCGGAGGTTGTTTTTCCGGTGCTCGGCGAGTTACGGGTGGAGATAGCACGACGCCTGGAACTGCTGGATAAGGAAACTTTCAATTTTGTCTGGGTTACCGATTTTCCGCTTGTTGAGTATGATGAGAACAGAAAGCGCTTCCAGGCACTCCATCATCCCTTCACGGCTCCAAAAGATGAGGATGTGGATAAGCTGGAAACCGATCCCGGTGCAGTGTACAGTCAAGCGTATGATCTGGTTCTGAACGGTACTGAAATCGGTGGTGGTTCTATCCGTATTCATCAGCGTGATATTCAGGCACGGGTACTTGCAGCCCTTGATATCTCTGAAGAAGAGGCAAATGACAAGTTCGGCTTTCTGCTGCGTGCTCTGGAGCTTGGCGCTCCTCCCCATGGCGGTTTGGCGTTTGGACTTGATCGATTGCTGATGATTATCACCGGCAGTGATTCCATTCGTGACGTTATAGCCTTTCCCAAGACACAGAAAGCCACCTGCCCGCTCACCGAAGCACCTGCAGGGGTCGACCGCAAGCAGCTCACCGAGTTGTATCTGCGCCCGGACTGGAAGGAAGAGGCCAAATAATCCTGATGGACAATGCAGTCGTTGCCGGGTGGTAACGGCTGCTGTTTCCCTCAAACCGCACACCGCAAACCGCAAACCCCACACATGAAAGTATCCTCCTGTCTCCCAGCATGCTTTCCCCTTCCATCCCTCTTCCTCTTTACCATTCTCTTCCTTGCCATCCCCGTTTCTGCTTTTAGCGCGATCGCTGTGCAGGTCGAGCTCACAGGGATTGAAGATCCGCTGAAAGCAAACGTCCTGAATTTTCTGGCAATAGAAAAGCAAAAAGACAGTGAAGACTTTAATGTGCGCTGGCTGAAACGGCTGCACGGGGAGGCACCGGATGAGATCCGGGAGGCATTGCAGCCGTACGGCTATTATCTGCCGGTAATAAAAAGCAGGCTCAAGGAGACTGACACAGGCTGGATCGCCAGATACACCGTTGATAAAGGTCCGGCGGTCAGAATCGGCAAGTGTGATATTCGGTGGCAGGGTGAAGGTGCGGAAAAGGAAATTTTTAAAAAAAGTATTGAGGACTACTATAAAAATGCTCCTGATACGCTTGTCCATTCCGAGTATGAGTCGGCAAAGAGCCGATTCCTGAACACAGCACTTTCTGCAGGTTATCCCCAGGCAAAAATAATCAAAAGTGAGGTTCTGGTTGATCTGGAAAAGAACAGTGCGGATATCTTCCTGCATATGGATACGGGAGCATTGTATCATTTTGGAGAGATTCATTTCAGGCAGGATTTTCTCTCCCGCTCACTGCTGAATTCTTATGTAACCATTACCCCGGGTGAAGAATATTCCTATGACGCCCTGCTCGAGTTTCAGCAAAATCTCATTGCCAGCAGTTATGCCCAGGAGGTAACGGTAAAACCACTTTTCAATAAAGCCGAGGATATGCGGGTTCCCCTTGAGGTTATTATGACCCCCATTCCGCCGCACCGTTTTGCCTTCGGACTCGGCTACGAGACTGATGTCGGATTCCGCGGCTCAGCCCGCTGGACGGATCGCCTCATTAACCGTTACGGACATCATTCTGATGTGCTGCTGAATTATTCTGAAAGAGAAAAGGAATATAAGGGGCAGTACTCTGTTCCGATCTTTAACCATCTCACAGACAGCTGGGTTTCATCGGTGAGCTATGAGTACGAAAAAAAACCCACCACTATCAGTGATCTTTATGAACTGGAGACAGCGCTGGTACGCAGGAATATGGAAGATACCCGATTTTACAAAGCATTTATCCTCCGTTCCATTGAGCGTTTTACTGTGGATCTCGAGCCCGAGGAGTCAACGGAACTTCTGATTTTCGGGGCGATTGCCAGGTTTTCAGAAATGGAGAAAAGTATGTATCCACAGTTTGGTTACTTTGCCTCCGCTGATGTCCGCGGGGCTGCCGAGTCGCTGATTTCCGATACCAGCTTTACCCGGCTGCATTTGAAGGGAAAGTATATGCTGGGGCTTGGCGAAAACGGTCGTCTGGATACACGGATGGAGATAGGCACCGCCTGGGTGGATGATTTTACGAGCTATCCACCGTCTCTCAGGTTTTTTGCCGGTGGTGACAGCTCTGTTCGGGGATATAGATATGAATCGCTGGGACCGGTTAATGATGACAATATTGTGGTCGGCGGAAAGAATGTTTTTACCGCCAGTGCGGAGTATGATCACCGGGTTGCAGAATCATGGGTTCTTGCCGGTTTTGTGGATGGAGGAAATGCCTATAATGATACAGTTGACAAGGTGTATGTGGGGGCAGGTTTCGGTGTCCGCTGGCTGGCACCCTTTGGTTCGCTGCGGGTGGATCTGGCATGGCCGGTGAGTGAACAGCCCGGGATTGGTGATGTACGTTTCCATATCGGGTTTGGAGCGACATTATGAAAAAGTGGCTGAAACGGATAGGGCTTGGCGCTGCTGCTGTGCTTGCCGTACTGATTGGCGGATGCTGCTTTCTTCTCGGTAGTGAGAGTGGTGCCCGTTTTCTTGTCTCACAGCTGGAGAAACAGCTCGATGGTCAGCTGCAGGTGGGAACGGTCGAGGGACGGCTGCTTGATCGTCTGGAATTGCGTGATGTTCGCTTTAGTTTTCCCTTCGGCAGGGGGGGCTTCAGCCGTTTTGTTCTCGACTGGAAAACAACGGATCTGCTGCATCTGCAGCTGCACATCCTTGAAATTGCTGCCGATGATATCTCGTACACACTGTTGCCTACGGAAAGTGAAGCACCCTCCACAGAACCGTTTGTGCTGCCCGAATTGTCTCTTCCCGTATCGATCAGTCTTGAAAAACTGGCAGTTGCAAACCTGCAGTTCTTTTCTGCTTCCGAAGTGTCACCCCTTGTCATAGACAGTGCGTTTCTGGCACTCCTCTGGGATGAGTCAGGGATTCAACTGCAGGATCTTCAGGTACGTATGCCGGAGGGAACAGCGGCGGTACAGGGTGAGTTGAATCCTGTTGCCGGCTATCCTCTGAAGCTGCAGGCGGATATCGTTTCTCTGATGACTGACCTGCCGTCGATAAAACTGCATGGTGATTTTTCCGGCGACCTTAAGCGACTGCTTGTTCAGCTTACAGTGCAGGGGGATATTGCCGCAGAGTTGAATGCGACCGTCAATGATGTGATCAATAAGTCATCCTGGCAGGGAAAGCTCGGTGTAAGCGATCTGCGTCCTGCTCTTTTTGCTCCGGATATCCCCGGAGTCGTCAGCGGAAAAATTGAAACACAAGGTAATCTGCAGCAGGCATCTTTGACGGCATTGCTTGCAATGCATGATGAGGAGAACGGTGCTTATAACTGGAATGCAGATCTTGATATGCAGGCAGATCTGCAGGATCTTCTTTTTACGGTGAATCACCTCCTGCTCTCCCATGACCGGACAAATGCCGCCCTGGAGCTGAGCGGTACTGCCAGCGTGGATCAGGAACTTGACCTCCTGCTGAACCTGCATGATCTGCAATGGCCGCTTCAGGGGACGCCTGATTTTGCAGTTTCTGCCGGTACAATCACTCTCAAAGGTACGGTGGATGATTACCTGCTGAACCTGACGGCAGATCTTGGCGGTGCTCAGCTGCCCGCTGGAAGCTGGCTGTTGAAGGCGAAGGGCAGCACGGAGCGGGCTGAGATTATGGATCTTCAGGGAAATGTCCTCGACGGAACCCTTGGCCTTTCCGGTGATGTGCAGTGGACACCGCAGCTGCAGTGGAATCTGAAAAGTCAGGCACAGGGGATAAATCCGGAGGAGCTCAGCGGAGAATGGCCGGGGAAGTTTGACTGGCTGTTGCAGAGTGAGGGAAGGCTGGAAGAGGAGGGTGTCAGTGCCGAGGTGAGTCTTGAGAGTCTGCAGGGAACGCTTAGAGAGCAGCCGCTCTTTGGTAGTGCAGAGCTTTCCGTCTCTTCGGACAGTATTGATATCCAAAAATTGCAACTGGGGTCAGGAAGTGCCGAAATTGCGGCGAAGGGCCGTCTTGGGGAGAGTTCGGAAATAGACTGGAACCTTGTTGTGCCTGCCTTGGGTGATCTGCTGCCCCATGCTTCCGGGATTCTTCGTGGCAGCGGTACGGTGAAGGGGGCAATGGATGAGCCCCGGTTGAATGTGCAGCTGACGGCAGAATCAGCATCCTTTGCCGAAGCTGAGCTGAAAGATCTGCAGCTTGCCGCCGACCTGGATTTGAGCTGGCAGAATCCCTTTTCTGTTTCACTGTCGACCCAGGGGTTGCAATATGAAGGGAATGGTGTGGAGGATCTGCAGGTGAATGCTGCCGGAAGCCGTGAGAAGCATACTGTTCTTCTTTCTGCCGTTCATGAACTTGCCTCTTTGCATTTGTCCCTTGCAGGCGGATATGATGAGGTATGGCAGGGTGTGATTAAAAAATTTAAAGTGGACAGCAGGGACCTTGGAGCCTGGCGGTTGCGGAAAACGGCTGCTCTTACAGTGGGTGCAGAAGCGGCACAGCTTGAAACGATGTGTCTTGAGGGGGAGGGAAGCCTTTGCCTTGGCGGATCCTGGGACGGGTACAGTGGACAGAGCAAGGCGGAGGTACAGTTGAACGGCTTTGCCCTTGCTGCTCTTGCTCCATGGTACCCCGAGAAACTGCAGGAGGTGGGCGGTATTTTTTCTCTGCAGGCAATGGTAGCCATGCAGGAGGAAATAGATGCGGATGTGACTGCAAAGATTACACCGGGAGAAATACGCTATAGAACAGATTCAGAGCTGTTCCGTACTGTCCACCATGAGGGGGGAGCATTTACGGCACATGTTGCCGGGGGTGCAGTGGAATCCGATTTTCATTTCAGTCTGGAGGGTAATGAACTGAAGGGAGAGGCGACGCTGCCGGATGTTCTGAAAGTGGCAGAGAAGGGGGATGCAGCAATAACTGCCCGACTGTTTGTCACTGCCCATGAGCTTGATGTTCTCGAGGCATTAGTACCGGATATTCAGGAGCTGGAAGGCGGGATTGAACTTGATTTTACGGTTGATGGAACCCTTAAGGAACCCGGACTCAGGGGGAAAGGGCATCTGGACATCGGGAATGTGTTTATTCCCGCTGCCGGGCTGGAGCTAAAGGATACTGTTTTTACAATGGCAGCAGCTGATAAAGAGCTCAGTCTGAGTGGCACCTTGTATTCTCCGGGAGGAAAACTGATCCTCAGTGGTACTGCAGAGCTTGATGCTGCGAGGAACTGGCCGGCAGAATTCTCTTTGCAGGCGGACACTTTTCGTCTGGTGAACCTGCCGGAAATAAAAATTTTCCTGGACTCTGATCTGTCTTTTACACGAAAGGGGGAGGAGAGTCTGCTGACCGGCACTCTTGCTATTCCCAAGGCGGCGGTACTGATACGGGAGCTTGCTCCGGGGAGTCAGGATGTTTCTCCGGATGTCGTGATTATTCAGGAGCGAAAAGAAGAACCTGAGAAGGTTACCTCCCCTGTTACGATGGATCTGAAGGTAAGTCTTGGCAATGATGTTCACTTTATCGGTTTTGGTCTGAATTCCTTTGTGGACGGGCAGTTGAGTCTTACAGCAAATCCGGGAGAGCAGATGCTCGGCAGTGGAGAATTTCATGTCAAACAGGGGACATTCCGGGCGTACGGGCAGGATCTTGATATTGAGCGGGGAGTGATCTCATTCCCCGGAGGGCCGTTGTCACAGCCGGGAATCAACCTGCAGGCAACACGGACAGTGGGAGACATCGTTGCCGGAGTCAATGTTCTTGGCTCTGCTTCACGCCCTCGTATTACCACATTCTCAAGACCTCCCATGTCGGAGAGCAGCACCATCTCCTATCTGCTCACCGGTTCGGCACCCGAGGGCGGGAATGGGGGGGTAAAACTGTCCACGGGACGTCAGATCAACAACAGGCTGTCAGTTTTTGTGGGGACAGACGTGAAGAGCGGAGATAGTGAGTTTGGAGCGCGTTATCGTCTCAATCGTAAAACCTATGTACAGACCACAACGGCAACAAATTCCAATGCTGTTGATCTCTTTTATACCATTGAGGTTGGTGGGATTGATGAGCTCGTTACCGAAGTGGTGACCGAAGATCTGAATTTGAAGAATCTGAATGTTCTTAAGGAAACCAATGAAAGGGAGAAACAGTGAAAAACCTGTTATGGCTTCTGCTCTTTACGGTAACGATGTGCTTTTTTCAGCTGTGTTTTGCTTCAGACCGCAGCTTTCTCACCCCGGAGGAAAGGGCGTGGCTGGAAGCCCATCCGGTCATTAGCATTGCTCCTGATCCCGATGGGCTTCCTTATGAGTGTCTGGATAGTGACGGAACCTACAGGGGGATCAGTGCTGATTATCTTGCTATTATTGCAGATGAATTGGCAGTGCGGTTTCAGGTTGTGCGGGCAGCAGACTGGTCGGGAGTGCTCGCTCTTGCCCATAGTAAGGCGGTGGATATGCTGCCGGTGGTTGCCTTGACTGAGAAAAGAGACAATATACTCTCCTTTACTGAGCCCTATCTTAAGGTTCCGGGTGTTCTCTTTTCTACAGAAGCATTTACCGGGGTTGAAGATCTGGCAGGAAAAAAGGTGGCGGTGGTGGCGGGTTCTGTCTGGGCAGATCTTATCTCGCATCATAAAGTGGATGTTGTTGTTATCGAAACGGAGGATCTGCGAACTGCGGTTGACATGACTGCCATGGGGGCAGTGGATGCCATGATCAGCGATCTTGCCAGTACCACTGAGATAATATCAAAAGTCGGGATTACCAATCTTCGGGTGGTCAAATACCTGGATACGAAGATTGACGTGCGTATGGGGGTGCGCAAAGACTGGCCCGAACTTGTGACGATTCTTAATAAAACCCTGGCGACTGTGGATCAGAAGCAGCGTGACGAAATCCGTAAGCGATGGATTAAGGTGGTTGATATTCCCTGGTGGCAGGACTCGACCCTGCACACTTTTGCCACACTTATTGTCGGCTTTTTTGTCCTGGTAATCCTTGTGGTGATAATCTGGAACAGAGCCCTTGCCCGTCAGGTACAAAAACGGTCAGATGAGCTGCAGCTGGCACATCAGCAGCTTATGCAGGCGGCGAAGCTGGAATCTGTGGGGCAGCTGGCGGCAGGGGTGGCGCACGAAGTAAAAAACCCCTTGGCTATTATTCGTATGGGTGTTGAGTATCTAGCCGGTGCTCCGGATGTTGAAGAAACAGAGCAGGAAATTCTGGCTGATATGGAAGATGCGGTGCAGCGTGCCGACACGGTGATCCACGGATTGCTCGATTTCTCAAGGGATCAGAAGCTGTCCCTGAAAGCCGGTGAGGATATTAATGAAGTTATTCGCCAGTCATTGCAGCTGGTGGATCATGAATTTCTCAAAAAGCAGATCTCCGTTACTAAAAATTTAGTAGAATTACCTGCTCTCACACTGGATTTCAGCAAATTGCAGCAGGTCTTCGTGAATCTGTTTATGAACAGCATCCATGCCATGGAAAAGAAGGGGGAGCTGATGGTCAGTTCTACACGTCATATCCTGAGCAGTGAGGAGGCTGGATTTTCTGAAGAGTTCCACGCCGGGATGAATGTCGTGCAGATTCGGGTGAGAGACAACGGGAAAGGGATAGCCAAAAAAGAAGTCGACAGAGTCTTTGATCCCTTCTATACTACCAAAGAAGTGGGAGAAGGAACGGGGCTTGGTCTTTCAGTGTCCCGTAATATTGTCGAACTGCACCACGGCACATTGCAGCTGGCAAATTGTGAAAAGGGCGGGGTTTGTGTTACAATTCTGCTGCCTTTCCGAAAATGAGGGAAAATGACGAAAAAAATATTACTGATTGATGATGAAGCCTCGCTGACCAAGTTGATGAAGTTGAATCTTGATCGTACCGGCAAGTTTGAGGTGAAGACTGAAAATTCCGGACTGCGGGCAGTGGACGCAGTAAAAAGCTTTCAGCCGGATCTGATCTTTCTCGATATCATGATGCCGGGAATGTCCGGTGATGATATCGCTCAGGAGCTTCGCAGCGATAACACCCTGGCAGCCATTCCCATTGTCTTCCTGACCGCCATTGTCTCCAAGGAAGACACCGACGCCATGGGCTCATATATCGGTGGCAACCGATTTCTGGCAAAACCGGTGAAAACAAACGAGTTACTGCAGGTTATCTCAGATATCCTCGACTGATTTCTTTGTTGGTGTCCCACCGCACTGCAGGATTTTTCGTGTTTTCAGACAGCCTGAACGCTATTCTTTTCATGCTTACCGCGGAGACTCAGGTAAATGCAAAATGAAACTGCAGGAGCTCGTCACTGCAAACGATTTTCCAGACCTGATAACAGTTTCAATCGCTTGCTCCAGCCGACTCTTCTGTTCATTGGAATTTTGCCGAGCCTTGGTGATAATCCGACTCCCTAAAATAATTTACGGATGCGCTCATAACCGGCTTTCAGCTCATCTGCTGCAAGCCCTAATGCCTCACCGGCACTTTCCATTGTTTTTCCAGCCTCATCAGCGACGGGTTTGTACTGCCCGAGAAAATCATTCCACTTTTTATCGAGTTTATTGAGTTCCTCCTGGGCTTCAGCTTTGCCGAGATGGGCTTTCAGTTTGATTTCGTCACGCAGCTGCTCGATAGACTCCTTAACTTTTTCCAGACTGTTTTTTTCATCACTCATGTGTGTCTCCTTTCAGATATTAAATTTCACCTGTTCTTTTCGTTTGCAGAGGGGAGTGCAGCACTTCCCAAATTTCTGCTGTACAGTGTAAGCATTGCAGGGGGAACGGTAAAGGTGTGCGGCGGCAAAAGGGAGAAACGGGACGCAGTCTCAGGCCGATTGTATCTTGCTTTTGCCAAAAAGGAAGTGTTGCCAGGGAAAGAGCATGGGCAGCTCTTTTTGATACTGTCTATAGGGCTGCCCGTACTCTTTGATGAGTTTTCGTTCCTCAAGAAATGTACCGATAATCAGATAGCTGATAAGCACACTTTTGCTGGCAAGGGTAATGTCGGTGAGTGTTCCCGACGCCAGTACCATGGCAATACTGCCGGAGTACCAGGGATGCCGGACGCCGCCGCGATAATCTGCATGAAAGGGCAGCGGATCAGCGGGTTTGCCGGCAAGGTAGGATCTCAGCTGTCTGGTACCAAGGAAAAACGGCATGTCGTAGCGTTTTCGTCCAATATAAAACATATATGAACCAAAAAGCATGAGACAGACCTGCGGTATTCTCCATAATCCATTCCACTGAAAGAGAACGGTCTGCTCAAAGGAGAGCTGGTACCAGATGGCAGGGATCAGAGCAAGAATGCTGATGATATTAAAACAGAGGCGATAGCAGGCGAATTTTTCACCAAGCAGGTTCTGCAGGTGGTCGGTAAGCCATGTGGAGATCAGAAAACTGTGCATGAAACACCAGGTGAACCAGCACAACACGATCTTTCCCATCGCCGGATAATCCATACAAGCCCGTATCAGTCAGCTTCCCAGAAATCTTCTTTTTCTGCACCGCATTTCGGGCAGACCCAGTCTGCCGGAACTTTCTCCCATGGGGTGCCGGGTTCCACTCCATGCTCATAATCGCCTTCTTCCGGGTCATAAATGTAGCCGCAGGGGCATTCCATCTTTTGCATGATACATCTCCTTTATTGGGATTTTTGTTTTTGCAGGAGGAAAATCATTTCTTTTTGCTGTTGAATATACAACAATAAAGAGAGTTTCCCCTGGTTGACAGTAGCGAACCTTTCGGATGAGTATACATAATGTTCATGAAAACGTCTATTAAATAGAAAAGAAAGGATAAAATAAGGATGAATTGTACTATATTTTGAGGTTACATCGATTCAAGTGTCCAATGAAGGAGCTATGGTATGCAGTGTCCCAGTTGTAAATATGAACAAAAAGGCAGTGTTGAGTGTGAACGCTGCGGAATTATATTTGAGAAATATAAGAAGCGACAGGAACGTCTCGCCCAGGAAAGTGTGATATCTCAGGAGCCTGCTGAGTCCTCGCAAAAGAAAGGGGTGCCCGGGTGGCTGCTTGCTTTGATTGTGGGGATAGTCTCCGGCGGGGGAACATTCTATTACCTGGGCATCGGCACCGACAACAATCCCGTCCCTTTACCTCAAGCTGTTACGACTTCTGCAGCTGAGTCGCAATCTGTGGGGAAGAAGGCCGCACCTTTGAAGAAACGGTCTGCTGGTGTGAGTTCCCGGAACGGGAATACCGCTGAGCTGGAAGGATTGGCTCTGCAACTGTCCGAGAAATATTCTGTCAATAGTGGAATAGATGCAGCACGGAATGCTACGGTGTCCATTCAGACGAGCTGGGGATCCGGGTCCGGGTTCTTTGTGTCTCCCAATGGCTTGATTGTGACCAATAAGCATGTTCTGAAGATGAAAGAGAAGGATATGCAGAAGCTTACTGACCAGATCGCAAAAGAAAAAGAGCTGCTTATCCGTGAAGAAAAGAATCTGCAGTATCTGAAAAAAAAGGTCGCCAAGGTTCGGGACAATGAATTGCGGCAACGGGTTTGGGAAGATATTCGTGCACGTGAGAAAAATCTTCAGAAGTACAGGAGGGCACATGAGACGCTACAGGAAAAGGTCTCCATTGTGGAAAACGCTTCACCCACAAAAGGAGTAAAGGTTGTTCTGGTTGACGGCAGTGAGTATACTGTGGATTCTGTTATGATGAGTAATCGTTTTGATCTGGCACTGCTCTCCATCGATGTATGGTCGGCTCCTTATCTTACACCCGCAAAAGGAAGGGGAGAACAGGGGCAGCAGGTGTATGCCGTGGGAAATCCACAGGGGCTCAGGCATTCGATAACTTCCGGAATTATATCAGGTTATCGTACTTTTGACGGGGTAGCATTTGTACAGACAGACGCTCCGATCAATCCGGGAAACAGCGGGGGACCTTTGATTGATGAGAACGGAGGGGTGGTGGGAGTAAATACCATGATAATCCGGAATACAGAAGGTATAGGCTTTGCTATCCCCATGAAGTCTGTCTGGGAAGAGTATGGAAACTACATGTCCCTTGAGTAAGCAACACCCCGGAAATGGCTTAGGGGCTAATATTCTTGTAACGTAATAACATTGTGTGTTATGTCCGGGTGTTGAGTGTTTGGGATGAGAAAAAGGAGAATCCAATGAGTAGATTGCCGAAGAATGTTCTTATTATCACGCTGATACTGATATTTGTTGTCAGCAGTTCCCTGATGTCTGCTTCAAGCAGCTTTGCGGAGTGTCGGTCGGATTACGAGCAGTATTCTGATCCAAGTGCCATTGCCATGGTTGCAGATCTGGTAATTGTCCGTCCCCTGACTCTGGTGGCAGGTATCGCGGGTGCCGCTGTCTGGGTTGTTGCCCTGCCGGCGACACTGCTGGGTGGAAATGTGGGGGAAGCCGGCGATGTGCTTGTTACAGATCCCATGTGCTACACCTTTTCACGCCCCCTGGGTTACGTTGGTAATGAGTGACAGGGGGCACATCGCTCAGGCTGCTCTTTTGTAGGTTACTGATGGAAAGTGAATGTGTATTTGAATGTTTTGGGATCAAGCCAGTCCAGAGTTTTTGTGCCGATCTGGGCATAGGGGTAGCCAAAGGTATTTAACGTTTCTCCATGCTGCTGCGGGTTTAGCTGCAGATCCCGTCCCATGGCAAGTTTCACCCGGTACTGGTCCCAGCCGCCCCAGAAATACTTCTTGTAGTGTATGGTCTTTGCGTCTCCGGGCTGCAGGTTTTCTTTCAGCATCATCTTCCGAACATCAGCCGGATCCACTGGTACCCAGTCATATCCGGGCAGATAAAATTCCGCCCAGCAGTGCTGCCAGGTGCTTATGTCCTCTGTCTGCTTTTTCCCCAGTCGAATGCCGAAAACCTCACGAGCCGGAACACCAGCCGCACGGCACAGGGAGACAAAAACAGAGTGGATGTCTGTGCACTTTCCTCCAGGTTGTTCCAGGAGGAGGCAGACATTGCCGGGACCGCATCCTCTGGTTGCCGGATCACGGTACATATTCTCGCAAATCCACTTATAGATGGCCTTCGCCTTTGCCAGAACGGTTGTTTTACCCATGGTGATCTGGTCTGCCAGAATCTTCACCTGTCCGTCGATGGGACCAAGGCTGGTCGCTTTTAAAAACGCTGTGTAATCTGCAGGGTCCCAGTCTGCTTCCTTATTCGGAAAATCACGGCGGACAACTTCGTTACGGATAACATGAAAAGAGAGCTGCAGTTTTCGGCTTTTAGCTCCCTTATTCCAGCGTGCATAGAGGATGGGGGTAGAATATTCCCGGTCGCTGTACACAGCTGATTCACTGTAATCACCGCTGACCGCGATATCGCTGATAAGCTGATCCCGGTCTGAAAGGGGGTAGGGGATCCAGAGCTGTGCGTCCTGATCTGTGTTGTGCTCTGACAGATCAAAGTCCATGGTGATGGTGCTGCTTGCAGTGTTCCCGGCAAGACTCAGGGCGGGAAGAAGGAGGGTGAAAAGAAGAACGGAAATGAACCGGATTTTTTTCATGATAAGACTCGCAGTTTATGGTGAAAAGTGATAAATGAGGTCGCTATATAAATTGGAAAGTCAAATAATGCAAATAGGTAATACCTATGCATTGTCTATGGTTCATAGGATTTTTCAGCAGATGAACAGGGGAACCGGGAGAGAGTGTGGAAATCAGAAAACTGGACGCTTTTTGTAAGGTTGTGGAACTGAAGAGTTTTACCCGTGCGGCAGAGGCGATGCTTCTGACTCAACCCACAGTCAGTGAGCATGTACGCAGCCTTGAAAATGAACTGGGACAGCAGCTTGTCAATCGTCTTGGTCGTGAAGTTGAGGCAACCCATGCCGGGAGTGTCCTGTACGCTTATGCCAGAAAAATTATGCGTATGCGTCGTGAAGCTGTTCAGGCGTTGACTGAGTTCAGCAGTCATCTGTCCGGTCGAATATATGTCGGCTGCGGAACAATTCCCGGAACATATATTCTGCCCGGAATAATCGGTGAATTTCGTGAGCAGTATCCTTCCATTCAGGCAACGCTCACCATCAGCAGCTCAAGGATTATCTCCCAACGGGTTCTGGCTGGTGAGCTTGAGTTTGGGGTGGTTGGTGCCAGGTGGAATCAGAGTGGACTCAGCTGGTGTGAACTTTTTTCCGATGAACTGACCCTGGCCGTCCCTCCTGCTCATCCGTGGGCGTTGCTGAAAAGCATCTCTGTGCATGAATTACCGGGTGAACCCTATATCATGCGTGAGCAGGAATCGGGGACCCGCCGGGTTTTTGCAAAGATTCTTGAGGAAAACGGTTTGAAAGAGAGTCAACTCAAGGAAGTGGCTGAGATAGGAACAACGGCTGCCGTCAAAGAAGCCGTGAAGGCAGGAATCGGTGTGTCAATTCTCTCAAGGTATGCTGTGCGTGATGATATGGCATGCGGACGTCTGGCAGCACTGTCTCTTAAAGAGCACAGGATGCAGCGACCGTTCTACTTGATCCGGCGAAACAATAGAACCCTTTCTCCGGTTGCCTCGGTCTTTCTGAAATTTTTAACTGAACATTCGAAGTAGAAGAGAACGGTCAGTTGTGCTTCTTTTTCTGATACAGTACCATTGCAGCAGATTCTTTCTGAGCGAAATCGCGGCTCAGTTTCAGTGGTAGCGGACAAATTGTTTTTTTCACATTGGTAAAAGAAAAAATGGCAATATCTCCCATTCTTACATTAAGTGCCTGCATCAGACCACATCCTGTTCAGCAGGATCAGCTCCGGGCAGCCTGTGCGGACTGTTGCCGGTGGGACGATCTCCTGCCGATTTCCGAGCAGCATGGGCTTTCGCCTCTTCTGCACAGACATTTGAGTGCTTTGGATGCAGATATTCCCGCTGGGTTTCTTCGCGGTCTTCGATTTTTGAGCATGCGTCATCAGCGTGAAAATGAACACCGTATTCAGGGGATGCAGGTTGTGCTCGATATGCTGGAACGGGAGGGACTTCCCGCCCTTGTTCTTAAAGGTGCTGCCCTCAGTCAGACATTGTATCCGCAGATTGGTCTGCGGCCCATGAGCGATATTGATCTGTTTCTTGAAAAAAAAGATGCCTTTCGGGCACATGCACTCTTACTGGAAAAAGGCCTGTCGGCTTCCACGGAAGAGTTGCCAGAGGATTATTACCATCTTCCACCGCTCTGCATCGTGATTGGCGGATTTGAGGTATGGATCGAGCTTCATCACGGTCTATTCCCCAGGCTCCCCCCCTATTATGAGCAGTTCTCCTTCGCAGAATCTTGGGCAAATGCCATACCCTTCAAGGTAAACGGAGGGATGACGGCATACAGATTTGCAAACGAAGAGATGCTCTCGCATCTTTTTCAGCATGGCTTTCATGCCCCGCTCACCTACACTTCCTGTAAGCTGATATCAGCAGCGGATATTATAGGTCTTGTGGAGGCAAATGAGGAAGAGCTGGACTGGGAAAAGATCATCGGCAAGTATCCGCAGTTGTTCAATGCCTTGAGACTGTTCCATTGTATAACACCCTGGAGAGATTCTCTTTCACAGAGATTGGGTTGCGGTGAGATTTCTGCTGCTGGAGGAGCAGGAGAACCTTTCAGAGGCTGGCCGCTTCCTGTGAAAAAGTGCAAAGAATCCGGAAAGGGACTGGCAGATAGAGTGTACGATACCCTGTGTCCGCCACCGTGGTGGATGCGTATGTATTACGGCGGCGGTCGGCGCTTTTCTCTTCTATGGTGCAGACTGGTGCAGCATCCTGCACATTTGCTCCGATGGTTGAAAGTGTACGCAAAAACAAAGTGTTAAGAGGGGGCAATGGGCACAAAGAAACGAAGACTGTTTTTAGGCAGGGATTTAAAGATTCGTCTTCCCTGGTCCCTTGCCGGTGATGATTTTTTTGAGCACTGCTCCGCGCGTGAAGGTGGCTGTTTTCTCCACCTTTGAAGATCGCCTCCCACTGGATCATGGGTTTTAAGGAATCTGCCAGTGCTACCTGGTGCAACGACCTGATTTTGTACGCAACTATCTGTTTGACAGTCTATTGCTCTTCTGATTTCAATTCAAGCAAAATTAGTGCCATATTTTTGGTTTGTCCCAATTTTGACCATTTTGTCCCATAATCGACCATTTTAGTCATTGCTTAATAGTATAAAACATACTAAGCTTTTTGAATCTTTCTGGATTTATTTTTTTCTAGAGAGGGGAGGCATGGATGGTTGCAGGAAGTTCAAGCTCCTGGAATGTCTGTTGTCAACGAGCTGGAGATTGTGACGGGGGAAGGAGATCACACGTTTTCCTTTTTCCGGCAGTCGAAAAAAAGGAAACGGAGTTATCCACACCAATTAACCGGGGGAAAAATGATGAGAAAAACATATTATTCAGTTGCCGCTGCAGGCTTGGTTCTTCTTTTGTCTGTTCAGCAAAGTGCCATGGCATGTTGTGATGAAGAGCCAGAAGTCATTGTAATTGAGGGATACAGTACGATTACAAAAGCTGGAGAAAGCTTCTCTTTTTCAGAGTCTGAGCTGCCCCAGATCAATGAAGGTACTCAGGCAACTCTGAAGATCTGGGCAAAAGGTGATTTCAGTGCCGGAAATATCGATGAATATCTCAGTTGGGATATTGAAGGTGTTCAGGATCTTGGCGGGCCCGAAAATGGCGGTGAGATTTCTGAAGAAAAGGATTGGTCAAGGGACGGTGGTACCTGGTTTCGTCCCAACAAGGAGTATAATCAGACCACCTGGAGTCAAGCCTGGACCATTGACGCTGGTGATATGGCTTCCATATTGAGTGATGGGCAGTTGTGCCTTACCATTGATCTCAGCGATGAGGTGAATATTATCCATCGGGCATGGTGGGGAGAGTTTGGACAGGCGGGAGATTCCATTTTTTTCGAGCTCAGTTATGAAACCGGAGGGTGTGTCGACCCCGAGCCAGAACCATATTAAATCGTTCATTCCTCAGGGGAAGAACTCGCAACCTGCTTTCCCCGTCTCTCTGCGGGAAACGGAAGCAAGGTCGTGAGCTTATGTAACCCTTTCAGATCATAGAGTAGTTTGGCCTGAAAGGGTTGTTTTGTTTTGCATGAAATTGCGTTTACTGATGGTGTATTTCTGTCGAGTCAGCCTATCTGGAAGAGGATGGTTGTCGGCTGGTCAGCAAGGTGCTTATGCTGGTTCGATCTAATGCTCACTTGTGTTTTTTCCTGCCAAGGGGCAGCCCGAATGTATCCAATCCCAGAAGATGAATGGCATTATCTCCGAAAAGAGAGAGGAAGCTTTTATCTGCAGTATTACAACGGAATCCCCTGCAGGACATGGGGCGGTACTGATAGATTTTGCAGCGATAGAGACCGTTTGCACGTTCAAGAAAGACACAGCCCTTCCCGTCCGGATGAATCATATATACCTTGTTTTTGCTGCTGTTCTCTGCAATGAGCTGCTGCAGGGATTTTTCCCGCAGTTCTTTTAGTGTTGCATCAACTCCCACATATCCACCCATCTTTTTGATAAATGCCGCCTCATCCCCCTGCAGAAGAACTTTTGAGTAGTTCTTACAGCAGGTACCGCATTGCCGACATTCCTCCAGGAGGTTCTTTAAATCGGCATTTTCAGGAGAAGCGACAGGCATGGTCAGATTGTCCAGTATTTCCGAAATGGGTGCCCATCCAGAATTTTTTCTGCACGGGGAACAGGAAGGATACCGGGTCTGTCGAAGGTATCCTGCAGCAGTGCATCGATGGTTGCAAAGATTGATTTTTCCAGGATTATTGGATTGTAGCCGCCTTCGAGCACGAAAAGAAGACGGTTCCGGCAGCTTTCTGCTGCATGTCGACGAAGAATATGGCTGATGGTGGCATACCACTGTGTCGAGAGTTCCGTGCCGCTGATGGTTTCATCCCGGTGGGCATCATATCCTGCTGAAACCAGAATAAACTGGGGAATGTACTGTTCAACGATTCCCTGCAGGGTGCGTCCAAGAATGGAAGTGTATTCGCTGTCTCCAAACTGGGCATGGACTGGAAGATTAATGGTAAAACCGGTACCGGCGCTGCTGCCTGTTTCTTCTGCTTCTCCGCTGAAGGGAAAAATCCCCTGCTGATGGATGGAGAGTACCATCACCTCATCTGTTTCGTAGAATATCTCCTGGGTGCCATTGGCATGATGGACATCAAAATCGACAATAAGAATACGCTTCAGCCCAAAGGTTCGACGTAAATATTCTGCAGTGAGGGCAATATTGTTGAAGATGCAGAAGCCCATTCCTCTGCCGGGGGTGGCATGATGCCCGGGAGGTCGAATAAGGGCAAAACCGTAATCAATATCCGCATTCATAATGCGGTCGGTGAGGGCGAAACAGCCGCCTGCAGCAAGTCGTGCAGCGGGCAGTGAGTCGTCGGTTAAATAGGTGTCCTTGTCATAGGAATACGGGTTCTCCTTGATGGCATGTTCGCACAGCTGTTTAATGTAAAAAGGTGAATGGGCGGTGGTGATTTCGGTATCACTTGCCTCCCTTGGCTGAATACGGGTGAACATGTTGCCGCTGAGCTTCTGCTGCAGGCGCATGTAAATGGAGCGTAATCTGTCAGGATTTTCGGGACTTGCTGTCTGCACCGAGTGGTGGAGATATCGATTGTCGAAGACCAGCCCCAGTTTATTCATAATGGTACTTATAGATGGGGTGGGAGTGGTATTGCCTGGCGGTCAGGCGGTAGAGGTGACCGGTCCGCTGTTCCTGCTGATCGTCGTACATAAGAGATTCGATAAGCTCAAAGCCGAGTTTTTTCAGACATCGCTGCTGGGCATCATTGTTGATATCAGTGTACATCTCAATGGCTTTCACCGATGCTATCCGGTCGAAGATGTGAATGATAAGAAACTTTTGTATTTCGGTGCCGTAGCCTTTCCCCCTCTCCTCCGGCAGGGCAACTTTGAGTGCCATTGTTATGGTATCACTTCTGCCGGCAGGCTGCCAGAAATGGGCGGTACCGATGGGGCGCTTGTCTTCTTTTGTTTCCACAAAAAACATCTTTTCCGTTTCGCCCCAGAAGACACCGGACCGCAGCTGATTTTGCAGGCGGCTGAAACTGTATCTTTCCGGAGTAAGGAAGGGACCACACGCAGTTTCAGAGTCACTCCAGGCGACGAGTGTCGGTAAATGTTCCTCGTGGATTCTCGATAGTGCCAGTCTGCTGGTGAAAAGTGTGTCTCCAAAAAGACTCATGGAGTGTACCCCTGAGCCTTTAATCTTCGGGGATCTGCAACAGCTGTAGTTTCTTCGGCATCCTTACATATCTCCCACGGCAGCACTTAGCTCCTTACTGGAGGTAGCGAGTTTGTTCAATGCCTCTATGGTTCCGTCAATGGAGAAATTTACTGCTCCGGTGGATTCCTTATTCTTCTCCGAGGAGTTGACCACGCTGTTGATCTGATGTTTTACCTCCTCACCGTTGTTGCTGAGGATATCAGCCTTCTTGTCAAGTTCGTCCACAGCTGAAGAGATGGTGACAATGCCGGTGGAGATTTTTTCCATTGCTTCGAGGGCTGTTTGAATCACTTCACTGCCGTCACCAAGCATCTTCATGCCGTCTTTCATGGCAACAATGGTGTCCTTGGATTCGTGTTCCACTTTTTTTACGATTTTGGCGATATCCACCGCTGATGTGGAGGAATTTTCGGCAAGTTTACGAATCTCATCGGCCACCACGGCAAATCCGCGACCGGCATCACCTGCCCGGGCAGCCTCAATGGCGGCATTAAAGGCGAGGAGGTTTGTCTGGGAGGCGATCTCTTTGATGATGTCCACAAAGCCGCCGATTTTTTCGAGCTGGTTGACAAGGTTGCCGACCATCTCGTTGGAGCTTTGCATGGAATCGTTAATGGCTGCCATTTTCTTTTCCGCGTCGGAACCAGCCTTCTTGCCCTGCTCGGCATCTTTTGAGACATCGCCTGCCATTTCACTGGAGCGGGTGGTGAGCTCTACCATCTCTTTTGCGAACTCAACCATGTTGTCCACGGTTTTTGTCGATTCGTCTAGGAGGAGTACCTCCTGGTCGATGAGGGTATTCATTGCCTCCATATTGGCACTTGCTTCATCCATCTTGGTGATAGAGTCGGAGACAAGGGTTTCAACCTCAGCCGATGCGGAGTTGATCAGTTGCTCAACTTTTGCTTCCGCAGTCACATCCACCATATATTCCAGACCGCCTTTAATATTGCCTTTGGCATCTTTGATGGAAATACTGGTTACTTTCACGGGGATATCTTTGCCGTTTATATGGGCAGTGGTCTGCTCGGTCACTGTCTGACTGCTGCTGATGGCACGTTGAATACCGCATTGCGGTGTGTCGCAGCGATCAGTTCCAAAGAGCTCTGAACACTTCCTGCCCATCGCTTCTTCCACGCTCATGCCGACCATGGCAGCACCCGCAGGATTGATGTAGGTGATGGTGTGATTAAGATCAACGGCATGGATGGGATTAGGGATGGCGTTCAGGTTCTCTATCTTTTCATTTGCCTCCTGCCGCTGTTTTGCCTCGTCGGTGATGTCGAGGACAAACTCAAGGGCCCCCTTTATGTTACCCTTGGCATCCTTTATGGGGGCACCGGTATATTTGATGGGCATGATTATGCCGTCCCGGGGGCGGGCGATGGTCTCTTCATGGACAACCTGATCTTCCCGCATGGCACGACCAATGGCACATTTTTCAGTTTTGCAGTGGGCAGTTTTAAACAGATCGTAGCATTTTTTTCCAATGACCTCGTCAGGGGTGGAAGCAACCACTCCTGCTCCGGCAGGGTTCATGTATGTGATATTGAACTCAGTGTCGACGGACATGATGGGAGTGGGGATGGCATTTAAATTTTCAATCTTTTCATCAGCATCCTGTTTCTGCTTTGCCTCTTCAGTGACGTCCAGGATATATTCCAATGCCCCTTTGATATTGCCCTTGGCATCCTTTATGGGTGATCCTGTGTATTTAATGGGGATAATGACTCCTTCAGCCGGTCTGGCAATGGTATGCTCGGTGATGACGGAGTCGGTTTTCATTGCCTGGGCACATGCACATTTCTCCGTTTTGCAGTGCGGTGTTTTAAAGAGCT
>JANTGG010000008.1 GCA_024763035.1 Desulfocapsa sp. | reverse complement strand
GATCTGTTGAGGAGGATCGATAATAGCCCTGTGTGGAAAGATTTGCCTCGGGAGGGATCCTGAATCCAAGGGATACACTTGGCATGTCGGGCGCAAAGTGCACACTGTAATCGGCCTGCAGGTCATTGGCACTGATGACGACTGTGGTGTGATAAACACCGTCAATTTCTGAAATGGCACCAAGAGTGATGGGCAGGTCTTCGGGCAGGGCACCGGGGATGGCAATCTGCCCGCTGAGAGCATTGCCCTCGATAAGGGTTATGTCTTTTTCAGTATAGTCTGTTGTGTTATCAAGCATTGTTGAATGTTCCATCAGACCAACGGTGCCGCCGATGTCGTAAAAACCGTGACGCACAAGATCCATTGAGTCGATAAAATACCCGACTGTTGCTTCTGCAGCACCGTAGGGTATGTTCACGGTGTAGTCTGTCTCTGTTTCCTGGCCCAGAATAATTACCGTAGTGTCGTAAAATTCATCGGTTTCATTTACAGCTCCGAGTCTTACCGGAAGGTCTGTCGGGGACGTTATTCCGGTGGGAAATTTTATCTTCCCGCTAATGGTGAATGCTCGCAGGAGGGTCATGTCTCTATCGGGCAGATTGGCAACAGGGCTGAGATGTTCAGCTTCCCTGGCGTCGATAACAGTGCCCTGACTGTTGTAATAACCGGTTTTGTAGAAAGGAGAGGGTGGGGTGCCATTCCATGAGTAAAATACTGTAAACGGTGCGGCGTCTTCAGGAACAGTCAAAGAGTAGTTGATGGTTGTACTGTCGGCAGCTAATGTTCCAAACCATGTCTGCATGGACTGGTTGTTATCACTCGCAGCCATCACGTAAATGGTTTTGTCTTCGGGAAAAGTGATATTGTCTGCAGTCTGCAGTGAACCGCTGATAATGGGACCGCTTAAGAGATCAAAAGCTAATGGTCCCTGGTCAGAATCAGTGGAAAGCGGGGCGGCGAGAGAGGATATGCCGACAGTTCCGTCCGGGTGGTAATACCCCTGGAAAACATACCCGTCGGGCAGAGAAGTAGAGGCAGTATATTGAAGAATTGCATTGCCTGACCCGGGAGTAATGGTGAGATCCCAGTCTATCTGTGTCTGACCGGTGGGTATTGTTACCTGGGTGCTGGTCAGATATTCTCCTGATTCTTTATATGCATCTATGGTGACGGTAAAATCATCAGCGGCTGTGATTGCAGAAGGGACTGTGAAAATACCATTAAATTTACTTGCGACAACCAGTGTGAGATCAGCAGAGGCTGGAGGAGCTGAAGGATAGAATGTATCCCTTGCAGAGTAGTCTGGTGTGGTGCCGCTGGATGAATAATATGCATATGG
Organism: Desulfocapsa sp.; assembly: GCA_024763035.1. Lineage (GTDB taxonomy): Bacteria > Desulfobacterota > Desulfobulbia > Desulfobulbales > Desulfocapsaceae > Desulfocapsa. The sequence goes on along the minus strand of JANTGG010000008.1, from coordinate 47,422 downwards.
AATATAGGTATTGTCACTGTTGGAGACAGAGTTATAAGACAATGTAACAGGTTCTTCCGGATCAAGCAGGGGGACGGTTATATCATACTCACCGTAGAGAGAACCGGCTGGAATGTATACTTCCCTGTTTTCATACAGGTCATAATTGTTATTGTTTACCTGAACCCAAACAGAAACATATGAACTTTCGGTAACTGATGCGGGAAGATACACCCTGCCTGATATGGTGTCACCTTCCAGCAGTGTCATGTTCACACCAGTCTGGGGACCATCGGCAGTGAAAAAAGATCGTGCCTGACTATTAAAGAACGCAGTATCGTCAGGAGAGGCACCTTTATGAAACCCTTCACTTACATATCCGGTGGGGATTGTGTTGTACCAGTAATCCCAGTTATAGGCTACTTTATACTCGGTGATTGTCTCTGGAATTGCGAATTCATAACTTAGGCTTGAGGTGTTGGCAGGTAACTGATTGTAGAAATATGGAGAACTGTTTCCGGTTGCAACATCAATGTACCTAACATAGATAGTTTTGTCGCCGACAAACCCTGATTGTGGACCAGTGATTTGACCGGAAACGGTCGTCCCGCCATACATCTCAAAAGTGATCCCTGAGAGGGTTGTACCATCTGGAAACCAGACAGTCTCATTTGTATTGTATGTATCGAGAATCCTTCGGGAGGGCGGGATGGAATATGCCTCAGGATAAATAATATCATTGTAGTTCCCATTGGTGTTGTACTGGAGGCAGACATCGCCGGTTTCTGTTGTTGTAACAGTGAATGCCGCACTTGTCTCTCCCTGGGCAATGGTGATGTTGCTGCCGGTGCAGTTCCAGCTGCGTGAGCAAAGCCCCACCCACGTTGTCACTTCACGGTCTACTGCTGTGTTGTCTGGCAGATACAGAGTACCACTGAATGTGGTGTCTGCAGAAGCGGTCAGGGGATATATTAGAGAAATGAAAAGAAGTATGGTGAAGAATTTTGCAATATAAAATTTCATTGACCCTCCAGGATAAATTGGTCCCTTTATTTATACGAACAGAAGATGTCGGGGGCAGAATTGCAGTTCTGCGTTTCCCATAACTATTCAATAGGTTTGTTCAGCATGAGCATATAGATGGCAGGCATGAAATTCTTGGCAGCATAGCCGACACCGTTGGGTGCATTTTTAACGTTCGGGTCAAAGATAGCACCGTTGCTGTCAAGGATTCCATTTGATTGATTTAAATATTCCTGTTTATCAGAGTAACCGTCATGATCCGTGTCTGATGTGGCACTGGCAGCGCCGATGGAACCAAAATACTTTATTTCCCAGTTGTCATCAATGCCATCAATATCGTTGTCCAGTATAATAAGGACAATGTTTCCGCTCACAAGATTTGCGGAAATAACCGGGTAGGCAAGGGCCGGGTCTGTTTGATTGGGATCGGCTCCTACGAGTACAGGTATTGCCATACCTTCTGCAGGGTATCCAGCAGCTGTGTTGTTCAGAGAGGTTGGCTGGATGGTGATGGGATATGAGCCAAGGGCGGCATCATTGTCAATGCTGAAAGTAAATGTAAAAAGAGTGTCTGTGGTAACTCCGGATTGAACCCTTGCTGCGGCAACCATGGTGCCACTGGCAGTTGTGTTTGCCGCCAGTGGTCTGGTGTACAGTTGCCCGTCTACAGTGACATCTGCGGGTGGTAATGGATCCGGCACAGGGGAAAGAGAGTTCCATTGGTTCGTAAAAATGTCAAAAAATGTGGAGGATATTCCGGTAAGCTGGAATACGTCAGTATCATAAAGCAGAGTAAATGCAGCACCTGCAATAGCCGTCGAATCATCTATTGCAATGGTAACGTCTATGGAAGTGCCTGCGTGGATATCTCCTGAAGGCGGTGTCACCGTGAGAACTTCTGCTCCTGCTCCAACTGGAAAAAACAGACACAACCCTATAAGCAATCCTTTCCAAGAAATTTTCAAAACATCTCCTCCTGCAATATGTTTATTTATGTGTATGATATCCTATTTATACAAAGGTAAGTGATGTTATCGTACAAAGAGGTTGAAGTCAAGAAAGTTTGATGTTCCTACCAGATAAGCTGACTTTTTTGGTGGGAGAGGGAAGGATGCAGTTTCTTATGATACACGTTTGTTCTACTGAATCTGCCTCATTATTGAGATGCTTTCTGAAGACTGTACACAGCCTCAGGCAGACCGATCTGATCATCACCTGCCGATGCTGAAGTGACAAACAGGATCTTATAGTCATAAGCTGCGGCAAGTTCTTCCAATTCGTCAACAAAACTTCCTGAACGCGGGTCCTCTATGACCACGACAACCGTACGGTTAGTACGAGATCTCCGAGGCACTTACATCCCTCAAGGGGGTACTGAAAAGAGTACCGGCTTACCGTTCATCACCGGTGTTAGACTACGGTTTTGCAACAGTCTGTATAATCGAAATTGCTTCAGCCAGTCCCAGTTTGCCGTCATTATTGACATCTGCCCCGGATGTTGGATAACTGTCAACCGGTTCACTGGTAGTGCTACCCACCAGTTGCTGCATGGCAATAACAGCGTCAGTCAGATCGACAACATTATTGCCATTTATGTCCCCAGGCAGATAAAGACCGCCGGTGACATTGAGGGTCGTGGTTTGCGGGGCTTGACTGACATTGCCATTGGCGTTCATGGCATAGCAGGAAACGGTATAGCTGCCATTGTATATGAAATTTGCAGAGCTTCCAGTATGCAGAAGTCCGTTTTTCTGGTATTGAATAACCTCCTGTTCCACCTCAGGTGCTTCAAAGCCGTCACTGATATCAGGTACATGGTAGTCTGGTCCTCTGACCATAGACCACACTTTTTCAACTGCATCAAGATCTGCAATTTCGGCAGTAAAAGTTTGCAGGCTGTTGGCGGTTATATTTCGCGTACCGTTGGATACCGATAAAAATTCAGGGAAGAGGCTACCGATGCCGAAATCGCCGCCGAGAATTAACTGGTCGGCATCTGAACCGGTCCCCAATGCTAACTGCGGCGCCATAGCTGTGTATGGCAGTCCCATGCTTGACAGCATGAGGACAGTAGAATCATACGCTTCTCTAATGGTATCTCCTGTCAACAGCCGGTCGATAAAAAACTGACTGAAGGAGATCCTGCCATCCAGCTCGATATATGTGTCCAGATTATCGGTGGAGGTGACAACAACCCGATCCTCACTGCCGTTGACAAGGTTGCCATCGGTAGGACCGGAGACAAATGTGCCGGATTTGCACGCCTCAATTATTACCACTACCTGCCTGCCGGTAGCGGTTTGAAATGTGTCGAGTAAATCTTTAAGAATCGCGGAGGTCAGATATTGACCGCTGTTGATCTTGAAATTATCATTACTGCCATGATCCAGCAGGTAGATGTAAAGGGGACCGTCAGTGTTCCGTTCACTGGCGGCTGCCCAACTACTTACGGCGGTGCTGAATTTGGCCAGGGTCGGGTCGGCAGCCGGATCATCGACAATATCATCATTAAAACCGTCGCCGTTAATATCGTGGTCGACAGTGGGGGAGAGAAAATAGATATCATCATCGCTGAAAAAACGGCTCTGGAACCGGGAATAAACCAGCTCAGACAGATATCTGGTGGAGGCATAGAGATTGTCGGTTTCGTCAGGACCGCCGCCGCCAACCAGAATCAGATTACCATGGTGTTGCAGACCTGGTTCAGCATTTCCGATAAGCAGGTCAAATTTCCCAACCACATCCGGGATATCCGGATGGGAGGCAACAATTGAAGTGGTACCGGTGGCAACGGCTGTAACCACTCCTGCACTGCTGACAGTGGCTACAGCAGGATCAAGGGACAGCCAGTCAAAGCTTGCAGATGCATAGGCAGCTGGCACAGTATTGGAGTAAAAGGCTTCTGCGGTAAGGGGCATATCGGGATCGCCCGGTATCATTTCACTGGTGTCACCAGTAACCTGGATGGCAACAATACTCTTCAGACCGGCAATGGAACCGCTACTGCTGTTGACCTGCAGTTCATAATGGGTGTAGGGATCCACAGTTCCAGCTGCTTCAATCTTAATATAGTAATTTCCCAAGGGTACTGAGGAATTCAAAACAAGATCATTTCCCCCCGTGGAGGTTGCACTGTCAAGTTCATTCAGATTGACATCAATAATGGATACCCGGTAGGCAGCTGAAGCGGAGTAGGATGCAAAATGAACCTGGATATCAGCAGTTCCACTGTCCGGGGTCAGACCGAAACCGTAATAGTCAACATCATCGGCAGAATAGACCCTCCCGGTTCTGGGGGTGTCAGCCTCGATGGTATTGGCAAAACGGATAGTGTTGTTGGCTTCCACTTCCAGGCTGGAACGGAGGGAATCCTGGAGCAGCAGGGTGTAGTAATAAACAGTTTCGGCCTCCCCTGACGGGGTGACCCGTAGAAAATAGGTGCCGACACTGAGTCCCATATGCAGGGAGACATCATCACCGTTTGTGGTGCTGATCGCATCAATCTGGTTGTCTACAGAGCCCTTGTACAGGGTCATGCTGAAGTCTTTGCTACTGATAGGACAGTAAAGTGATACATTCAGGTAGCTGGGGGTATCCAGCGTAAAGGTGTAGAAGTCCTGGTCAGTATCATTGGATATTTTGCCGCTCAGACCTTTGTCTTTGATCAGGGTGTTGGCTGTGGCACTGGTATTATTGGGTTCAATTTCAAATGCTTTGTCGATAGTGTGTATCTCAATATAAAAAGGATTTGAGGCATCTACTGTATTTACCGGTGTTACAATAATGGTATATGTACCTTGGTCAAAGATACCGTTCAGGGTTACCGGTTGCTGGTTGAGAACCGAAACATCATGCAGCACTTCGTTCAAGCTGTTACGGATCTCAAGGTGATAGGCGGCCATGTCGCTGGCAGGGGCAAAGCTGATTTCCATAGCCGATTTTTCGGGAACGTCAAATGAGTAACTGGCGCTGTCAACCAGGGTGTTGATGACTCCCGTGACTGCCATAGAAGGAGGAGTTACAGGGGTCGGCGAACCGCTGTTATCCTGGTATGCCGCTTCCGGGTCTATCATAAACGAGAGGGCATAGGTGCTGTATGTTGAAAAGGTGTCCGCAGCAGTCAACCTGACATAATACTGACCGGCAGTCAGACCCAGTGACAGAACAGATATCTCATCTGTCACGGTAGATGCTACAATTTCCCCTGTGTCCACAGCTATGACTTCAATTCCGGTTTCTACTACATTGTTCTCGTTGTCGTCTGCTCTGTAAAGAAACCCCAGATGAATAGTGGCATCGGATGGAATCTGGAAGGTGTAGTAATCAATATCTGCCGGGCTGGACAAGGTTCCACCATAGAAATGACCATCTGTTAACAGATCGGCATTGCTTGCATTATCGTTTCCATAGGCAGGGTTTGAGACGTTTTCTGTCTCTGGTCCTTCCGTTGCATCCCAGTCTGGCACCAGGAAAAGGTAGCGGCTGTAGTTAATGGGGTTGAAAAACTGGGTGGAAATCTGGAACCAGCCATTGTTATAATAATCAGAATTGGGTCGGACACGCTGATCGTTATATTTATTGTACGTTGCTATATCCGTATTAGCTGTAATGTGCCAATCTGTTGTCACCGATACAACTCCTTCGGCTTGACTGGAGGCAAGGCTTACCGTGTAATAGCTTCCAGCAGGTGAGAAATCACTGCCAAAGTATTGATAACTGACTCGGTATGTCGGTGCCATATGATGAATTGAGAAGAGTTCCTGTATGCCGGCCAGATCCGCATACGCCGGATTGACAGGGACGATTTTAATGACACAGTTATCCGAGTTGATACCGTAGGTGTTAAAAGAGTAGCTGCCATTGTTAGGGACGTTGTTTCCATCCACGAGGGTACCCGCAACTATGTAGTACCAGTATGAGATGGTGGTATAGGTTTTGCCACCGTCAACTGATAAGTATATGTAAACATCTTCTGATTGCGGGAGAGCCCCCGGATTCCACTTTATGGTACTTGGTGAGGAATAGGGAACCTCCCCGGCGGCACGGTTACACAGGGTCTCTCCCTGGGCCGGTACGGCTATGGTGATTTTCCCCTCTTCATATTTCGTGCCTCCCCGAACTGCCCTGGCGTTGTAACGTTGGGTTTTGAATGTTGTTGTTACCTTACCCGATACAAACTCGACTGGAGTTCCCAGTATCGAATTATCACTGGCAAAAGATGTGGTGGAGCTCCAGAACCTGCGGAGAGGGTTGGTGTTGTCATCATAAATATCTTGAAAAAATGCTGTATCAAGGGCTGGTTCATACCTGTTGTAATCAACCAGGGATTGGAGTTCATTTCGATTTGGCAGTCGCCAGTCGTCATAACCATTGGCTGTGAGATTCTCTGCCCAGGAAAGCGACTCTTCAAGAGTCATGTCATCGGCAAGACCGTTATGATCTTCATCCGCCGGTTCAATCAGCCACATCAGACCGGTGTTTTTATCGGTAACCGTGCCGTCCTGGTTGTTGCTAAAATTGTCACGGAGGCGTTCATTTGGGCCGCTGACGGCCATGGCGTAATAATAGAGACCTTTGTCTGCAGGTTGTACTCTGCCTTTTCCTGAGGCCGTGCTGAAGTCAACGGTCCAGGCGTTATCTGCATTCTGCTTATCTGTATTGTCTGCCCAGAAGACGGCATCATCGGGTATATTGACAAAGAATGAGTGCAGCATCGGGGTTGATTCTATACTTTGCAGCAGGCGGGAAAGCTCTTTTACTGTGGGCAAACGCCAGGTGAGATCTGCCATGCCTTGAAGGGCGCGAATGTACGTATTTGTGTCGATTAAAGTTCCGGAAACAGAACACATGCCATAGGGTCCAAAGAGCCCCTGACACCAGAAGTAGGTGTTGTCCGGGTCGTGCTCACCTTCGTGTATGTCGGCAACGCCGTCACTTGCATCTTTAATATGCCAGAGCAGGCCGGTTACGTTATCTCTGACAATGCGCCAGGATGGAGCATTGTCGGCCAGAACATTACCATCTTCATCGAGTTTGGTGAAAGAGGGTTTGTTGATCCGGTAATTTCCGTCCTGACCGAAAAAGGCTTCTGTTGGAGCGGGGCAGGGGATAAGCTCACTGAAAGTATCATAACATTTCTGCTGACCGGTGTCAGGTAGAGCGGAACCGGTGGAGCAGAGATAATTGTCCAGATCAACGGAACCGCAACCGCAGACTCCCGGCTCGGTTTTACTGGAATCACTGGGGCAGTTGTCGGCACAGTCCGGGGTGCCGTCGCCATCAGTGTCTGTTTCCAGTGCTTCAAGAGAAAAGGATTTTCCTACTGTTGAACCCTCAATAATTGTAATATTTGCACTTTGCCCGAGGTAACAAGCCATTGACACGATAACAGTGGCATTACCTGCAGACTTGTCGGAAAAACTATAATATCCGCTAGATGTGGTATGCATTCGTGTTATACCAATCTGATCCCTCAAGGTTACCAGTGCCGAAGCAATACCTGTACCTCCAGTATCACGAACATAGCCATTAACGCCTCCACCAGCCCATGAGGTGAGTGGAAGAAGAAATAGAAAGAGAAAGAGACTAACGACCAACGGTAAGTGCCTTGTGAGTCCGATACCAGTGCTGTAATATTGTCTGCAGTACTTGTTGGAGAAGGAGGCGCAAGACCAGTGGGAGCAGAGTGGTAGGGTACTGTTTTTTCCGCGGGACACACTAACCTCCTTTCAGTGCTGAGGGGGTGGTTCGGCAATGGTTTTTTTCTGCCCAATCTTCGCTATCTGCAGAATCCCTAAAAAAATGTAGTTTAGGAAAAACTGTTATTCCTGGGCAAGTCTCTGGAATCGTTTGTTGAAAGAATAAAAAATTTACTTGACACGCCATTATACCACAAAAACGATGGGTTCCACAATGAGAGAAGCTTGAAATTGTCAGGTCTCAGGATATTTTTCCAGGGGAGCAGGGAAGTCGATATTTATGTTTCCTGTGAGTATGGCGAATGGTTACGATTTGTTTACTTTATCTTGTGTATGTATAATGGAGAAGATGTTTGCGCGTAAGACATCTTCTCCTGAAGACTCAAAAATATTCTTTTCCTTTCCAAACATACGCATCTTTCTGATGGGTTTTGAGATGTTGAGTTGCGTATTCCATGGCAATGCCGCTTTCAGCCAGAAGATTACACAATTCTTCATCCAGGTGTTCATCTTTTACCATAAATCCTATAATCCTCATTGCTTCTGATAATTTCTTTCCACTCTTGTATGGCCTGTCTGCAGCCGTCAGAGCCTCAAACACATCTGCAACTGCCAGGATCCTGGCAGGCAGATGGATATCGTCTCCTGCGTAGTTATTAGGGTATCCGCTGCCATTTATCTTCTCATGGTGCATTCCGGCATATTCTGGAACAGATTGCCATTTTTTCGGGAACGGCAATTTCTCAAGCATCATGATACTGACAGCAACGTGATGGTTTATAAGGAGTCGTTCTTCTTCGGTCAATGTACCGCGTCGGATGGAACAACATTCCACCTCATTTTTATTCAACAGAGGAAAACTCTTCCCGTTCATTCGATACGACATATCGGCAATACGAGCTAATTGAGCAAGATCCTCATCAGTCGTGAACTCACTCCCGATATTGAGTTTCGCAAGAAACGAATAGATCTGGTCAAAATCAGTGTCCTCACTGTCATCGTTAGCAGTTTCCGGTACCGTTACGTCTGTGCATTGAGCCCGCAGTCTTTGAATTTCCTGTTCCCGTTTCATGAGCTCAATGCGGAGTCGGATCACTTCAATACGATCATAAATGGTTTCCAGTTTTGTGGCTTTATCCACTATAAATTCAGGCGTTGCAATTTTTCCCACATCGTGCATCCAGGCAGCAATTGATATCTCTTCTCTCTCCTCCTCAGAAAAATGCTTATCAGCGAAATACCCGCTGTCAGTTTGGTTGATTTTTTCAACCAGCATCTCTGTTAACATTGCCACTCGCTGAATATGACCTCCGGTATACGGTGATTTTTCATCAATGGCAGTAGCAATGGACTTAATAAATGCTTTGAGAAGATTTTCCATATCCTGCACCAGACGGACATTCGTCACAGCGACAGCTGCCTGGGACGCAAGTCCCTGGACCATGGGAATATCTTCATCCGGAAAACGACATACTTTGCGGGAGATTCCTTTTCTGGCATTTAGTAATTGCAGTACTCCCACAACTGCATCCTCATGGTCTGTCATGGGAATAAGCAGCATGGATTGAGAGCGATAGTGAGACTGTGCATCAAATTCTTTGGTTCCGCTGAAGTCAAAGCCATGCTCGTTGTACACATCTGTAATGTTGATAGTTTTGTGCTTCAACGCACAGTGTGCAGAGGCATTTGCATGATTCTCGCTCCCATCTTCATTGTATAACTGGATAGTGGCCCACTCTCCCTTTTTAAGATCTTGATTGCTTTGAATGGTGAGTTTTTCGTTCTGAACGACAGTAAAATGAAGAGCATCCTTTGCCTCATTACTGAGATAGACTGTACAGCCTTCTGCATGACTGTATTTCCGAGCCATTTCAGCAATCATCTGTAAGAGTGTATCAATGTTTTTTTCAGCAGAAAGTGCCACACCCAGGCTGGCATATTTTTTAATACGGTTAACAAGTCGAACATTTACAACAGCTACGCTTGCCTGGGAAGCCAAGCCCTTAACCACCTCAGCAGCTTGTTTGTCAAAATCACATATCTTTTTACTTTCTTTGGAACGGGCATTAAGCAGCTGCAGGACACCGATAACATTATCCTGATTATCAAGCATGGGAATGAGAAGCATGGAACGGGATCGATACCCGGCCACCTTGTCAAAGCTTTTGGTACTGGAAAAGTCAAAACCATTCGTATGGTACACATCACTTATAATTATATTTTCTCCAGTGAGTGCACAGTGAGCCGAAACGTTAGAATGATTTTCAGAACCATCCTTATTAAAAAGCGGTATTCTGGTCCAGTCGCTCTCTTCGTGATGCCCTGTTTGATAGATATCAAGTCGTTCATTCTGAACAACAGCAAAATCCAGGTAACCTTCGGCCTCGTTACAGAGGTAAAGGGTGCATCCTTCTGCAGCAGTAAGATTCCTTGCAACGCTGACAATTGTTTCCAGAAGTTTCTCAATATCTTTTTCGCTGGATAACGCTACACCAACTCGGCACAAATCCTGTAATTCCTGTGCCTGTGATTTTTGTTCCATCAAAATATTGTCCCCTCAACAGTTTTTTCTGTTGTACTGTTTGTTCTGCTTGCTCTCCAGCCCGCACGATATTGGACCAGTAATTTACCGGAACAATACCACTTTCTAACAAGCCCTCAATTCTCAAGTCAATTAACTGCAACTTTTGAAATACCTGAAAAAAAACAGGTCGTTGAGGGTAAAACTCTGTTGTAGCTATTTTGTTTGTATAAAAGATTCTACAAACAGATTACTAAAAATTATTCTTAGAAACAAATGCTAACGCGGTTAAACTGTAAGAAATCCACACTCCACCCAGTAAATGATGCATATGGGTACGTCACTTGTTTTGTGTATATGGAAAACCATGGGATAACCGGATTCGTCGATTGTATATTCATTTAACTCATTGATTTGACAAGGTGTAAGTGTCTATAGGTAATGGGCGGTTTCGGCGTCAAATATACTATTGTCTCAAATACCACTGTAAAGAGGGATTGAGGGACATGGGGTTAATTCTGGTAAAACATATTTATATTTGAATTTCATATTTGAATTGTTATACAATAAGGTTATAATACGGTAATTAATCGTCTCTATACATACTTGGCAATATCCGGGGGGGGCGAAAGGGCATCCTCAGGCAGCTTCCTGGCGGTTTGCCCTGTCCAGACAACTTTATCGCCCTGAAAATCTCGGGAACGCAACACTCGAATTCAGTATGAATGTGTTTAAACATCCCAGCTTTCTGAAATTCACCATGCTGTTCATCTGTCCGCTCCTGTCTGTGCTGGTGTGGTTTATGCCGTGGCACAGCAGCGTGGACAGGTTCAGTTATGATTACCTTCTTAATCACAGTGAGTTGGAGGACATTCTACCGTGTGCTACTGTAGTTATAGGTATTGACGATGAAAGCCTTTCAAGATTTCCCGATCCTCTTATTCTCTGGCACAAATACTATGCAGCAATTATTGATGCTGCAACGGCAGGACAGGCAAAAGCAATCGGACTCGATGTCATACCTTCCATTTCACTCGACACGGTTTCTCCGGAATATGACCAGATTCTGGTCAAAGCCATCCGCAACAGTCACAAAAAAGGGACTGATACTATCCTTGGTTTCTCTGCAGGGAAAAACGGTGCTATTCCACACCGTAAATTTTTACTCAGTGCCTCGGGAATGGGCTTCGTCAATCTCACACCCGATCCTGACAATATCATACGTCGTCAAACCCTGTTGATAAAATCCCCCCGAAAAAACCTAAGCAAATCTTTTTCGTTCGTGCTCGCAGAACATGTGCTTCCGAAGGTTATCGACAACACGAATATCCCACAGCGTATCTACATCGATTACAGAACTCAACCCCATGAAGTCGTTTCTTTTGCACATGTTTATGACTTAATTGAAGCAGGAGATGTGGGTTCTCTGCAAAAGATATTCAAAGACAAGGTCGCTCTTCTCGGTGTTACCTCTGTAAAGCTCCCAGATATTCATCCAACTCCCATGCAGTCCATCGGCGACCCAAAAGATAAGATTTATGGTGTTGTTATCCATGCCGCTTCTATTGAAACAATACGCAACAATATCTTTTTCAATTCTCTTTCACGAAAGAATTCGATCATTCTTCTTCTCCTTCTGTCCCTGTTTTCAACTCTGATCGCCTTGACACTTCCACCCTTACGGACGATCACCATTCTCTCCTTGCTTATGGCAATAGGATTTGTCACCATTTGGTTTTCATTTCAAAAATTTATAATTATTCCTCTTTCCCCGCTGCTTGCCGGTGTTTTGGTTGGTGCGGTTGCCGGCAGTTTCTTCAAACAGACTCTTGAGTATTGGCAATTCCATAGATTACAACGTTATTTTAAGAGTTATATTCATCCGGAGGTTATGCAGGAAATAATAGACAATCCCTCACAAGTGAACTTTGAGGGAAAAAAAGTAACGGCAACAATCATGTTTACGGATATCCGCAGTTTTACGACTCTTTCAGAGAAGCTGTCCCCGGAAGATGTCGTTTCTGGCCTGAATCAGTATTTCACGGAGATGACAATGGCCATTATTGCAGAAAACGGCTATTTAAATCGTTATCTTGGTGATGGAATTCTTGCTATTTTCGGTGCACCGAATGTGCTGCCGTACCAAGGTGCTCTAGCTGCCATAAAATCCGGTTTTAATATGCTGCTCAGGCTCGAAGCCCTGAATAAAATAAAGCCATTCCCGGGAGTGGATGAAATCAAAATTGGTATAGGTCTGCATACTGGAGAGGCTATTGTCGGTAATATCGGCTGCGATGAAAAGATGGACTATTCTATCATCGGCGATGCAGTTAATCTGTCCGCCCGGATAGAGAGTCAAACAAAGAACTTCGACACATCTATGCTTGTTACCGAGGCAACGTACAAGCTTGTAAAAGATCTTGTAGAAGCAAAGCTAGTCACCATCACGAAGGTGAAGGGGCGGGAACAGGAAGTAAAACTTTACGAAATTATACGGATAACTGAATAAGACGAAAACACAATTAGCCCAAAAAGGAGAAAAGCAATGAGAAGACTCTTCAGCACTACCATCCTTGCAATTGCTGTCCTGCTGTTGTTCGGCACCGATTTAATGGCAGAAGATTTTGGCATGATCATGGATACCAGTGGAAAAATATCACTGAACCGCCAGGGAAAAAAGATAAAAGCGGAAATAGGTCAGACCCTGTTTGCAGGAGATTCGATCAGGCTGGACAAAGGTTCTTCTCTGGTTCTGGTGTCGTATGAACTGTGTGAGGAATGGATTATTGACGGTCCGCTTACCCTTACTTTTACAGAATATGATATTATTGCAGATAAGGATCCACAGCCGGAACCGGGTCGGCAGCTTCCAGTCTGCTATAGCCTTGATGAGATGAGTACAACCGATTCAGACACCTTGGGAGCATTGGTTCTTCGTGGAAGTCCCGATGATCCTGTACGCAAGCTGCGAATGGAATTTAATAACGGGCAAGCCAGCAACTCGACTTTAATGGCGCTTATTCTGCACGAAATCAAAAATGGTTCAACTGCCCAAGCTGAGCCATTTTTCCAGGAATTGAAAAAACGTGCGCCGGACTCTGCATTTATAAAAAAAATGGAACATGCCTTTCAATAGACAGCAACACAACCTGCAGATCCAATGTCCTGCCTGGTATTTCCCGACAGGACATATCTCTTTTTACAGCCAATTCCCAATCAGTATAAAAGCAGACCAGAGTGCAGGATGTCTGAATCTCTTTTCCAGCAAAAGATTTTTCTGAGCCTGTTGCAGTGCTTGAGCCTTCGTCATGCTGCCGTTTCTGAGATTAGCGTAAAAATCCGGAAGCAGTTTACGAGTTGACTCGTCTGAAACCGGCCATAGGGATCCAAGGGCAGAACGGGCACCGGATTTAAGTGCAATACCGCTCAATCCGAGGGGGGAACGGTCGTCACCTTCAGCAGTCTGACAGGCACTGAGGGTGAGTATTTCCACAGGGGCATCAGAAAAAGCCTCTGATTTGAATAAGGCCTCAAGCTCATTCATATCCAGCAACCGATCATAGGCCATAACAAAACTCTCTTCTGCCGAGCCTGTGAAGAACCCATGCGATGCAATATGCACAATACGGTAATCACCAGTCATTTCTTCCTTAAAATTTTCCACACTGAAATCACTGTCTAACAGTTCTCTGGAGGGGAGCTGCTTTTTGAGATCCACAAGTTCAGGAATAACCCCTGGAAGGGTTAGAGCATCCTGAAGTGTTTTTGTCATATCAGCTTTGGATTTGCGATTTTTGCCGCTTTGTCTGTTATCTTCTGCAGTGGTGGAAGCATCTCTTTTGGTACTTTCTTCTGAATCTATTCCTGCTAATGCCATTTTCATACTTGACGGCAACTCGCTCACTGCATCTCCAGGTCGGGAAATGCCTGCAAGCAGTGCTTTCATTTGCATATGACCGGCAGGTTTCGGATCCATCAATGAAAGTCCGGGGACGGTAGCAACGGCATATTTCTCAACAAGATATTTCTTGTCTTTTTTGCTCCACAAGGCACTGATTGGCAGAGATCGTAAAACTCCATCCGGGACGTAAACCAGTGTATGCACACCATGTTTCTGAAGGTATTTTTCAAGAGGTTCTATAAGCCAGCCATATATTCTTCCAGACAATTTTTGCTGGTATCGTGACAATCTTCCGCCTGGGGCAGGTCGTAAACTGGAGGCAACACGCTTTACAGAACGCTCGAGACGTCTTCTTGTTACCGGAACGGTAACCCGTCCTATTTCACTGCCAATACTGTACAAAATCTCCAGCCTGTCTTTCAGGAGAATGGGGTAGACAACTGCAGTGCCCGGTGCTACCTGTTCCAGGTCCATCAGAGGTCTTTGAATGGCGGCACAGGTATCCATGTAATAATCTTGAAGTTCCGCTGTTTTTACAAGCTCAACAGTCTTCTGCACCTCAAGCAGCAATTTGCGGTTCTTCGCCTGTTCCTCTTCAATGGCCGCCTGACGCAGAAGAAGATCTGCAAAACCAAACAGTAACGGCTCAAGGGTCTCACGAAAAGAGGAATGACCATTTGTGTACTGTACAGGGATATCGGCACGAATAGCCTGTAAATGTGATACTGCCAGGCGAAAAGAGTCAAGCGCCTGTTCCCGCATACCCATTTTCTCCAGTAATTGGCCCTGCTGCCATTCCCATTTCATTAAAAGATCAACGGCTTCAACCTGCTGTGCAGTGAATATTGCATCTGCGATAAGATGCAATGCCTCATTGTTGCGATTTGCCTTTTCATAGAGATTGGCTAAAATACCTGATGCCTGGGATAATTGACGCCTACTTTCAAACCGTCGGGCCAGGATGCGGGCAGCGGTTAATGCACGATAGGAAAGTGCATCATCCCCTAACAATACGGAACGATAAGCAATCGCCAGGAGCAGTGTTACCTTTTCAGTACCAGCTGTAAAAGATTCACTTTCGGCAAATGCTTTTTGCAGTAAACTCAAAGCCTCAGTCTGTTCTTCAATGTCCGCAAGGTTAACCCGGACTGTACAGGCAAGAAGTGCATCCTGCTCTTTCTCAGCCAGTGACAGGGCTTGCAGGTATAAGGTCCTTGCCATCTGTTCTTTTCCCTGAGAAACAAAAAGACGAGCAAGATGATTACTGTTTATAACCACCAGATCCTGAAAACCATTTTCCTCAGCCATGGTGAGTGCCAGACGAAGTTTCTCCTCCGCTTGTTTGTGCTGCCCGGCAAGCAGTAAACCATTTCCAAGGGCAGATACTGCAACAACTTTCTGCCGTGTACTCCCTGTCACTGCAGCGTGTTTAACAGCAGCACGAAAAAAGTTTACTGCCAGACGAACATCACCACGTCCCTGGAGTCTTTCTCCCTGTACAAGGAGTTCTTTATAAGAATCACCACTGACCGGCTCTGTTATTTCAACACCTTCCTTTCGGTTTCGGCATTTTGCGTACTCGTCTCTCGCTGCCGATTCGCTAACACTGGTAAACAGCAAACAGCAGCCGAGAAACAGGACTGTTCCCGCGAATATTCTCTCTGATAGTGCAATAAAAACATTCATACCTTTGCCACCCCCGGGGGAGTCAAAAAAGATCCCAGCTTAGACGAAAATGAATACCCGAATCCTGCAGGTCGTAGTCCACTTTTTCTACAGGATCAGTAAAAGCATAGGCCAGAAAACATTCGGCGTGTACTCCCTTCCAGTTCAAAAGAAGTCCTAGACCACCGGAGGCAAGGTATTCAATATCCTCAAACATTCCATCATTCCATCCCGTACCACCGTCAAGAAAAGGTGCCAATTGCATGGACAGGTGATTTGTATCTTCAGGGTCACCATACAAATCATAACGAAACTCCATAGACAGGGCGCATCCGTTATCACGTACCAGTTCATTCTCACGGTATCCGCGAACGGAGTAGACACCGCCAACGGCCAGCCGTTCCATTGGCAGCAGCATGTCAGATGCCAGTTGTATATCTGCGCGCAGCAGGAGCTTCGAGTCGATATCATCAAACTTATGTCCGTAACGCCCCTGACCAATCCAGGCAAAAAACCTGCTGTCTGCCTCATCACTGTGCACGGTGGAATTGAACAGGGAAACTCCAATGGCAAAAGTGGAACGAAGAGCCACAACACTGGTTTGTGAACGATCCGTATATTCGCCGGTTATTCGAACGACACTGGTACTTGCGGTGCCATCACTTTCCACTCCCGGCGAAAAGGGAAATGTTTCACCAAGCAGCCAGGTTTTACTCCGGCGCCAACTTAAAGAAATACCGGTAATAAATTCGCTGCTGAGTGTTCTATACAACGGATGGTTAATCCCGGCTTCATACGAGCGGAAGCTGCTGTCGATATCAATGATTTTTAAAGATTCTTCAATGACAGAAGAGCTGCTCTTTTCAAAACGTAAAAAAAGACGGGTATCCCTGCTGCTGACAGGAACAGCAAACATGCCGGAAACGTCCCATGCACCTTCCGTGACCTCACCATGTAAAAACAGTTCATCACCCAGTCGGGTCAGATTATAAAGGCGACCATCAAGCACCCCTTCGTATGATCCTGAACTTGGAGGATGGTAATTGTCAAAAGCAAGGGATAAGGCATACGGTGTTTCCCGGTCAACAAGCAGGTCCAGCACGGCATCTCCCGGTTTATCACCCGGTTTCAGTTCTCCTGTGAGCCGTTTTATAAGCGGATCAGTCAAAAGAAGCTGAAACTTCTCCTGCAAATCCTGAATGTTGAGGATATCCTCTTCGTTTCCGTTAAGCCGGCTGCTCACATATCCAGGCCATAACCACCCGGTCCCCGTTATCAGAATATCAGTTAATTGTCCCTCAACAATTTGATAGTGAACAACTCCGTTACTAATTTTCTGGTCAGGAAGAACGGCACCCGAATTAACATAGCCCTGGTCAATGTACATATAACTGATACGGATCCGTAACTCTTCAAGATCATTGGCTGACACCAGGCGGTTGAGATACGGTTCAGCCACCTGCAGCAGAGCATCTCTTTTGAAAACAGTATTCCCCGAGAAACGAACATCCTTCAGGAAGAGCAGGGGAACAGAAGAGGAATCCGGCACAGGTTGAGGGGGAGAAATAACAGGCAGAGTAAATTTCTCGTTCTCTGCCGGAGCTGTAAAATCCGGTAGAAAAAGATCGCTTGCCAGCCGATCCTGTAACTTCACTGCTGAGCCAAGGGTGGCAGCGTTTGTTCTCCCAGGGAAAAGCAGTAGAAACAAACAGAAAAAAATCACACCGTTCTCCACAGATACCTGTCGGAAAACGCACTTGAAAAAATATGTCACCCTGACCGTAATCTCACTCACAGCGATCCTCAAACGAAACAGAAAGAGGATCTGCGGCAAACGGAGGTAAACCACCACGACCCGTTACAGTTAAAGAACTTGGAATTGTCCCCGGGTCAACCTTGCAGGGGTCCCCCCTGACCCCATCCAATTTTCTGAAGTCGGAGCTCAGGCGCAAAAGAGAACCGGTAATATCAGAAACCGGCACAGAAATATCAATATTGCCGGGGGCACCTTCAGGAGCTGCTGCCTGAATAATATTTACATGGGAATCAGCCTCAAAAGTGAGGGGAACACCACCACCGATCTCAACTGTTCCATAGCTGCCGATCAAATGTTTGACATCTACAGAGATTGCTCCTCCACGACCACCTTTTCCCTGTGTGTTTGCCTGAATAAAGCCGGTATCCATAATCAGGATCGGAGTAGCCACAGCAATATCTCCACCGCTTCCTGTACTGCCGCCGACAGAAGTTGTAATCAGACCATTTTTCAGCAACATATATTTCGCAGAACTGACAGTGATATCACCTGCATCTGCATTGTTGGATTCGGTCGAGATTTTGGAGGATCCATTAATATCAAGAATATCGGATGACGATACAAGAATATCGGCTGCAGGGACATTGCCGGTGGACTCAGATGTTATTTTTGATTCTCCTGACAAGGTGATCTTCCCGGCATCAATTGCCAGCAGAGCCTGCCCGGAACCCTTTCCCCCGGAAGATGAACCATAGTGGGCAATACTGATTTCAGCACCATTTTTCAACACAAGGGAACCACGCGAACCACCATTTTCTGTATCGATGGTTATATTGCCGACACTTCCACCGGCTCCCTGTTCGGCACGACTTTCTATCCCTGTGAAAACCGATGAATGCAGTCCGTCAATTAAAATATTTCCTGCATGAACGGTGATCGAGCCGGCATTTCCAGTGGATTGGGTCGATGAAGAAATGGATCCTTCTGACAAAATCGAAAGACCTCCACGCACATTGACTGAAATAGACCCCCCATCACCGGAAGAACCTTTGTTCGATTGTGTGGTTATGCCTGTCACCTTATTCTGGCCGGCAATTAACAGATTGCCTGCTGTGAGTTGAATATAACCGGCATTACCGCCTCCCCAGGTACTGCTTGACAATACTCCGCCGTGAATCAGCTTGAGCCCTTCTGCCACTTTCACACTTACTTTCCCGGCATTTCCCGTTGAACCTTTTCCGGCTTCACTGGAAATACCTGTTACATCAGTTGATGTCTTCCCATCAATTGTCATATGATTTGCATCAACGTAAACCGATCCGGCATCTCCCTGCCCAAAAGTATTACTGGAGATAACGCCTCCAGCAAAAATATTTATGCTATCCAGACCACTGATTCGGACATCCGCTGCACGTCCTGAAGAACCCGGCAGGGATTCACTGACGATACCTGCCTTATTCAACATTCCGTCTATTGTTACAGTTCTTGAACGTACCGTAATATCGCCGGCATCCCCTTCATCGGCAGTATTGCTGGATATATAGGATCCCTCAAGAAGGGTAAGCCTGGAATCTGCGGAAACTTCAATATTCCCACCTTTCCCTTTGCTCCTGGCCTCACTGCTGATTACCGATTCGCCTTCCAATTTGACTTCATTATCCATCTTGATGGTGATAGGTGCGGAAGGATGTTCTGAATTATTGATACTGCCGATGGTGGATCCGTGTGTTATGTGCAAATCCCTGCCACGAAAAACTATGGAGCCCTGTTCTGCAGGATCATTACTTGTATGATAAATGTTGGAAGAATTGAGGATGATTTTTCCTCCTGAAAGGAATATGTCCGTTGAGTCCTCTCCGTCGATTTCTGTATCGGTAAGGAGTAGTTCACCATTACCCACAGTCTCGACACCAGTGCCGGAAACAGGAACCTGTCCGATCTGATTCCCGTTGGCAATCAACCGTATACTGCCGCCCTCTACAGCTGCGAGCCCTGTATCCATTCGAATATTGCCACCAACAAGCGACAATGTATTTCCGGGTTTTAACCAAAGCAGACTTCTGTCCACCTGAATATCTCCATTACTGCTGCCGGTAAACCCAAAAGATTCCGGCTCGGCAACACTTAAGGAGCTGCTGTCCGGATCACTGGCACTGAATTTTTTTCCGTCAGCAAAAAGCAAATAATCCGCTGTGCTGACATGGAATGAAGCAGGCACATCAACCCAGGCAGTTGGTCCGAAAACCACTCCGGCAGGATTGATAAAATAAAAATTTGCGTTGCCTATGGTCGAGGAAAGTGTACCGTTAATGGTTGAGGTGCTGCCGCCGGTAACACGGCTGACAACATTTTGGATGGCAGCACTGCCCGTGAAAACAGCTGATTCTGCTGAACCGATATTAAAACTTTGAAAACTGTGAAAAAGATTATTCCCTGAAAGGGTGCCAAGGTTCTCAGGGATAGTAAATGCCGGTCCGGTCAGATTCTGTGCAGCCCCCATCGAGCCGTCAGTAATGACTTCGGCGGTACTTTCACAAATAGAAGTACAGCTCAGTAAAACAACTGCACAAAAAAAAGAAAATCGTCTCATATTACCTGCTATACATTTTAAAACAGCGTTACAAGGAAGATGCCTTGCGCAGACTGTTTATTGCCTCTGAAATACCTATCTGGGATCCCTGCGAGCTACCACCGTTATAAGGATTCACATCGACACCCGATCTGTCATATCCTGCACAAACCCCGTCTGGGTGCCCCCCTGCTGTTATCTGTAACGCCATAATCGTGTCTGCCAATCCTACCACACCATCCGCATTAACATCACCTGCCGGTACAATACCGGTCTGTGTCGTTTCCCAATCTTCACCAACCTGCTTACTCTGCAAAAAGCTGCGAACATTGGAATCACTACTGGTCAATCTGTTCCACCGGAAATCACTGCCACCGGGAATTAAATTCCACAGATACCTGATCTGCCAGGGGACATCTCCCTCTAGCTGATTACCATGGATAAACAAAAAATAGAGGTTACTCCCAAGATTCCGGATCTCTGTCGACAGGGTTCCGGAAAACGAGTTGTTGTTTAAATCCAGCAAAAGGAGATTGGTGAGGTTCCATATGCTTACGGGTATGGGACCGTCAAAGTTATTTTTATCCAGCCGCAACTGACGCAGATTGCTCAGGTCACCAATTCTCTCAGGAAGATTACCACTGAGTTGGTTGTGATCAAGAAACAGGTTGATCAGAGATGACAGATTCCCTATCTGCGAAGGAAGTGCACCTTCCAGCGTATTATAAGCAAGATCAAGCTCCTGAATCGACACGGCATCCCCCACTTCAGGAGGAATCATCCCTGACAAGCGGTTATTTCGTATTTTCAGGATTTTCAGTTGCGGAAGGGTCAGTAACAGTGCAGGGATACTCCCTGTGAATTCATTATTGCTCAGGTACAACTCTGTCAGCATAGTCAATGATTGGAAGATATCCCCGGGAATGGCACCTGAAAACAGGTTGTCACTGAGATTCAATTTTTCAAGGTGTAAACAATTACCGATATTTGCTGGCAGCGGGGCGACAAACTGATTGTTATTCAACACGAGTTTTTGCAGTTTTCCAAGTTCTCCCAGAGATTCCGGAAGGAGCCCTTGAAGCTGGTTGTCAGACAGGTCAAGCTCTAGTAACTGATTCAGGGATCCTATTGAAACAGGAACAGTACCCGTGAGCTGATTGCTGCCAAGCCAAAGGAACTGAAGGCTTTCCATATCGCCCAGAGTTGATGGAATACTACCGCTCAGACTATTATTCTGCATCAGACACTGTTCAAGCAGTGTCAGATAGCCAATTTCCACCGGGATTGAACCAGTCAACTGATTGTTGTACAGATAAAGCCTGGTTAGCTGTGTCAACGCACCAAATTCCGGAGGAATATCTCCTGTGAGCTGATTATCATTCACAAACAGGTATTGCAGTGCCGGCAGTGACCCAAGACTCGTCGGGATTGTGCCCACCAACTGATTATCTCCAAGCCAGAGAAGCTGCAGCATTTCCAAGTTCCCCAAAACAGGGGGAATCGAACCGCTAAGTTTATTGGCCTGCAGGCTCAGCTGCCTGAGAGACAACAGGTTTCCCAGACTTTCAGGAATATGTCCTTCCAGTTGATTTCCGTGGAGCCAGAGAAGCTGCAACCGGGATAAATTGCCCAGTTCATCAGGAATACCTCCGGTGATATGATTTGTGTCCGCCGTAAATTCCAGAAGATTCTTCAGATTACCCAACTCGGCAGGTAATGATCCTGTAAAACCATTCTGACCCAATCGTAAAATTTCAAGATCAGCAAAGTTACTTAAAACGGTAGGGATTGTTCCCGTTAAAGCGTTTTCCTGTAGAGCAAGAATTCTCAGATGTTCTGCCGAAGCAAGAGCCGGTGGAATTGCACCGCTCAACTGATTGTTATTGAGATGCAGCTCTTCCAGCAGTGTCAGATTTCCAAGTTCGGCAGGAATACTTCCTGTGAGAAAGTTCTGCCCCAGGGAAAGATTACGCAGTTGTGTCAGCAGACCCAGTTCCACAGGAAGAGAACCACTTATCTGATTTGATCCAAGATAAAGCTCCTCAAGGCTTGTCAGCGAAGCAATTTCTGGTTCAATCTCCCCTGACAGAGAGTTTCTTTCCACGTTGAGAATACGCAGGTTGGGTAAAGAATAGATCTCAACAGGGAGTGGACCGGTAAGTAAATTCCCTGCAAGGGATAGTACTCTTAACTCAGATAAGGCACTGAGTTTGCCTGGTATTGTACCGTTTATCTGGTTATTATCCAGATAAATCTCAATCAGATTCGACAGAAGACCGATGTCGGAAGGGATGATACCGGAAAAGCCATTATCAGCCAGCACCAGCTCTTCCAGCTCAAGAAGTTGCCCAAGCCAGGATGGGATTGATCCACTCAACTGATTATTATAGAGGTAGAGCTTTTTTAAATTCGTTAGCTGTGCAAGTTCCTGCGGTAATGTCCCGGTCAGTTGATTGGAGGAAAGAGAGAGTTCAACAAGGGAACCCAGTGCTCCAAGAGCAGCGGGAACATCTCCTGTCAGTTGGTTGTCATGCAGGTAAAGTGCTGTCAGTGAGGAGAGAGTGGTCAGCTGGACAGGAAGTGTTCCTGTCAACTGATTGCCTGAGAAATCAAGCTCCTCAAGACTTGCAAGATTCTGAATCGATGGTCGAATCTGACCGGAGAGGTTGTTGTCACTAAGGGCAAGAGCGATTACATGACTCTGGGTCGGATCACAGAGGACGCCATACCAGCTGCACTCACTGCCAGGCCCCAGCCCCCAATTTGTATGCTGCTTCCAGGAGGCACCTCCGCAATTATTGTAAAGATCAAGAAGTGCTACCCGTTCACCAATTGATATTGCGGCACAGGAAGAGCGTGGCTGTACGATTCCTCCCGGGAGAAAAAGTAAAACTGCATACAGATAAAAAAAAAGTCGTAAAAACGATTTCATTAATTCTACAAGCACCTTGCAGGCTAACAGCTGTTATAACGCAAATTTCACAGCAACAAGCCCAGATTTCCCATCTCATTGGTATCAGGTCAAAATGAAGGTCAGTCTATCGGTACTCCACCGGTGTTCCTTCCCTGCACGTTCCTGAAGGGCTGCGATGCCATCACATTAATGAACAGATGCATCTCCTGTTACTCTATACAAAATTGGATCTATTACCGATGCACTCAGACACAAACTTCATAGATTCGAAGATTTCCCGGCCTACAGCTGGTGCCTTAATTCCCAAGGCGATGGAAGACAAAAGGCAGGGATACCATAGCAGAAACAACAGTTCTCTTCATGTATAGCTGGAATTACTCAGTTGTTTCTGCTAATCTTTTCAGAATGTAGATTGTTTCTGCAAGACCCACTTTACCGTCTCCATTGATATCTGCACCTGAAGCAGCATAATCCACCCGAACCGCCCCGGTTTTTACTCCGGATACTTCCTGAAGGCTGATAATTGCGTCATTAAGATTAATAGTGTTACTGTTGTTAATATCACCTGCAGGCGGCAGAAGAGGATCAACACCACCAGAGACTGTTATCACAGTCTCTGCCGGAACCTGAATAATGTTTCCATTGGAGTTCATGGCATAACTCAGCACCGAATAGTCTCCGTTGAATTTAAAATCCGAGAAACTGACTTCATACTCTCCTGTATTCGTATCCAGTTGTGCATCTCTGGTGTCCTGAATAACATCAGGGGCGTCAAGATCATCACTCAATTCCGGAGTGATGTATGCGGGAGATTTAACCACAGACCACACTTTTTCAACTGTATCCAGATCTGCAACTCTTGCAGATATTGTTACAAGTGTATTGGCAACCAGATTCGTTGCACTTGCCATAACTGATGTAAATTCAGGGAACGGGCTGCCGATACCGAAATCACCACCAAGGATTGTTTGAGCTGCCAACGAACCACTCCCCTGATATATTTGTGGTTGCATGGTGGAATATGGCAGTCCCTGGTCAGCCAACGACAGAGCAGTGGAGGTAAATGCCTCTTCGATACTCGCACCAATCAGCAGTTGATCTGTGAAAAACTGGCTGAAAGATACCTGACCATCACGTTGAATGTATGTATCTTTTGCTCCGGTGGAAGTTACAATTACCATATCTTCACTCCCATCTATGATATTACTGGTAAAACTTCCGGACTTGCATGCCTCAACGACAACAATAACCTTACGGTTTCCTCCTGTGATTGTCCTGAATTCTGTTAAAAAACCCTTAAATACGGATGAGGTCAGGATACCGTCTACTCCATCGTTAATTTTGAAACTATCCAGTCCACCATGATCTATAAGATAAATATAGAGTGGTCCATCGGTATCCTGAACAGCAGCCCATTCGGTAATAGCACTGCCAAAACTACTGACTGTTGGCACCAAATTGTCCACCACATTGTTGTCGTAACCGTCACCATCTATATCGTGATACGAAACCGGATTCAGGTAAAAAATATCCCGGTCAGAAAAAAAACGACGCTTGAAACGGGAGTACACCAGATCAGTCAGATACTGAGTAGAGCCAAACAACACATCACTCTGATCAGCTCCACCCCCTGCAACGAGAATCAGATTTCCGGGATGCTGTCTGTTACCGGAATTGTCAACTGTAATATCCACCTTACCAACAGCATCAAGAATAGACGCAACAACAGTTGTACTGCCACCCAGTATACCGGCAGTAACAACTCCCGATGCGTCAACATCAGCCACATCAGGATTTGAAGATTCCCATTGAAACGCTGGATTCAAGACAACCGTACCATCAGAGTAATAGGCTGTGGCAGTCAGATTGAGGGTAGAGCCCGCAGGGATATCAGAGGAAGGGGCACTTATGGCAATGGCAACAATTTCTTTTTTTGCCACAACAGGGATCCCGGCAGCGAGAAACAGATCATAGATGTTGTATTGATCAACATCACCTCCAGGGACGGTTTCTACTCGAACATAATAATCTCCAGAGGGCATATTGTGATAATTTAAAGGGGTGTCGTAGCGGGTGATACTTGTTCCATCTGTTGAATCTGCCGACATTAAGGTTCCCAGGTCATTGGTGACCGTAACCCCGGTCCTGTCAACCACACTCACCCGATAATCGCCGTTAGTTGCAGACGGAAAGAATTCAATGTGAAAATCTGACAGTGTATGGCTGAATCCATAATAATCCACATCATCCATAGAATAAATCTGCCCTCTTCTGTGTCCGCTAAGACCATCACCAATGGCATTGGCAAACGGAACCGTATTATTTGATTCAATCTCAAGACGGGTTTGTGTTGAACTCTGAAGCTCCAGAGTATACGGGTAGTCTGTTTCTGCTGGACCACTGGCAGAAATCCGGATAAAATAGCGTCCTTTTGTCAGTCCGAGGTGGAGAGAAATATCCTCACCTGTGGTTGTTTCCATGCCGTTAATTTTATTTTCCAGTGAATCTTTATAAAGGCTGACAGCAAAATTTTTGTTACTGACGGGGCAATTAAAGTCCAACTGTAAATAACGCGGGATCGCGTTATCAAAAACAAAGATATCTGTATCCGTCTCACTACTCAGACGTCCGGAAATTGCTGCATCAGTATGCCATTCACTGGCATTTTCTTCCAGATCATTTGGTTCCTGCTCAACCTGACCAGTATCTTCACTTATGCTAAGTGTAAAAACGGCAGTGGCTGAAATTTTCTCGACTGCACTCACCCTGATTGTATAATTGCCAGCCGCCAGAGGTCTTGAAAGGGTAACAGGTACAGGATAGAGACAATCGACACTGTCAACAACTGTTCCTGTATCATCTACTATCTCCACCTTATAATCTGCCTGATTTCCAGGGGGGGGCAATCGGATTGCAACATTTTTGGGAGCAGCCAGGGTAAAACTGAAATTTCGATATTCTCCCAAATTGCCAATTGATCCAGTTTTCTCACTGTTTGTTGTAAAATCCATTTCAGTGACTGGCGGAGGAGAAGTATAGGCTGCTATTTGTTTCCAGGCAATCATATGCCAGGCAGATGCAAAATAATCCGTATCGGGAGAAAGTTTTATATAATAATTCCCCTGAGGAAGGGCTAAGGAAAAATGGCACATTGCTCCGTCCACTGAAACTTGAGAATCCTGTAGATCTCCAGCTTCATTAGTGACTTCGATCTTCGTATCGGTTGTTATGGAGTTTGTCTGGTATCCAATTTCAACAAGACTTGCTGTCGTAAGAGTAAATGTATAGAAATCAACATCATTTTCAGGGAGCGTACTGGTATAAAAGTTATCGGTGCCGCTGATTTCAGCAGCAGGTGTTGCTTCTGTAGTGGAGTTGTTTGGTTCAGAGGCCTCCGTACCCGTTCCATTAAAAATAAAGACACCTTGACTATACGTATCCTGGTAGGGACCAAAGGCAGTTGTTATCTCCACCCAACCGTTCTGTACTCCCTCCAATAGGTCGTAATAACGGGGATAATCAGCAACAGAAGGGTCAGATGAGGTGAATTCCAGAAAAGGATTGGGGAGAAGATCTCTGAACTCCCCCGTGCTGTTACTGGCACGAAGTACTGTCTCATACGCTCCTATGTTGCTATGCGTTGTCTTCACCCAGACACTTTGGGGTTCTTGAATGGAAAAAAGGCTCTGGGTGGTATAGTTGGATGGATCCGCAATTTCCTCAATACGTATCGAACAGTTTGAGGATTCAGGCCCGGTAACAATCCAGTAATATTTTGTGTTTTGCGGGCATGTAAAATTATCCTTAAAGACTGTATATGTTTTCCCTCCATCCCGGGAAATGGAAAGCCGAACCGGTCCTGGAAATGCATCCTTATTCCAATCAATTTCGATTGGTTCTCCAATAAAAAGTTCTTCACCCTGCCGGGGAGCATATAGATACAGCCTGGACGGGGAAATATAGCGTTGACCACCTCTGACAGCACGAACCATATGATGGGTCGACTCAGCCTTGGGGTCGATTCCATTGGCCATGTTATTAAAATTGACAAACCATGCCTTATCAGGCGAGCTCGGTTCTGTTGTTGAGGACCAATAGGGGGAAGAATCTGTATCCGGAAAATAGCGTGTGTTGATAAACGGCTGGTAACCCGTATACTCAAGAAGGGAACGTAATTCATTGATATTGGGTAGACGCCAATCACTATATCCGGCAAAGTCCACTGCCGTACTCCAGGAAAGTGCCTGCCTCCAGAATGTCGCATAAGGATTACCATCACCTTGAATATCAGCGGTATTCTGCATCCACATCAGTCCGGTGGCAGTATCTGTTATCGTACCGTCACCATTGTCTACGAAATGTGCCGTCCCTTCCGGGGGATAGTCTCTGGTGGAAATGACACCTCGAAAATGTTCAGCATTCGTCGTGACACTCGCACTCAACGTTCCATCGGCAAAAGAAACCACCTGCGCTGCACTTTGATGGAGATTATAAAGCGTTGATGACCAGTAGGGACGTGCTGCAGACGTTCTCGGGAAAAAAAACGAATCACTCTTTATCGAGGGATTCTCATAATTGAGCAGGGATGACAATTCCCTGACAGTCGGAATCTTCCATGAACTCCTCCCTGCAAGATGGATACTGCCCAGATAGGCAGCATATCCATCACCCGACGACCAGCTGAATATTTTATTGCTGTCCTGATGTTCATCAGTGGCATCATCGTCTGGTGTTTTTACTTCCCAGATAAGTCCTGTAGCATTATCATATACCGCAACCCAGTCAGTTGCATCTGAAGGAAGCGTATCTCCTGAACTACTTATCTTTCGGTAATTCTGCGGGTTGATAATGTAACTGCCATCCTGACCGTAAAAGTCATAATTGTCTGACCCCTGAACAGATGTAGGACAGGTAATGGAATTTGTGTTGTTGTAACAACTGTACTGACCTGTATCAGAAACGGGAAAGCAAGCTGCCTGCCTCACAGGAATGAATAGCAGTAACAACACGAGAAGAGGAGCCATGAAGTTCAGAGGATGACTGTTCTGCTGGATATGCATAAGGGGCTACCTTGCTGAAAAATGGTGCTTTCCACTATTGGATTGAAGTGCTACCGGCTTGACGACTTTTCAGGGGAAGATATAAACGAGTCTATTCCCCATAACAAACACAGCCGTTAAAAGCAATCACTTTAGCAGGATGATTTCCCCTTACTCCTCTTATGATATAAGCTAAAGAAGTTACGCTTAGAACTGAACAGTATCCCTTAAACAAGATACACTAAGTCATTCCATAAAATTTATTTGTGAGATATTATGTCGTTACCCACAATAGCATGCAGGTATCCATGATTCCTGGACAACATTACGCAATATTTTGCTCCCTTATAATCGGGTTACTATTTCAATGCGGTGCAGGAATGGCTATATCGTGCATATCAGAAAAAGCGTACAACCTGATCCCAAGCTACACAAACTCTATTCACTATTGGGTGTGAAAAATCATCCTGGAAATGTGGTGAAAGCAACAATTGCAACAAAACGAAAGACGTAGTGCCAAGCGAAGGTCTTGTGCTGGGTAACACATTGTAATGGCGGGGTATTTTTGTTCTGGGTCACAGAGTTATGTTAACATTATGTTGCATTCACGTGTAAATAGTTTATAATCTACCCGATATGATGACCAATCGGTACGTTAACAGATATTATCCAACCCGTTAGCAAGCAGCACTTTCCCCACTGTTACAACCTTCTGCAAGGCTGAAATACAAAAAAAATCAATACGGAATATCATTGCCATGAGCCAGACAAGGTGTGCAACAAGAACAATAGTCATCATGTTGATTTTACTTGCCATACCAGATCTCTCCCTGGCAGCAGTTACCTTCCAGGGCTTTGTCACAGACAGTGCCGATCCGACACATCCAGTGGTAAATGCCACAATTGCAACTGACTACGGCTCCACCACATCAGCCATTGACGGCTCGTATTCACTGACAATCGACCAGTCCACTGCTGTCTATACTGTTACCGTGTCTGCTTACGGTTTCAGCACGCAATCAAAGGATCTTTTTGTTGTCGATGGTGGCAGCACAGAACACGATTTCCAATTGGAGATTGCACCCCTCTCCATACGTCGAATATCTCCGAATTGGGGAAAGACCTCACAATCGATGGACGTAGTTATTTCAGGAACCGGATTTAGTGACAACACCAGAATTGCCATGGTTCTTGACCTGACAAACAATAGTCAAATTATCGGGGCTGTGGATGGCGGGGCAAACGGCTTTGAAATCATCGGCAATATGGCTTATATGACCGGTACCAGTTATGATCCGGCAAGTGGGATATTTTCAAATGTACAGCTGATAGATATCAGCGTACCGGACAGCCCGGTAACAGTCGGCTCTTTCCAGACAACCGGCAGTGCTGAAGATATCAGCGTTTCCGGAAATATTGCCTACGTGGCGGATGGATTCAGTGGCTTGCAGATTATTAACATCAGCAATCCGGCAGTTCCTGAATTAATCAGTACCATAGACACCCCTGGTAAAGCCGTTAGGGTAGCAATCAGCGACCAGATGATCTACATCGCCGATAGCGACAATGGTCTCCAGATCATCGATGCTCACGATCCTGTCAATCCAATCTTGCGTGGTGCTGTCTACAGTACTGGAAATTGGGCGAGCGACGTAATCGTCATCGGCAACATGGCATATGTGGCAGCAAATGCCTTTCAGGCAATCAATATTGAAAACCCTGACAACCCTGTAATTGTTGATTCACTGGAGACCTCAGGGGTCGCTCAGGCTATCTCCATCAGTGACAGCAAGGCATACGTTGCCCATTCAAACGATGGACTGCAGATTATAGATATCAGCAATCCCGCAAACCTCCAACTGCTGAGTTCAATTCCCATGCCGGACACCGCGTCAGCGGTAACGGTGGTGGGGAGTACTGCCTATGTTGCTGCAAACTTCAGCGGCACACAGGTTGTTGATATCAGTGATTCCCTGAATCCGGAAATTCTCAGTACCATTTCAACCCCGAATCGAGCCAGCAAGATTACAGTAATAGACAACACAGCCTATATTCAGGATGGAGGACTTCAAATTGTCAACATCGGGTATCTCACCAGGAGCGGTATAGGTTTTGCTGATACTCCAGGGGATGCTCAAGCAGTGGCTCTTTCCGGTAACACAGCCTATGTAGCAGATTTGAATGGCTACCTGCAGGTAATTGATATCACCACACCAGAGAAACCAGAAATTCGTAGCTCCCTGGAACTTCCAGGGTGGGCAACGGATCTGGCTCTTTCCGGAAATTATCTCTACATTACGGCAGGTGACCTGCAGCTTGTTGACATCAGTACCCCGGACACCCCACAGCTCCTTGATACTATCCCTGTATCCGGTGATCCAACAAGCGTGGTTGTTAAGGGTGATTCGGTCTATGTCTCTGACGGTGACTCTCTTCACATTTTCGACATCAGCATCCCTGATCAGCCAACGCTCCTCAGCTCCCTACCAATCCCCGGTGGCTCAGCCAGAGACATCGCAGTAAGCAGTGACTTTGCCTATGTAGCAGCAGGTGGCAATGGTTTACAGATTGTTGACATCACTAATCAAAGCTCGCCAAGCTTGGCCGGCCAATTCACCGATAGCATGTCTTTAACTACGAATGTAGTCATCAACAATAATATGGCTTATGTTCTCGACAACCTCCGCCTTCATATTCTCGACATCAGCAACCCAACCTCCCCACTCCGTGTCAGTACCTTCTTTTTGGGAGGATCCCCTCAGGCTCTGCACATAGATAATAACTTGATATATATAGCAAATGCCGATTTTGGCCTGCAGGCCATCGATGTCAGTATCCCGGCAGAACCAAACCGCATTGGCACCGTAGCTACTCCCGGATCCTCGAAAGGACTATATATAGCAGGAGATACTGCCTTTATGGCAGATGGCGGCAACGGTCTTGTTTTGCTCCCTGTACCTGTTGAAATTTTCAGACCCAATCTGGCGACTGACAGCTCCACCACGATCACCGCCACCTACCTTCAACAGCCCTTGCTGGTCATTATACACTCAGGGCTTTCACCAGCGATACCAGTCAGGAGCTGATCGGTGGCATGAGTTTTTCCAAGGAAAAACCCAATTCCAAAGCGATTATCGTTGCAGCATATGGGGGGGATATCCTTCATAGTGAAGCAATTAAAAAGAATGCAGAACAGGCCTACACAGCTTTGGATTGGCAGGGGTACGATCCAACAGAAAGCATCTATTATCTGGCTCCTGAATCTGTCGATATTTATAACGACGGGCAGGAAGACAGAGATGCCGGAACAAGCCTGGCAGCCCTGCAATACGCCATCAACAATTGGGCTGCGGATGCTGACGACCTGGTTGTGTATATGATCGGCCACGGCAGCTTCGATACGTTCAAAATCAATGGTGACGGAGAAATTCTGGATGCTGACACCTTTGCAGGTTGGCTGAACGACCTTCAGGCGGTTATTCCAGGACGGGTGGTTGTTGTATACGATGCCTGCTTTTCCGGATCGTTCATAGAACCTTTCACAGTCCCCAACAATACAGATTTCAGCCGTGTAGCCATCACCAGTAGTACGGCAAACCAGGATTCCATGCTTCACAATAACGGAGAAGATTCATTCTCCTACTCTTTCTGGCAGTCTTATTACCATGGTGCCGACATCTTTCAAGCCTACACTAAAGGCTTAAATATGATGTCAACTATCCAGCAGCCACGGCTGGACACCAATGGTGATGGAATCGCCAATGGTGACCTTGATTACATCCATATGGCAGGTCGACGTCTTGGCCGGGGAATCATTACAGACTCAGGAGCTTCACTGGCCCGCATAGCCGCCATACCAGGGACCCAATTGTTAATCGATGATGACAGTTCCACTCTTTGGCTTGAATTGGAATCAAATATCCAAATCACCGATGTCTCTGCCTTGATTATACCTCCCGACTATACAGCGGCGACATCTGAGGCTGCTGAAAATGAGATCATTACAGTGCCACTCATTTTCTCACAAACGAACAATAGATATGAAGCTGAATATACTGGCTTCACCCTGCAAGGGACCTACACAATCTCTTACCAGGTAACTGGCGAAAGAGACGGCAGTGCTATCCGCTGGCAGCAAACAGCAAGGATTATCCGCTCTTTTACCGGTCCGGATCAGTACGAAGACGATGACCAGCCAAGTTCGGCAACACCGGTGATAATCAACAGACAACTGGCCCAGCACCATACCATCCATGCACCGGGAGATTCGGACTGGGGAAAATTCTTCGGAAAGATCGGGAAGAGTTACGACATCGAGGTGACCAACCAGGGTCCCGATATGATCACAAAAATCGATCTGTACCAAGGCGATGATATAAACACACCTGTGGCAAGCAAACTGGCTATCAACAATATGCCAGACCCTGTTGTCATGACCTGGGATTGCCTGCTGGACGGTGTGTATTACATCAGAGTAAGCCATCAGGATCCACTGGTATCAGGACCTGGGACTATTTACGACCTTCGAATCGTCACTCCCTCTTTAACCGATTTTCCACCATTTTCTCCATTAAACGGTACAATCAGTTCCAACAATATCGCTTTGGACAATACAGCTATCCTGGCAGTGGGCACTTCCAACTCAAAGGTATATACTACCGAAGGAATTAGTGCTGGGGATGGTTGTTTCAACCTGGACCTGCCTGCAGGGCTTTATAACCTTACTTTTAATAAAACCGGGTATCAACCTACTACCGCCACCAATATAGCAATACCAACCGACACCCCCCTCTCTATCAATCTTTTGTCAGAACCAGCTATTATTCCCGGAGATCTAAATGGCGATAAAACGGTCGATTTAGGTGATGAGATCCTTATCTTGCAAGCCCTCATCGGCGGGGCCCTGCAGGAGCCGTTTAATTTAGACAATGATATAAATGACAACGGCAAAGCTGATCTGGGTGAAGCAATCTTTATTTTGCAGAAACTGTCTGAAACAAATTAAGAAGTTGTGAAACTCTTTTTAAAATTGACGCGGAACGTCATGTTTTTATAGCAGGTTTATAGGGGCAAGGCACTAAGCAGACTTTATCTTGCAAAAAAACAGAGAACCGAACACACCGGGAAATTATCTGTAGTGCGTTAAAGGAGAACGTCATGAAAAAATTGTTGTACAGTTCAATGGTGCTGTCAATAACCTTCATCCTGATTTCCGGGGGAGTGGTCAACGGAGCAACTGTACCTGCTTTACCGGCCATAGTAAGCCTGCTGTTAGGTGGCAATGGTGGTTCGAATATTCAAGGGCAGGTCACATTTGATATTGTGCCGGCAGTGATTCCTGTAAAACTTGATTATGAGAATACTCGCCAGGCACCTGCCCGTGGAGTTCTTATAGAAGCCATTGTTAATAATAGTGCTGTTGCCTCCACAGTTACTGACAGCAGTGGAATGTATAAGCTTCAGGTTCCTGTTGCAACTGGTGTGGTACTCCGTGTCTCCGCCCGCCTGCAGCGAACAACCAGCCCCACCTATGACTTTCAGGTTGTTGATAATACAAACAACCGTGCTCTTTATACCATGCAGAGCAGTCCCTTTGATGTTGTTGACGCAAAAACACAATTAACCAAAAACCTGAACGCAGACAGTGGCTGGGGTGGAACATCTTACACCAGCACCAGAGTTGCAGCTCCTTTTGCCATCCTTGATACTGTCTATCGAGCGGTATTGATGGTACAATCAGCGGCAACGATTGACATGCCCCCTCTTGAAATAAACTGGAGCGTTAATAATACCACTGCTTCTGGAGATATTGCCAATGGTCAGATCGTTGCCTCACATTACAGCACAGATGGAAAACTCTATATCCTCGGCAAAGCCAATACTGACACCGACGAGTATGACGATCATGTCATTGCACATGAGTGGGGACACTATTTTGAAAACAATTTTTCCCGTGCGGACAGTATTGGCGGTCCTCATAGTAACGGGGATAAGCTTGACCCCAGAGTTGCATTTAGCGAGGGTTTTGGCAACGCCATTTCCGGAATGATTATGAACAATCAATACTATATTGATACCTACGGGAGCAGCCAGAACGGTGGATTCACTTTTGACCTCGAGGATAACAGTTTTGACGAAAGTGCCGAAGGCTGGTTTAGTGAGGCATCCATTCAAGCAATTCTCTATGACATTTTTGATACAAATAAT
Organism: Desulfocapsa sp.; assembly: GCA_024763035.1. GTDB lineage: Bacteria > Desulfobacterota > Desulfobulbia > Desulfobulbales > Desulfocapsaceae > Desulfocapsa. The sequence goes on along the minus strand of JANTGG010000008.1, from coordinate 13,150 downwards.
GATGGAGTTGATACAGTCAGCATGGGCTTTAAGCCCATTTATGATGTTCTGACAGGGAGTCAAAAATCCACAAATGCTTTTACGACTATTTTCTCGTTTGCCCATTATTTAAAAAGTGAGAATTTGATAAATTCATCTGGAATTAACAACCTGCTAACTGGGGAACAGATAACGTCGCAGGCTGTTGATGCATTTGACTCAACAGCAACCGAGACCAATAACGGCGGTTATTCGACCATGCTCCCTGTGTATGTTGAATTGAGCAGCATCCCCTCAAACCTTTGTGTGAGCGATGCTGCGGGTACCGCAAACAAATTGACAAATAAGAGATTCTTTTATTTTACTGTTGGCAGTTCCGGCTCGTATTCAATTGCCGCAAATCCTAACGGTGTTGACGGAATGGATCCTGATATTTATCTCTATCACCAGGGAATTCAGCAGGCTAAGGCCTGGGACATGGGGACAAATGATCTTGAAACACTGACGGTTGATCTTGATCCTGGAACCTACGTGGGAGTACTCAACGACTATAACTCCTCTACTGCATTTCGATGTGCAGAGATGACCCTGACCTTAAATTGACCTGGAGAAAATAATGAAAAACATATTTCCCCTTTGGTGTCTGGCAATCTTTCTCACCCTTCCAACGCTGTCTCACAGTGAAAAAATACAACATGTTACCTCCTCTGCAATCCTTAGCGGTAAAGGAAACGCTGCTGTGGAAATCTCTATCGTTCAAAATCTGCAAAATCTGCAAAAGCTGCAACCTGGTGATTCTTGCCTTGTTGAGGTTGGAGTTTTGAACAAACGACATGTTGACACAATGTCGATTCGCTGGAACAGTGATCCCGGACTGACTATTATTTCTCCTGGAGAAACTGGAAGGGATTTTGGGATCATGGAAATTGGCGATGAAGAAAGGCTGACCTTTGAGTTGCTGGTTGATGTTGAAGGGATCAGCTACCTTAACCTGTTTGTGACCACCACCACAGACGGGCAATCCAAGGGCAAGGTTGTTGCCATTCCCATTCGAGCAGGATCCAACGACAGAAAACAACTGAAGAAATTCCCAACGATGTCCAATGCCGAAGGGCGGTCAATTATTATCATGGAAGCAAGCGAGAAAAATAACTGAGCCGATACCTTATTATATGACCGAGGTGATATCCCAGAACTGTGATAAAGATGAATGTGATATTGACAAGTTATCCTGGGGCTTTTGGGGGAGATGAGCGGAAATGTCAAGGGGGGAGAGTGTGGAGAAGAAGTTTCCTGCAGGGTAAATCTATTCTTCTGTTTCTTCCCCATTACCCATTGATCGAATCAGGTGGGCAGGCAGGGTTAATGTCCGGTACAGGATGGCAAAAGGCATGGTGGTGACTTTTTTGAATGCTGAAGTTGTCACCTTCGGGTCTGTCAGGTCGCCGGAAATCTTCAGGGTGATTGAGGGGCGTTTCTCATCGCCAGCCAGAATAAATCCTGCCAGGGGGATATGGCTGATGTTTGCACCTGCCTTGGTTATAATGTTTGCATCAATATCAAGTATTTTCTTGTTTAAATCCACCCACCCTTTGCCGGCAAGTGTGAATACTGGGGATTTGGCCAGAAGTGTCTCCAGCTGGGCAAGTCCGTCTTTCAACTTGAAACCGATTATTCCCGAATTGATGGGGAGTCCATTGGTGTCAAATTCAGGAAGCGAAAAGGTGATAAGAGCGGGTATCGTGTTCAGGAGTGCGAGCACATTGTGCATTAAGCGAAATTCCTTAAGTGTCGTTTTTTCTATTTTCACAAGTACTGAACAGTCGGTAAATGAACCGTCTGCAACAACAGACATTGTTCCCCCGCTAAATGCAGCTCCGGGAAAGAGTGCATCCATAAACGCATCATTAAGATTTTCCCCAAGGAGTGAGAAGTTCTTTCCGACAACGTCAGCTTTTATCTCTCCATCGGCATGGGTGAGAATGATAGCTTTCTGAGCATTCATATTATCGTAATGGATGTTGTCAGCAAGGAGTCTTCGCTGGTCGTTTATAACGAGGGCAGAGTTCTCAGCTTCAAAAGTTACAGCAAGGGCAGGTGTTTCCGGCGTCGTGTCAGCATCCTGTTTTATCAGGGATTGTATAAAGCTGGTAATCCCGGGAATGTTGTAGGCAATATCTTTTGAGGTGATCTTCAGTTCCTTGTCATATTGTACATCGATCGAATCGTTGATTGTCGCATTTACTCTGCTATCTGTTATTTCACCTGTTGCAGTAATCTGGTTTACGGCTTTTTGATCCTGATACAGGAGTGCATAGGGCAGGGTGATATTTGCTGTGAAGCTGTAAGGTTTCTGACGACTCATGGAGGAAACGGCGATATTTCCGGTTTCTATTCCGAATTTCTGGAGGATTTCTGAGCGCGGAGAGATTTGGGAAAGATCTGTCAATTCTGCAGACCAGCTGTCGTTGTCACCTGTTGTAAAGGTAAATGCAATGTCTGGAACAGAGATGCTCAGGTGCTTATCTTTACTGCTGATGGTTAATTCAACCGGTTCATTTCCATTGCTTATCAGTTTTCCCATGGATTTGTTTTTGATACTCAGATTGTCAACACTCAGTTTTCCTTCATTTTTTTCAAGATCATAACGGAAGTTGAGGATATCAGTATTAAAAAAATCAGCATAGCTGATATGGGCTTTTTCAGTGGTGAGTACATTGTTTTTGTATGTCGTGACATGGGGAGAAAGGGAGAAAGTTTTGTTGCCTATGGTCCATTTGCTTGGTTCCATACTATGAATGGTGAGCAGTTTGTCTCTATATTTCAGTTCAACGGGCAAATTTTTGCCTGCTAATCGAATGTTGTTGATATCATAGTGGAGAATATCACATTTGATTGTTCCTGAATTTTTCTTAAAAGAAAAGGGACCGGAGATCATTGCTGAAACGCCCATGGGAAATGTCAGCAGAGTCGGAGGAAGGTTGCCGGCATATTCTGTGTAGGAAAAAGGAGTGCTGAATGCAGCCAGCTCCAGTTTGCTTTTATCCAGTCGCCAGTAGGAACGGGTGGCAGAGAGGGAGTTCTTCCCGGGCTCTATATGATAAATAATTGTGGGCTCTTCTTTATTGTTATCCAGTTGTAAGGTCAACTTTTTGGTTTGAATCTGCAGTTTCTGCAGTTGAATGCGTATGTCACCCGTTGCCTTCGCCGCATCGAATATGCCGTTTACTCTGGCATCAAAAAAGTTGCCGTAATGCAGAGTTGCGTCTTCGATGGTAATCAAGCTGTCGACAAGACTTACCCGTACTCCTTTTACACCGTAACGTTTTTGATTTTCCTCAATTTCCCCGTCGTTAATGACAAAGAGTCCTTTAGCGGTGACAATGGTATCATTGAGATTTATGGCAAGGGTGAGGTTGGTGTCTGTTTTTCCACGGGTCTGTTTAAAGGGAAGGGGGATATCATAATAGTTCAGCAGGGTGAGAATGTCTGAATTTGCCCGGGCATTGGTGATAATATAAGCGGTGAGAATGATGGCATCAGGATCGTTGAAATCGATATCCAGCCAGCTCTTTTCACCATCTTGTCCATAAAAGCTTGATTCATGGGGGGTGATGGCAAGTACCCCTTCACTGAATACAACATCTGTATACGCTGTTTTTATGGCTTCAAGACCAGGGGCGAAAGTATATTCGCAGGCATCAACCCGGACTTCGGCGTACAGGGTGTTTAAAATGGCGAGGGGATCATTCCAGGGTATCGTCCCGTGAAATGTTTTCAGGTTATAGCGGCTGCCGCTGAGATAATCGGTGATCCAGCGTTGAATATTGTGGTCGAGCCCAAAGAGATCAACGAGGGGAGTGATGGTGGTGATTTTTCCGTTTTCGCTGCCTGAAAACGTGAGCTGTTTCCTGTCCGCCCTGAGTTCCATACGTACGGGAAAGGTTTGGGCAATATCTCCGGTAAATTTTGCTGTAATAATCTCCTGTTGGGTATCAACACGGATTTTTCCTGATGCAACAGCCTGAAAGGGTTTTATTTCGACGCCGGTAACATCAATCAGCAGGCTGTCTTCTTCGAGGGAGAGGGATGAATGCAAAGAAAAGTCATCGGACTGAACAGTGAAAGAGCCGGGGGCGTCCGGATCGGTCTGGTCGAAATACAGAGATCCGGTGAGAGAACCTGTTTGGAGTGTATCGATGGAAACTTTGGAAAAGACAGATGCAGCTTTAAAGGCGGTGATAAGATCTTTTCCGGAAAATGATCTTCCCGATACGGTGTTGTCTCTAGTTTCTGCTCTGGCACTAATGGTCAGGGTGTCTATGGAGAGCTCAAGCTTTTCCTTCCATATCAGAGAAAATGATGTCACAGAGGTGTGGGCAATGGTGAATGAGTTGACCGTTATGCCCCTTTTTAGCAGATAAATACTGCAGGCAGTAAAGAGAATACAGAAAAAGAGCAGTCCAGCCAGCAGGCGCAGAAAGATAATACGTTTGGACAGAGTTCCTGTTGATTTCATAGTTCTTTCTGTTCAGTGTGAAGAAGTTCTTCTTCCGGCAGCGCTTTGAGGTTTGAGAGTATTTTAGTTATTTTCTGGTCGTAGTCATCCGGGAAATAGTATGTTTTTGCACCGTTTTCGGAAATATGTGCAGCAAGTCCCCGTTCTTCCGGAGGGATGTTGTAAAGGAAAAGAAGCAGGAGGTCGTTACTGACCCAGGAATGGCTATACCAGGAATCGTGAGCCCTGCCAATATTTAATGCCGCTGATTTTTTAAGATCGATGACATTCAGTGACGGCAGCTGTGTGGCGGCAATAAGCGTTTTCGTTTCTTTTTCATTGAGTTCCTGTAAATCTGGTTTCCCCAGTCTTGACATGCCATCTTGAAAGGCGGCAAGGAGAAGAACGGAGTCGCTGCTGTTGAGATTGATGGTGGTTCGCTTGACGATATCCCTGAACTTGAGATATTTCTCGATAAATGGTTGAAAAGGGGTGTCTGGAGCGGCGAAATAGACTTCACCGATACGAAGTATTTTCTTGATCTCCTCCTTGGTTTTCCCTGGAAAGTGGTCGCTGAGAAAAGCCAGGGCCGGGGCAACGAGTCGTGCACCTGCACTGTAGGAGAGAATGTGAATATTGACAGCGTTGGTCTGATCGGCAAGAATCTCCAGCATTTTTGCAAAGGACTCAACAGACTGACTTGCGTGGAGAACATCAGTGTCGTATCTGAGCAGACTCTCGGCAGACGGCCAGGAGTAGGTGAGGACAATGGAGTTATGCCCTGTGTAATGATAATATTGGGCACCCTGGGCGGTGGCACGGTAGAAGTTTGAGTTTGCACCATGTACATAAACAGTAATATCTTTATCAATATTCATGTCCAGGATTGAATTGATCTGATCAAAAAAGCCTTCTCCACGATGGGATGTTTTTTCAGGAGGGTCTTCTTTTTTGTACAGGGTGGATTCCCGGACAAATCTTTTGGTGAGCAGGAGGTCGTTGTCGCGGTTATTTAAAAGAGATTGCCGGTACAGGTCATCCCAACTCATATCGTCATCGCCAACACTGAAAACCACATAGCCGAACCTGAGTGTCTTGGAAGGAAATATTGTATATCCCCGGGAGTTGTCAAAGGTATTATATGGAGTTCTGTTGGTAGCATAGAGAGTGTATAGAAGATTCTCGTCTGTATTGTCCGGATTAACTTCAAAGAGGTTGGAATCCAGATTGATTGCCACCGGAGGCGGCATCAAATAGACCTTTGGCTGGCAGCCGCAGAAAAGCAGCATGAGCAGAAACAGGGAGAATATGTGTCTAAGAGAAAGCATTGGCAGAATCAATGGCTTGTAAAGGAGAACCAGTCTGCTCCGGAAGCGGGTGGAGGGGGTGTCTTCTGATGCATAAAGAAACCATGGGCGAGAAAATAAATGGTTTCCTCATGGACATATTCAGCATTCATGATAAAGGGATGACTTTCATGGACAACGAGAAAATCGCTCATTCCGTCAAGTTTTGCGCGTTCAACAGAGACTTTGCCGTCATCTTTACCGGGAAGAATGGTGGAAAACCAGGCATCAAAGAAGGCGTAACGGTCTCCGGTTATGATGCCCACAGGATAGTCAACAGGACCTAACCGGTTGGGCAGGGAATCGGGAGAAGTGGACAGCTGCTGCCCGGCAGGACCGTTGAGCCAGGAATATATCCACCAATCCTTCAACCTGTCAGTGACTGCACTGCCTTTATTCGGCGGGCTGTACATCACCACTCTTCCGAGCTTGTCTGGACGTGTGTTTTTCAGTGCCTGTCGCAGGACGATTCCACCAAGGGAGTGGGTGACAAAATGAATTTTTTCCGGATTCAACTTTTGACACTCTGCAATGGCTTCCGGCAGATGTTCTGAGGCGATGGCCTCAATGGTTTCCTCAGTTGATGGGTAGCCAAGATTTACGGTGTCATATCCTTCAAGGGCGAGTCTGTTTTGCAGGGAACTCATGGAGTTGAGACTTCTGGCAAGACCGTGCAGGAGGATAACACATTCGTTTTTAGTCACTTTTGCAGAAGGGGGCTGCACGACAATACCTGATTTACTGCAGCCGAAGAAGAGCACTGCCAAAAGAAGCAAAACAAAAAATCTGGTGATACGAGCAGGTGTATGCTTACCGGAGAACATAAGGTTTCTGTATACAGCAGGCTTACTGTTCCTGCTTAAGTGAAAGATCGGGATAGATACCCACAGCAAAGTCGAGATGGGCGAGTGCAGTATTGTAGGCAAAAAAGGTGGTTACCAGGTTGCTTCTCGCCTGTGTGAGCCGAACCTGAGCATCGTTGAATTCAATCATGTCGCCGAGTCCGGTCTTGTAGCGTTCATCGGCGAGCTCCATATTTTCTTCTGCCAGTTTGAGGATTTTGTCAGCAAGAAAGACGGATGCACGTTTTTCTTCGGCAAGATAATAACTGTCGGTCACTTCCTGTATGCTGAGGAGTTCCCTGTCACGTTTTTGAGCACGAGTGGCGCGAAGATTCGATTTCGCCTCTGCGACTTCTCCTTTTGTACGTAATCCAGAAAAAAACTGCCAGTCGATTCCAATGCTTACCTGCCATTGATCCATAAGAAAGGGCGTGTCGTGCTCGGTATTATAAGTGTTATACGAGCCTTTTGCCATAATCTCCGGCCAGTATTCTCCCTGTTTCTGGCTGACAGTGGATTCTGCAGAGTGAATCTGTTCCTGTGCCTGTTTCAGGTCGGGACGCTGCAGAGAAGCCGTGTGCAACATTTCTGTGAGAGTCGCAGGGAGGGGATCGAGGAGGGTTACGAACTCTTTCAGGTCACTGTCGGTGCTTTGAAGCAGATAATTTCCGTTTGCGGGTTTGACACCTATGAGGCGTTCGAGTGTAACTTTTGCTGATTTCAGGGCAAACTGACTCTGTAAAAGTTGGAGGTTGGCGTTGTTCAACTCCACCTGGGCGTTGGTAACATCGATTTTGGAGCGTACTCCGGCTTTAAAATATTCACCAGCCCGATCATACTGCATCTGATAACTGTGTACCTGTTCGTTTGCCACCTGAATAAGATACGTGTCGGCGATAACGTTGTAGAATGCGGCTTTGATAAGGTATACCAGTTCTGCCCCGACGCTGTTCAACTGAGCTTTTTCCGATTCTATATTGTAGGCTGATGCTGAGATTGCACCGGTGGTTTTACCAAAATCAAAAATGAGCTGGCGGGCAGAGACCACCCCGCTCATTACATCATTGCTGCCATCGGTATCCACATCGATTTGTTCCAGGTGGGCTGTTTCACCTGATGCGGAAAGCTGCGGCAGGTACCCGCTTCTTGCTTGGGTACGTTTTCCCTCTGCTGCCTGTATCCGGCTGCGTGCCGCGGTAATTGCCGGGTTGTTCTGCAGGCCGATATGGATAAAATCTTCAAGTCCCAGAATGGGTGCTGCAGACGGGTTTTGGGGAGGTTCACCACTTGCGGCAAGGGGAGAACAGGATAAAAAAGAGACTAATGTTATAAAAAGAAATGTTTTATTAAAAAGCTGCATAGCAATACCATGAAAAGAAAAAATCACCTGAGCGGGTTAAACCATATTCTTCTGGCGAACCTCATCCTCAACACTGACAAATTTTTCACGCAGTGTTTCAAGAAGCACGTAGATGACAGGGACGAAAAGGGAGGAAACAAATGTTGCTGCAATCATCCCTCCCACTATAACAACGCCGATGGAACGCATACTGACAGCTCCAGCCCCGGTGGCCATGGCAAGGGGCAGTGTGCCGAGAAGAAAGGAGATGATGGTCATCATAATGGGGCGGAACCGCAGCTTGGCGGCAGTCTGTGCCGATTCAAGGATCGATACCCCTTCTTCACGCTGTTCCTTGCAGAACTCAATAATAAGAATGGCATTCTTGGTGGACATACCAATAAGAAGGATTAGTCCGACCTGGGCGAAGAGGTTGTTCTCAATGCCGGTCAAAAACTGTCCGATAAAGGCACCGAGCATCACCAGGGGAACAGGGATCAGAATCATAATAGGCAGCACCCAGCTTTCAAACTGGGCACAGAGAAACAGGTAGACAGCGATAATCGCAAAGGAAAAAACATAAATGGTCATGTTGCCGGCGAGCATTTCCTGGTAGGACATACCCGACCAGTCAAAGCCAAATGTTTTGGAAGGAGGCAGTACTTCTGCGGAAATTTCCTGCATGGCACTCATTGCCTGTCCTGAGCTGTAGCCGGGAGCAGCACCGCCGTTAATGGTGATGGAGCGGTACATATTATAGTGTGTCAGATTCTGGGGGCCGGTTTCAAATGTAACTTTAACAAGGGTGGAAAGGGGAACCATTTCCCCCTTGTAGTTCTTCACAAAGAGCTGATCAATATCTTTTACGTCGCTGCGGAATTTTTTGTCAGCCTGTACAAATACGCGGTAAACTTTCCCGTATTTACTAAAATCGTTCACATAAAATGAACCAAAGTATGCCTGCATGGTGGAGTACAACTCGGACATCTCAACACCAAGGGCAGCGGCCTTCTTTTTATCCACATCCACACTGAGCATGGGATAGTTGGGGGCGTAGGTGGTATAAGCCATTCCGATACGAGGGTCCTTATTGGCAGCGGCGATCAGCTGATTGGAGTAAGCCACAAAAGTATTCAGATCGCCAGAGAGGTAATCCTGCAGGCGAAAGTCGAAACCACCGACCGTTCCAAGACCCGGGATTCCGGGAATGTTAAATGCCACAACATTGGCATCGGTGATGGCTTGTCCCCTGATATTAATTGCACGGATAATGGCATCTACCTGCAGGTCGGGAGATGTTCGTTCTTCCCATGGCAGCAGGGAAACAAAACCCGCTCCGGCACTGGCATCAAGACTTGATGAAAGAATATTATAGCCATCGATTACGACCAGGTCTTTAATGCCGGGAATATCCAGGAGAATATCCTCAAAGTCTCTGCGTACAGCGGCTGTTTTTTCGATGGACGAACCCGGTTTCAGGTTGAACATGACCATTAAAGCCCCTTTATCTTCTTCCGGAACAAAACCCGTGGGAATGAGCTTGAACATAAAATAGGTGACGAACAGCAGTCCGCAGAAGACAAGGACGACAAGATATCGAATACGTATAAGGAAGTTGACGATCGTTGTGTATATATCGGTGAGTCGGTCAAAGAAGGTGTCAAACCAGCGAAACAGAATGAATTTCTGGCTTCCTTCCTTTCCCCGTTTGATCAGAATGGCGGCAAGGGCCGGGGACAGACTGAGGGCATTTACAGAAGAGATAAGTACGGAAAAACTGATGGTGAGAGCAAACTGCCGGTAGATGGAACCTGTCAGACCGGGCATAAAAGAGACCGGTACAAAAACAGCGACAAGCACCAGAGTAGTGGCAATGATAGGACCTGTGAGTTGCAGCATTGCTTTTTTCACAACCTGCGGGATGGTGAGATCCGGCTCTTCCATCATCAGCCGTTCTACGTTTTCAACAACCAGAATAACATCATCAACAACAATACCGATGGCAAGGATCAGTCCGAAGAGGGTGAGGAAATTAATGGAAAATCCAGCGGCTTTCAGCACCGCAAATGTGCCGATAAGTGATACGGGGACAGCAATGGTTGCAATAATTGTGGGGCGGATGGAGCCGAGAAAAAGAAGGATGGTGAGAATAACAAGCACCACAGCTACGATGAGGGTTTCCACAACATTTTCGATGGCAACTTCAACAAAAAGTGTCGTGTCATAGGGGATTGAGTATTCCACACCGTCGGGAAAACGGGCTTTGAGCTCTTCCATCTTTTCGGTGACTGCCTGTCTGATCTGCAGTGAGTTGGAACCGGGAAGCTGATAAATACCGACCAGTGCCGCCTGCTTTTTATTGATCAGGGCGTTCCAGTCGTATTTCTCCGAGCCGAGTTCCACCTGGGAGACATCTTTTAAATAGACCAGTGTGCCGTCATCTTTATGCTTGATAACAATGTCTTCGAATTCTTTGACACCGGACAGTCGTCCGTCCGTGGTCAGAACAAATTCAACCTGTTGGTTCTCATAGGTCGGGGCTGCACCAATACGTCCGATTGCCGCCTGCCTGTTCTGAGACTGAATGGCGGCGATGACAGCTGACGGGCTTAAGCCAAGAGATTTAATGCGGTCAGGATCAAGCCAGACCCGGATGGAGTATTTTTTCTCTCCCATATTGTCGGCTTTTCCGACACCGGGAATGCGGCGCAGTTCGTCCAGAATATTTATGTTTACAAAGTTACTTAAAAATTTATCATCGTAGCGCTCGTCACCGGTGATGCCGACAAAACAGACAATGGACGGTGATTGTTTGTCAACAATTACGCCTTGCTGTCTGACCTCTGAGGGCAGCTGCGGCGTTGCCATGGCAACCCGGTTCTGCACATCCACGGTTGCTATGTCAAGATCATATCCCGGTTCAAAATAGACGGTGATACTCGCTGTCCCGGAACTGGTGGAGGAGGAATTCATATAGATCATTCCCTGAACACCGTTTATCTGGGCTTCAAGGGGGCGGGTGACAGTCTCTTCCACCGTATATGCGTCAGCTCCCACATAATTTGCAGAAACGACAACCGTTGGCGGAGTTACTTCCGGGTATTCCTGTATAGGAAGAATAACAATACAGACAGCTCCGGCGATCACAGTCATAAGGGCAATGACCATGGCAAAAATGGGGCGTTTAATGAAAAAGATTGAAAGCATGATTATTGCTCTCCGTCCATGTCCTGCTGTTTCATAACAGCTTGCACACCTTTTGTCTCCGTGACATCCCTGGCGGTTACAGCACGTCCGGGACTGACTTTCTGCAGACCGGAGATAATAACACGGGAACCGTCTTCGAGTCCTTCGTTTACGGCAAGATAAAAGCGGGATTCAAAGCCGCGTTTGATATTTTTGCGTTCTGCTTTTCCGTTTTTGTCAACGACATACACAAAACTGCCCTGCTGATCTTCCAGCACAATTCCCGGGGGAATCATCAGAAACGAGGCTTTGTCTGTAACAAAGACGTTCACATATACAAATGTTCCTTCAAGAAGATCATGCTGTTTATTTGATACTATGGCACGCATGGTGATTGTACCGGTCATGCGGTCAACCCTGTTGTCACCAAAATCAACTTTTCCGCTGTAGGCTTCACGTGTGATCAGGTTACTACGGTTGTCCGGAATGCGGATTTTTGCAGGCATGACCTGTTCAGTCTTGTGCTGCCGCATGATTTGGAAATCTTCTTCACTGGGGTTAAAATAGGCGTACATGGGATCGTCAAAGATGATGGTGGTGAGGAGTGTCTGCTCACCATAACCGACGATATTGCCAATATCCACTTGCCTGCGGCCGGCTCGCCCTGATGCAGGAGCGACTACATCAGTGTAGCTGAGGGTAAGTTCCGCCTCCCGAATTGCCGCATGGTCAGATTTAATGATAGCTTGTAATTCATTAACTTTTGCCTTGTATTGGTCAAGGGTGGCTCTTGGGGCAAGATCTTTTGCAACAAGGGGTTTATAGCGTTCCACATCTGTTATGGCGAGGGAAAGTGACGCCTGGTCATGTTCAAGCTTTGCTTTCGCCTGGTCCACCGCTGCCTGGTAGGTGTCTTTTTCGATTGTGAACAGTTTTTGTCCTTTGCTTACCGCTTCACCGTCTTTAAAAAGGACCTGCTCAAGTGTTCCGGAAACACGAGCCCGCACATCAATGCGTTGAGTGGCTTCAGTTTTGCCGGTGTATTCCAGCCATATTGGAACCTTTTCTTTTTGGACAGTGATCGTTTCCACAGGAAGTGGAGGTGGAGCTTTTGGAGTCTGCTGTTCGTTTTTTTTGTCAGTGGAACAGCCGCTTAAAGTAATGCAGGCGCCAAGGAAGAGGGTAATAAGTCTAAAATAACAGGTCATAAGAGTGTTTCCATATCAGTAAGATAGAAGTAAACTGATGCAACATGAAAATAAAAATTGAGAATACAATGTGAATACTTCTGCAGGATATAGTATTCCTGCAGAAGTGTCACGGGAAGATTTGGTGTCTGACTTACTGACGGTTCAGCAGCATCAGTACTGTACTTTTGTTTTTTGCTGGATACTGTTTTTGGCAACAATGGCACGCAGTCGGTCGGCATGGGGGTTTGTGACCTTTTGCCTGATGACAACATCAGCAGGTGTTACAGCTTGTCCGTAATAACTGGAATTCCAGCTGTCGCGGGGCTTGATAACTGCCCCCTCAATAGATACACCTGCAAACGCCCCTTTGGAACGGGCAAAGGCAAGGATATCTGCTGTGGCGGCTTTTGCACCTGCACCGACCGGACCGGCGGCAACGGTGACATCTGCACCAAGTTTAAAGGAGGTTGTCAGGAGTGAGTCCATTCCCTTATCAGTCATAACCATCAAAATGATTTCAGAAGCTTCACCACCGATTTGCAGACCAAAGGAAACGGAGCCCATGGTATAGAAAACCGGGTATCCCCAGGTTCCAGTCTTCATGTTGCGTGAAAGAAGTGTGCCGGAACCGCCGGAGCCGCCAAGGAAGAAACCGGCTTTCAGCATCTGAGGAACGATGAAAACAGCCTTGGCGTACTGGACGTTATCATGAAACCAGCTCATCTGCGGGTCATCACTGAAGCTCTTGAAGACAACACTGCTTTTATCAA